>JAZSCO010000027.1:0-3932 GCA_045602965.1 Acutalibacteraceae bacterium | reverse complement strand
AAGAGGACTGGAAACTGCTGCATTTGCTGCTGTTTCTGCCTTGTCCTTGCCCTTTGCTCTGCCAACGCCCATGTGAGCATAACCTGCATCCTTCATAACGCTTGTTACGTCTGCAAAGTCAAGGTTAATGAATCCGGGAACTTTAATAAGCTCGGAAATGCTCTTAACACCCTGGAGAAGAACTTCGTCTGCCTCCGCAAAAGCTTCAGCGATGGTCTTCTTTCTGTCGTCAATAGCACGGAGTCTGTCGTTAGGAATAACGATAAGGCTGTCTACATGCTCTGCAAGTTTTGCAATACCGTCTTGTGCAAGAAGCATTCTTCTGCGGCCTTCAAACTTGAAGGGCTTTGTTACAACGCCGATGGTAAGGCAGCCCATATCTTTTGCAACCTGAGCAATAACGGGAGCTGCACCTGTTCCAGTGCCGCCGCCCATACCGGTTGTAATAAATACCATATCTGTGCCCTTAAGAGCATCAGCGATGGAATCTCTGCTTTCTTCTGCGGCTTTTGCGCCGATTTCAGGCTTACCGCCTGCACCCTGACCGTGAGTTGATTTTTCGCCGATCTGGATTTTGTGTGTTGCCTTGGAGTGAACAAGAACCTGCTTATCTGTGTTGACAGCAATAAATTCTGCGCCGAGAACGCCTGAAGTTATCATTCTGTTAACTGCGTTTCCGCCGCCGCCACCGACACCGATTACTTTTATCTGAACCGCACTCTCAAAATCATTATCAATTTCAAATGCCATTGGTTTGACCCCCTATGGTTTTATTTTTCCTTATAATACTGAAATATATTACCATGTATTTGTAAAAAAAACAAGAACAAATTAAAAATTTATTGCTATTTTAATGTTTTTTTTACAATTTATATATATTTTACATTATATTTACGATTTTATTGCTTTTTATTCCTCATTATCTTCTGATTCGGGCTCTTTTTCTTCCTCAATCGCTTCCTCTTTTTCCGTTTCTTCGGGAAGGTAGTTTTCAAGATAATACATAATTTCAGGAATATCATTCATATCTGAAGGATTGAACACAGCCTCTGTTACAACTCTGAGGTTAATCGCACCAAACTGAAACGGGTCAATGGTATTCTCACTGTTGATTACTTTATTCCCGAGTGAGAGCTTAGATGTCAAATCGGAGTTGTTGCCGAGATTAAGAACGATTCTGCCCTGATAAATAAGATAAATATCGTTCTTCTCCGAAACATTGACAAGACTGATGTCCTTCATTTCTTCGTTGGAAAGTGCACCTGTGATTTCAAGAAGAAGTCCGAGATTTTCATCGACAAACTCATCTTCTTTTTCACCCTCCTGAATCACATCGAAAGATGCAATTTCACCGACATCTGCATTGTAAGGAATTGCTCCGACTATCAGTGCAACGCCTGCAGGTTGTTTTCCGACAATTTCCAGCACCTTGAGATTGCTGTCCGTAACGGCATAAAGACCGTTTGCCATTCCGATTGCGTACGCTCTTTCCGTTGAAGAGCATCTGATGATTATTTTATCGGGCAGCTTTTTTGTTATCTTCACTTCATCGGTATAGGGCAGAAGCTTTTCAATGCTTTCAGCAGCTTCTTCAAGGTCTGCAAAAACCAGATTTTCTCCCATAACTATACCGCTTGCCGTGATGATTTGCTCATTTGTATAAATACCTGCACCCTCCACCGTAAATGACTTGACTTTAAAAAGCGTCAGGATCAATACGGGACTGATAATAATGCCGGCAATCAGCAAAAATCCGACAGCAACTATGGCTATTCGGATTGCTTTTTTTCTTTTAAGTTTTTTTCTTCTGACTTCTCTTTCTTCAGGTGTTAATCTGCGCTCCTGACCCATCTGATTATTTTCCGTACTCATTGTCATCCCGCCAATTTCATTCTCTTTTTATTTCCGCTCCAAGCTGTGAAAGGCTTATTTCCAAAGCTTCGCAGCCTCTGTCAATATGATATATTTCATCCACAACCGTTTTACCGTAAGCTCCGAGAGCGGCAACAACCAACGCACATCCTCCGCGCAGGTCGCTCGAAGAAACATTCGCTCCGCAAAGCTTTTTCACGCCTTCTATAACGGCAACTCTGCCGTCTTCAACTCTTATATCCGCTCCCATTTTTATGAGTTCGGGCACATGTCTGAATCTGTTTTCAAAAATTCTCTCGCTTATGATACTTGTTCCTTTTGCAGTCGCAAGCACCGCAGTTATTATTGCCTGAGAATCTGTCGGAAATCCCGGATAAGGCATAGTTACAAGCGATTTTACTCTCGAAAGTCTTTCTGGAGATTTCACCGTGAGCTCATTATTTTTAACCGAAACTTCACATCCCGCAGTTTCAAAAGCGGGAATAACCGGTGTCAAATATTCTCTGCAGACTCCGTCAACCGATATTTTCCCTCCTGCAGAAGCAACGCACGCCATAAAAGTTGAGGCAACAATTCTGTCGGATATTATGGTGTGCTCTGCAGAATGAAGTTTTCGGCACGGATTTATTCTTATAACACTCTGCCCTGCGCCGTGAATCTCGGCACCGCATGCAATAAGAAAATTCGCAAGATCAATAATTTCAGGCTCTCTTGCGGCATTTGTTATGATCGTTTCGCCCTTCGCACCCATCGATGCAAGCATGATATTTTCCGTTGCTCCGACGCTAGGAAATGCAAGGTTAATTTCCGCACCGCAGAGATTATCCGTTGCGCACTCAAGCAATCCGTGCGTTTCATTGATATAGACATTCATGCTTCTGAATGCAGACAGATGAAGGTCTATTGGGCGAAGTCCTATTTCACATCCGCCCGGCGATGAAACACAAGCCGTACCAAAGCGTGAAAGCAATGCGCCAAGAAAAACGATTGACGAACGCATTTCACGCATGAGTTTTTCGGGAATATCAAATTTGTTAACACTTGTTGAATCAACAATAACAGTATGCCCTTCACGTTTAATTTTGCAACCGATATGCTCGAGTATTTTCAACGCTGCGGTAACATCCGTTAAATTGGGGCAATTATGTATAACGCTGATTCCGTCAACAGTAACGCAAGCGGACAAAATAGGCAAAGCGCTGTTTTTCGAGCCTTGCAAACTGACCTTTCCGTCAAGTTTTCTGCCGCCGTTTATAACTAATTTTTTCATTACCAACACTCCCTATGCTCCATATTATTCAGGGAGAGCGGACATTGTGATTATTTTACAATTTCACAAAGCGTATCATAAATTCTTGATGTTGCATCAATAACAGCCATATCTCTTGCACATTTTCCGATATTTTCAAGCTTGGTTCTGTCGGAAATAAGTTCATTCACCTTTGAAGTTATTGATTCCGCGGTCAGATCTTTTTCTTCAAGAATAACCGCTGCGCCGTTTTCAACAAGCGCCATCGCATTATGATACTGATGATTTTCGGTTACATAAGGCGAAGGAATAAGAATTGAAGGTTTTCCGAGCGCCTGAAGCTCACTCAAAGTGCTTGCGCCCGATCTGCCTATTACAAGGTCAGCCGCAGGAAGACACTTCGGAATATCAATATATTCAACAATTTTTATATGAGGATTCTTTGCAAGGTCAACGCCTTTCTCCACAAGACCTCGTTTGAAATCTTCGCTGTTTTTGCCTGTCGCATGAAGAAACACGCAATCATTATCCTTATATTTATTAAGAATAAGATTCATAACAGCATCGTTTACAGGCTTTGCTCCGAGACTTCCGCCCATTGAAAGAATAAGAGGTTTGTCATCGGAAATGCCAAGCTCCGCACGGGCGAAATCTCTGTCACCCTTAAGAATATCGCCTCTTATGGGTAAACCTGTCAACACACAGGGATTTTTTGCATTTATATGCTTTTCCGCCTGTATTGCAGTAAGCATAACTCTGTCAACCTTGCCTGCAAGAGCTTTGTTGGTAACACCGGGAAAAGCATTCTGCT
>JAZSCO010000026.1:0-6143 GCA_045602965.1 Acutalibacteraceae bacterium | reverse complement strand
TACTTGTGAACAGCACGAAGGATGGTTACGACTTCCTTCTCTGTGGGAAGGGGAACGGGACCTGATACCTGAGCGCCTGTTCTCTTTGCTGTCTCAACTATCTTTTCCGCTGCCTTGTCAACAAGGCTGTGGTCATAGCCCTTGAGTCTGATTCTGATTTTTCCCTTAACTGCCATGTGGAACGCCTCCTTAAATAATTGGCGGGCTGCAAATTCTTGAAAACCGACCCGGGTGTTTCAACCCGTCCGATTTTAAAAACCGGAAAAACATATTTCCGGGTAGCTTTCGCATTTGCACATAGTTATCCCCGCAACAAGGCTGCCCGGGAACGGCAGACCTTTAGCAAGGACACAAATCGCCCGGTTTAAAATCGGACATACTCCGCAGAAATTTCCCGCTTCGACGAGCGGCCACCTCCTGCATCAACGCATATCTGCATGGTTTTCTGTTGCTTTCGGGCATACTAACCCCTTTTCCAGAAACCGTGCTTTGTTATAATAACATCATATGTCAACAATGTCAATACCTTTTTTACAATTTTTTTGAAAATTTTTTGCCCGAAAACCTAAGCGTATCAAGGGTTTTGGCGCTTTAACGCATTGAACCGATATTCGCCGGAAAAGCATATATATAAAATGTATATATAATATATATGTACCACCACAAGATAATGTGTTCCTCCGAAAAATGAACACTATATCGCAGTTTGTTATTTATACGTCATCAAATTTTTTTGCATAAATTTTCCTGAATAAGCCTCATTCCGTGTTGTTTTTTTTAAATTATATGATATACTTAAATTTATCACACGGTTAAGATTATGTATTTTAACTACATGATTTCAGGAGGTAAAGCATGAAAAAAGCAGTTAAAAAAGCATTATCCCTTTTGCTCACACTTATTCTTGTTTTCGGTGTCGGCAGTACCGGCTTCATCAGAACATCCGCCTCGGCTGACTCATCAATCAGCGCCGAAGAATATGAAGCACTCCTCTCTTTTTCTGAAGAATCCGGAGATTTGTTTGAATCCTCCGAGCCTCAGAACGTTGTTGAGGCCTATGCAACAGGCTCATTTGATTCGGGCAGCGGCACTTATTACAACCCCTACATGATTTCAACCGCAGAACAGCTTGCTCTTATAAGCAAATATCCAAGCTCTCATTTCAGACTTGCAAACGATATTGTTTTCAAGGAAAGCGACTTTCTTAAGGGCGGAAAATTCTATAACAACGAAAATGGTTGGGTTCCCATCTGCTCAAACGGAAGCGTTTTCAGCGGAACATTCGACGGCAACAATCACGTTATCAAGGGTCTTAAGTGCTTCGCAGGATATAGCTACATTGAATATCCCGGTACTGTTACAGCAGGTCTTTTCGGCAACGTTTCGGGCACAATCAAGAATCTCGGTCTTGTTGACTGCACTGTTTTCGGTTTCGGCGCAAACTCAAAAAGCGTTATAGTTGGCGGTATTGCCGCTTTGGCAGGAAAAGGCGCGGTTATTTCGGACTGCTACTGCACAGGTGAAGTCGGAGGTATTATCTACTCTTATTTAATTGTAAACTCATCAAACAGAACCCTCTCAAACTCGGGCGTTGCAGGCGGTATTGTCGGCAGAGGCGATACAACTTCGAAAATCATTGACTGCTACAACGAATGTGACGTTGCTTTCCAAACAATAGTCAGCATCCATCCTGACAGCTCCTATCCTGCCAACGTCATCGTTTTAGTCGGCGCAGGCGGCATTGCAGCCAGCGGCGTTAAAAACATTGAAAACTGCTACAACACAGGCAGAGTTGCGTCAACCTGCACATCTTATGAGGCAGACACTTTATTCTATCCGACAGACAGAGTTAACTATATGCTTTATTCAGGCGGCATCGCAGGTCTGTCATCAAATATCAATGACTGCTACAACACAGGCGACGTTTATGTTGCGGTTGATAACAGCTATTTAACTCAAAACGACTCTATTCTTGATATAGCAGGCGGTATTTTAGGCGGTACAGACAACAACGACGTTGAAAATTGCTACAACATCGGTAATATAAAAGGCTCTACCCTGAATATTAACTGCGGTATTACAGGCTATGTTGAACCGAAAGGCTCTGTTAATAACTGCTATTATCTTGACAACGTTTCTCACCCGGCTTACAATGAGGGCGGTTATGTTAATGCAAAAAAGTGCACCGCAGAAGAAATGAAAACAAAATCAACCTTCACCACATTTGATTTCGAAGATACCTGGTACTATGTGCCCGAAAAAGAACCCCAGCTTATCGGCACAAACCCCAAGCATACCGTAACCTGGATTATTGATGAGCGCACAAAAACAGAGCTCGTTACCGAAATGGAAAAAATCGTTGCTCCCGCCAATCCCGAAAAGTACGGATATACATTTATCAAGTGGACACCCGATGTTCCCGAAAGAATGCCTGCAAACGATTTGACATTCACGGCAGTATGGGAAAACAACTGCAAACATAACTACATTCCGACGGTAACAACTCCCCCCACCTGCACCGAAAACGGCATAAAAACTTTCACCTGTTCAGGATGCGGCGACGCTTACACAGAATCAATTCCCGTAACGGAGCACACTGCCGGCGACTGGATAATCACTCTTGAACCCACAACACACGCCGAAGGAAAGAAAATCAAGAAGTGCACGGGATGCGGAATAACGGTTGACGAGGCATCAATCGCACGTCTTCCCAAAGAAACCGTTAAAGACAATGCTGTTATCAAGAATCCTTCAGTAACAACAATCAACTATGGCGACGCAATCGTTCTTCATGTTGATTCATCAAAGATTCCCGAGGGCGGCAGAGTTGAATGGACAGCCTCAGACAATAATTTCAGTTGGTCGGCAAACGGTGCAACCTGCAAAATTTCTCCCGAAAAAACCGGTATCACAACCTTCACCGCAACAATCTACGATGCCGAAGGCGATCCCATTTTGACAGACAGCCAGGAGATGACCTCGAAAGCAGGTTTGTTCCAGAAAATCGTTGCCTTCTTCAAAAACCTCTTCGGTCTCACAAAAATATACCCCGATATTTTCAAATTCTAAAAGGTTGCTATTATACCAAAAATATGGTAGAATATCTTTAACATCGCACAACGAAAGGAGAAATAATTATGATTGGTCTTGGCAAATGGGCTTGTAATGTTAACACAATGTTTTTTTCGGGCGAAGTTAAGATAAACGTTTTTGACAGCAACGGCGAATACGGCTTTGAAGTTGACATTCCCGGCGTTGATGTTCCCGACATCGAAATCAAGAGCGTTGAAGAAGACGACGACTCGATTTTTGCCGTTGTCAGAACCTCTGTTCTCCCCGGCAAGGACATCGAACTGAGCATTGATTTCGACGGCGATGAATTTGACGGTTTCATGAAAATCCCCTTCATCGGCAAGGTTAAATTCAAAGACGGTCACAGAATCGAAGAATAAAAATATGGCTTGCACAAAAATTTTGTGCAAGCTTTTTTATTTTTCATGCAACAAAAATCCCTTTTTCCGACACTATATATACAGAAACACGAAAGAAGGGACAAAAGATGGTATTCTTTGCTGCGATAATTCTTGTGCTTACGGTTGCGATAAGTGTTTCAAGTGCAAAAGGATGCAACTTTAAGTACTACGGGGACAATGAATGAATTGCCGTAAAAGCTTTTCAAAAACAGTAAGGGTTGATGTTAACATCAACCCTTACTGTTTTAATATATTATTTCTCAAAAAATCCGGATATCAGCCGATTCTGATTTTTGCCAGCAGCTTGTATATGTTCTTTTCGATAATGTAATAATATACTGTCGAAAAAACAAGAGTAATCAAAGCCGAAGATGCTGCCGCAATAATGCATGAGTTAAGCAGATTGAGCTTTTCAGAAAGATTAAGCAAGATAATCATTCCGAAAGAACAAAGCACCGGCCAATGGAACGAGTAAATGCCGAAACTGATTTTAGAAACAAAATCTGCAATTCCCGAAGAAAGAACAGCGTTAATCACGGGCAACCGCGGAACAAAAAGAATCAGCGCTGCAAAGAACAGACAAGCTATTCTTGAACGGGGTATAAAATAAAGCGATGCGGTAAAGACAACAGCGAAAAGCAAAAATAATTTGTTTTTCAGAAGCTCTTTGTAATCTTTTTCAATCAGATTGACAAACATACCGAATATGCTTGCAAAAACAATTTTTGAAATTACCAAACCTGCCAGCAACACCGCAATTGAAATAACAAGCGAAATGTTCTTGCAGGAAAATCTGTTTCGGAGATACGTTAAAAAATAAATAATTATCGATGAAACAAACATTTCACGAAGCACCCAATACGGTCCGTTAAGAGAAATATTTCCCAGAATAAGAACATCGAAAGGAGACCTCAGAACTGTCCACAGCGAAGAATTACCCGAATATGTCTTTTGTATAAATGTGTTGATAAAAAGCTCTTCGGTTTCCGCAGTGTGAAAACCTGCAGTTTCACCTATAATATAGATAAACAGATATGCAAAAAGTATGGGAAGTCCGAGCCTTAAAAATCTTTGAACAGATTTAACAGCAAAGCTTTTCAGGCTGTTTATTCTGCTCATTGAAACAAGATATCCGCTTACAACAAAAAACAGAATAACCCAGAAATCTTCATCAATAACAAAGCCAACTTTTGAGTTCAGAAATGAATCAAACAATTCGCTTATTGAATTTGAAAAAGGAAACTCTTCCGCATACTTATATAATCCTATATAATGTCCAAGCATCACCATTATACAAGCAAATCCCTTTAAACCGTTCACATAATTTTTATAGTTCGGGTTGGAGTTACTGATTACCTTGTTCATGCGTTCCCCCTTTTCTTCGTTACAGAAATTATAAACTTTGTCAATTTCTTTTTGATTTTAACACACTATCGTAAAAATAGCAATAAAAAGCAGCCTGCAAAGGAATTTTTCCCATGCAGGCTGCTTGTTTTTCGGTCATGTCTTACGCAGACCTGTATTTCTTATTTATAAAGAGGACCGTAGGTGTCGCAAGCTCTGAAGTCTGCGCCTTCAAGATCCTTTGTTCCGAATGCACCCCAGCAAGCAGGACGGAAAATCTTTTCGTCGGGAACGTTGTGGAGAGCTACGGGGATACGGAGCATTGATGCCATTGTGATGATATCTGCACCGATGTGGCCGTAGGAGATTGCGCCGTGGTTTGCGCCCCAGTTATTCATAAGGTCGTAAGCCGACTTGAATGCGCCTTCGCCTGTGCATCTGGGTGCGAACCATGTGCAGGGCCATGTGTAGTCTGTTCTCTTCCAGATAGTGTCTGAAACTTCGTCGGGGAGGTTAACTGTCCAGCCTTCAACAATCTGAAGAACGGGGCCGAGACCCTTAACGAGGTTAAGACGAATCATTGTTGCGGGCATTTCAGCTCTTGTAAGGAAGCGTGATGAATATCCGCCGCCTCTGAAATAGCCGTTGTCAGCTGCGTTCCAGGTTGTTGCTGCGAGAATCTTTTCAGCATCTTCATCGGTAACGTTATACCATTCTTTCATGATACCGTTGCCGTTTTCATCCTTAACTTCGCCGCAAGCGTCAAGGCAGCAGGCGCCGGAGTTGATAAGGTGGATAAATCCGCCTGCATCCTTTGCCTTGCCTTCGATGTCGTAGCCTGTAACTCTCTTGACTGCGTCTGCACTCCAGTGAGTACGAACGTCAGCAAACATCTGAGGTCTGTTGGTAAGTAATTTCATGAAGAGCATACCGATGCCGTTGAGAACGTCGTTCTCTGTTGCAAGGATATAGGGTTCTCTTACGCCTTCCCAGTCAAATGAAGTGTTGAGAAGAGCTTCTGCAAAGTCAGCGTTGGGATAGAAGTCTGTCCACTGTCTCTGACCCTGGAAACCTGCAGCGATAGCGTTGTGGCCAACAGCTTCTTCTTCGCAGCCTGCAGGAAGATTATCATTGCCGTTCATAAGGTCTTTGATGATGCACATCATCTTAACAACGAATTCCCAATCCTTTTCTTTCTGTTCGTCGCTCTTTCTTACGAATTCGGGGTTCTTATCAAAGCCTTCCTTGCACTTTGCCTTTGTCCATGCAAGAGCCTTCTGATATTCAGCCTCGTCGTAGATGCCTTCGGACATTCGACGGATGATT
>JAZSCO010000025.1:0-4843 GCA_045602965.1 Acutalibacteraceae bacterium | reverse complement strand
ATATCATCAGAAATTTCAATTTTATCATATGCCGACGGTCTTATTACATCATAAGAAGGAATACCGCTGTTGACCGTTACAATGCATTTACCTGTAGGATAATTATTTTTTAAAACAAAAGAAGTGTCTACCCCGAATTTCTCAAGACAGTTGATAGATTTTGAGGAAAGCTCGTCATTTCCGACTGATGAAATAAGTGCACTTTCCGCACCTTGCATCGCACAATGAGCACAGAAATTAAGCGGTGCTCCTCCAATTTCGGCTTCACCGTTAAAAATATCAAATATCACTTCACCTATTGCCATTATTTTCATATCATCACCAATAAAATTATAATAGCAATCGGAATATTAGTCAATTAATAAATATTGAAAAAATATTAATAATGTGTTATCATTCTATAAGTATTAAATTTCGGAGGTTTGTTATGTTTTTTAATCTTGTACCCGAAAAAATAAGTTGGCTCGGAATTATTGTTCTGCCTGTTATCGTATGCTCTGTTCTCCTTGCTCTTTTCAAAGATAAACTTCCCCGTGACCAAGGAAGAGACTTTGCGTTCAACGGAAAACTTTCTGCAGGTAAAGTAAGAGGTGCAGGCATTGTTTTTGTTATCGCTTTCGTTATTGTTTCTCTTCTTTCGATTGCTCTGCCCGTTAACAAAGAAGCAATAATGATGAACCTTGAATACTATTTTTACCTTATTCTTATTTTTCTCGGCATGCTTTCGGGTTATCTTGACGACAAAGCCGAAACTCCCTGGGGCGAATACAAAAAAGGTGCAATCGACCTTGTTATTTCAGCACTTACCGCTGCAAACTTCGTTTATTTCAACCCCGATATGCTCTCTGTCAGCATTTTCGGAATGTCTCTTAATATCCCCCCGATTATCTTCGGAGTTATCGCCGCTGTTCTTGTATGGATGCTCATCAACGCCACAAACTGCTCTGACGGCATCGATGGTTTCTGCGGAAGTCTTACCATTGTTTCCCTCATTTCCATCATGGGTGCAATGAAGATTCTTGCAGTTGAAGATACAAGAATTATTTATCTCATTGTTATTATGATTTTCACTCTTCTCCCCTATCTCTGGAGAAATGCCGAACCCAGCACAATGATGATGGGCGATGCGGGTTCAAGAGCTCTCGGTCTTTTCCTTTGCATCTGCATATTCAAAACAGGTAACATTCTTCTTGTTATCCCCATGTGCTTTATGCTCTGCCTTGACGGTCTTCTCGGCATTGTTAAAGTTTCCCTCATCCGTTTCCTTAAAATGAAGAATGCATTCAAAAACATCCGTACTCCGCTTCATGACCATTTCAGAAAGAACAAAGGTTGGTCAAACACACAGGTTATCTTCCGTTTCTGCATGATTCAGGCAATTATTTCTGCGGTAACGGTTATTGCTCTCAAATAAACACTAAAGGGTTGCCCTATAAAGGCAACCCTTTTATATTTATGGTGTTTAGCAATTCATACTTATAAAAGTTCAGATGTGTGACGAATCTTTGAAATCCTCGGTGCTGCACCGGTAAGATGAGAAATGTCACGGTATAAAGGGATATCAGCATTATCAAAAACACCTTCGGGAATCTGTGATGTCCAGCCTTTTTCATCAAATTCGGGAGATTTGATTCCAAAGGCATACAGAACAATAGCAGCAAGATCTCTGATATTCATATCACCGATTTCAGTTTGACTTATCCCTCTTCCTGTTACGGCAAAAGTTACATATTTTTCTGAATCAGTCCAGCCGCCATGACTTCCTCCGCCGTTTTCGGGATTTGTTCCACCATGGTCAGCAATAACAACAAACAAAGTATCATCAATCATCCCCGAATCAACCGCTGCAGAATAAACATCATTTATAAGATTATCAACTTCACTGATGCGCTGAAGATGTTCAGGTGTTCCATAGCCGAATTTATGACCTGCGCCGTCAACGCTGTCAAACTGAATAAAAAGAAAATCGGGTCGTTTATTGCAAATATAATCACAAATAATCGGAGTAAGATCATCGTCTTTGGCAGTGTCATGAGAAACACCGAGATTATTTTCAACGATACCGTATGTTATGGGATTCCAATCACAATATGAACCAAGTTCCGCATCTGTATATACTTCCTTTATGCGACGGAAAAGAGATGGATATTCCGAATCAACGGGATAAGGAGTTGACTCAACAATTCCGTTTGTCAGCTTATGTATTTCAGGACCTACTCCCAAAAGCATTGAGCCCCAGCATTCTGCACTTATTGAGGGGTTGGAAGAAAGTGCATTATATGTTATCGCTCCGTGCGAGAAAATACGGTCAAAATGAGGTGTTTGTGCATCTTTAAAAAATGAACCTGCTCCGTCAATTCCTACAACAATTACATGAGAATATTTTCTGCTCATGTCTTCACCTCCGATAAATACATTATAATACATCATATATTGCAATTCAACTCTCACATATACGGAAAAATAAATTTTAAAGTATTTTTTTATTTAAAAAAATCGTTTATTATGATAGAATAAAAATGGTATCATCCAAAATATTGAATTAAAAATAATTATTATCAGTCTAAAAAAAATCTCATCGAGTTAGGAATGATATAATGATAAACAGAATTATTTCAATTATCACTTCCGTTGCGGCATGTATTTGCGGAATTTTTTCAGGCTTAAGTGATGAAATTTTCTTCCCATCTTATGAAATGACAGAATCAATCGCTTTTGCACAATCACTCGGAAGAGGATGGAATCTGGGCAACACCTTCGACGCTTGCGAAAAGCATTCAACAGAAAAAGCAGGGCTTGAAACTGAAACTATGTGGGGCAATCCGAAAACCACAAAAGAACTGTTTTCTTTTGTCAAAGAATGCGGATTTGACAGCATCAGAATTCCCGTCACTTGGGCACAGCATCTCGGGAACGCTCCGGATTACGCAATCGACCCTGCATGGCTTGACAGAATTAACGAAGTGGTCGATTGGGCACTTGAGCTTGACATGAAAGTTATTATAAATGTTCATCACGACGATGCATTCTGGTTAATAACAGATAAAGAACATATGGAAAGCTCAAAAGATATTCTCACCAAAATATGGATTCAGCTTTGCAAAAGATTTGCTGCATACGATGAAAATCTTATTTTTGAAACAATGAATGAACCGAGAGTTATCGGTGCTGATGATGAATGGCAAGGCAATTCCGAAACAAGAGAGATTGTTAATCACCTCAATTTTGCCGCACTTAAAACAATCAGAAACAGCGGTGGCAACAATGCAAAACGCTATGTTTTAATTCCAACGTACGCTTGCAGCGGTCTTAACGAAAATATTGACGCACTTACCCTACCTGACGATGACAGAGTTATTGTTTCCGTTCACTATTATTTCGGTACTGCGCATCAATCCGAGTTTGCAGACAGTAAAAAAGAATGGAACATTGCAGAAAAAAGATCTCTCTATAAAACTTTCAGAAGAATGCACAAGCGTTTTATCGCAAACGGATACGGTGTTTGCAAAAGTGAGTTTGGCTGGACTGACAGAGATAACCTTGAGAATCTTGCCTCAAACACAAAATTCTACGTTGGACTTTGCGAAAAATTCGGTTTTTCATGCATGGTCTGGGACAACGGAAGTTCATTCGGAATTATCAACAGAAATACTCTTACTCTCGATTATCCTCAATATGCCAACGCAATAACAGAATAATTTTATGGTGATAAAATGAAAACAATCAAAAAAATTATAATTATCATAACGGGCATTGCAATTTTAGTTGCGGGCATAGTTTGCAAGCAGGAATTCTTTCTTATGATTCCCCTGTTTATCTCTCTTTTTGTTATGGCATTCCAGTCTGATGCTAACCGAATCGGTTTATTGATCGGTGCCATAAATGCATCAATATATACCGCCGCATATATTTATATGGGCGTTTATGGGTCGGCTGCATCTGCACTTCTCTTCAGTGTCCCCATTCAGCTCATTTCATTTTTCAGATGGAAAAAGAAATCATATAAAAACACTGCCATTTTCAGAAAAATGACTAATAAACAACGAATTCTTTTTTCATCATCCGTTCTTGTTGCGTGGGCAATATTTGCAGCCATTCTCATCCGTTTCAAATATGAATACGCCATTCTTGACAGCATAACATTTATTCTGAGTTTTATTGTTCCTATTCTCACAATGCTGGCATATATCGAATACACTTATCTCTGGATAATTCAATCTGTTATCGGATTACTTCTCAACATTCAAATGGTTATCAACGATTACAAGGAAACAACTTATCTCATTTATGGCATTTATGCTCTTTATTGCGTTATCGGAGCGTTCATTACTGTCAGAAAATACTATAAAGAACAACAATCAATCACTGAATCATAATAACCTAAAAATTTCCCATACTGAGCGCTATGATTCATCATATAAAAATTACAGTTGCAAAAATAAAATTTGAAGGAGAATAAAAATGTATAGGATTGAACTCGGAAAAAGCGGATTAAAAGTACCGACTGTTGCTGTTGGCTGTATGCGAATAAGCAACATGAACGAAAAAGAAGTTTCTGCATTTATTAACACATCACTTGAAAACGGAGTTAACTTTTTTGATCATGCTGATATTTACGGCGGTGGAAAAAGCGAAGAAGTTTTCGGAAAAGCTTTCATTCCATCATCACGCGAAGACATTATTATTCAGACAAAATGCGGAATCAGACCCGGTAGATTTGATTTTTCTTATGAACATATAATTGATTCTGTCAACGGAAGCCTTAAAAGACTCGGAACAGAATATATTGATGTTCTTCTGCTCCACAGACCGGATGCATTAATGGAACCTGAAGAAGTTGCTA
>JAZSCO010000024.1:0-13177 GCA_045602965.1 Acutalibacteraceae bacterium | reverse complement strand
GGGTCACGGTCATATTTTGCAATAAATGTTTCGTCAGGAGGAAGTTGAACTGAAATTTCTTTTTTACCGAGTCTTAATGTTCTTACGGGAACATCATGTCTGCCGACGGTGCTTACACCTGCAGCAAGACGGCTTGCATTTGTTCTGTAAAACCATCCTGCAAGCTTATCAAGGTCCGGTTTCTCATCGGGGCAGGCAATAAAATACGGAAGATCATAACCGGGGTTATGTTCTCTCGCCATCGAACTTCTCCATGCTTTGAAGCCTTTGCGGTATTTCTTAAGGAGTTCTTCATCCTTTTCGAGAAGGCAAAGGCCCCAGAAAGAAAGAGTTGCAAGCATATGATCACCGTACATGATATCTTCGGGGAAGTCAAAATTCATTGAAAGACTCGCTTGATAAAGTCTGTCAAAATGAGTCTGACAAATATCGGCATAACCGCATTCATTAACAAGATAATTATAGCTCTCAAGCCACTTACCTTCTTCGCCTGTTATCTTCATTGTAACAAGATGATACATAAGAAGTTCAGCAGTATTGAGTGCACCGTCAACCCAGCCAAATTCGGTATTGAAATAAGGTTTGCTCCACTTTGCCCAGGTTGTGGGTTTGCCTGTGAAATCATGAAGTTCATAACCGTTATCAATAATATGATTCATAAGCCCTTTTGCGGACATAACGATTAGTTCAGCCAGTTCGGGATCGTCACAAGCAAGATACTCATGAGCAAAATACATATTAAGAAAATGATGAGTTATTTCATCACTGCTGGTATCCGCTTTATAAACAATACCGTCAATTGTGAATCCGAGGTCTGTATAAAGCCTTGCGAGTCTTTCAGGAACGGGTGCACTCGCATCAATTTCAAATCCAACAATATCATTTTCTTTTGAACTTGTCGTTTCAACTACATAAGCCTTTCCGTCATTGATTCTAAAAAATAATCCGTCATCGGGTACAGGCTCATCGGGCGTATGATAACTTCTTGCAACAAAGCCGTCGCCTCTGCAGGAAATATGCAGAAGAAGAAGGCAAGCCTCAACAGCCTTTGTTGCAATATGCTTAGCTTTTATTGTATCGGGATGGTCAATACCTTTTTCTTTTTTATAGGTGGCATAACGCAGGATTTCACCCATTGAAAAGCCTGATGTAAAACTGCCGTCATTATCGGATGAGCCGTAAGGAAGAATCGAATCAAGGTTTCTGCCCTCAGTAAGATATTTTTGTGCGAACATCCATCTGCGATTAACATATTTAACCGATTCATCCAGAAGAATATCTGCTTTTTCTTCCATGCTGACAGAACGCATTTCGATATATGCTGCGCCTGTCGCTGTCAGCACCCAGACATTGTCGCCGTCAGGCATAATCGCCTTAACTTCATTGTCAAGCAAATCTCTCTGTGCGCTGAAATACATAACAATATCTTCTTCGCGCTCAGCTTTTGCATCATATCTTGTTAAACCGTTTGATGCACCGTACCATACTATATCACCTGTTTTTGCAAAGCAAGTATAGTCGCTTTTCTTTGAAGGAAGAGGATACGGAAAATCTGTAAGGTCGGGTTTTTCGTTTGTAAAATTCATAAGTTCAGCAGGTATTTTCTCATCCCCGAGATTATATAAACCGATGAATTTACAAAGATGATTTTTAAGTTTATAAGGTAATGACATATCTTCACCTCTGAATATAATTAATCAATTTAAATATAACAGAATATAGAACTTTATGCAACTAAAATTTTAATTCCTTTGATATTTACATTTTATTTTCCAAATGATATAATAATCAAGAATATATTTCAGAAGGTGCTGTATGCTGGAATTCAAAAAAATTGAAAGAGAAGATTATCCCATTTTAAGAGCATATTTCAGTGCGTATCCCTCAAGACAATGCGACAGGTCTCTGGGAACAATTATTATGTGGCACGAATATTACGGGAATTATTATGCCGTTACGGACGGAACACTGATATTCTTATCAAAGTTTAAAGATAAAAACTGCTTTTCGTTTCCGATAGGTAAAAACATTTCAGGTGCTCTTGACGCTATTGATGAATACTGCAAAACAAACAGTATTCCCTGCATAATGTGTTCGGTCAATAAAAACGAACTTCCCGTTCTTTTCAAAAGATATTGCTACTGCGTTGTTGAGCCTGACAGAGATATGTTTGATTATATTTACGATAAAACTGCACTTATGAATCTTTCAGGCAAAAAATACAGCACCCCGAGAAATCACATCAATAAATTCTTAAAGCTCTATAACAACTTCGAATTTGTTACAATAACAAATGAAATAATTCCCGATCTCATTGAATTCACAAAGAATTTCTCATTCAATTCTGAAAAGAATGAAATCGCAAACTATGAACTTGAAAAATGCATTGACGTTCTTGAAAACTATGAAGAATACGGTCTGCTTGGCGGTGCATTGAAAGTTGACGGAAAGGTTATAGGTTACTCTGTCGGCGAAATAATTGGAGATACACTTATCTGTCATATCGAGAAAGCAGACATTTCTTATCACGGTGCATATCAGATGGTCACAAATCAATTTCTCAGAATGTTTGCTCAGGTAGATGAAGTGAAATTTGTTAACCGTGAGGATGACAGCGGCGATGAAGGACTGAGAAAAGCTAAGCTTTCTTACCGTCCGATTGAATTACTCGAAAAAAATACGGTATATTTAAAGAAAGGATGTTAAAAAATGAAACTCGGTATTATTAACGGCTGGGACGAAGGTTGCTTCAAATACGTCAGAGACAAAGGACTTGACGCTGTTGAATTTTGCGTAAATTACAATTATGACTCAGAAGAATTTCTTGCAAAAGCAAATGAAATCAAAGGCTACAGCGAAAAATACGAAATTCCCGTTGGCTCTATGGGAAGATGGGGTATGACAAGAATTGACGATAACGGAAATATTATTCCCGAAGCACTTCAGGCTGACAAAAATGTTATCACAGCCGCTTCAATCATCGGCTGTCCCGTATATAACTGCGGCGTAAACTATATCGACGGCAAAAGCTTTTATGACAATTGCAATATTGCTATTAATTATCTTGGAAAACTTATCGAATTCGGCAAGGAAAAAGGTGTTAAAATTGCCGTCTACAATTGCCGCTGGGAAAACTTTATTGTTGAACCCAAAGTATGGGAAGTTGTTCTTTCCGCACTCCCCGACCTCGGCATTAAATATGATATATCACATTGCATTTATCACGACGGAAACTATCTTGCAGAAATGCGTGACTGGGGCGACAGATTTTATCACTTCCATCTCAAGGGTTGCGTTTATTTTGACAACGACGTTTACGACGATGCTCCTGCGGGTCTTGACTGCATCAACTGGGGCGCTGCCATGGATATACTTTACACAAAAGATTATAACGGTATGCTTTCAATTGAGCCTCATTCAAGTTACTGGCACGGCAAGAAAGGTCAGTGGGGAATCGACTACACTATCAACTACTTCCGTCCGATGATTATACCTGAGGATTATAAATACGAAGACAACCCATATATGCCGTAAGAAATAAATAAGGCTTGAACGGGATTAAACCTGTTCAAGCCGTTTTTTATATAATTTTTCCGTCTTCGCAGTGAACTCTTATGATTCGGGGCATAAACGTGCAGATGATTTCATAATTAAAGCTGTCGCTCATTTCACCGAGCATTTCTGCGGTTAATATCTCATCACCGCTTCTGCCCATTATAACAGCGTAATCACCAACCTCAACATTTTCAATTCCGGTGATATCAACCATAATCTGGTCCATGCAGACCTTGCCGATAATCGGTGCTTTTTTACCGTTTACAAGAACATAACCTCTGTTGGAAAACGCTCTGTTAAATCCGTCCGCATATCCTATACAAATCGTTGCAACGGTTCTTTTTTCGGGTGCCGTGTAAGTATGACCGTAGCCGACAGAAACGCCTTTTTCAATATCCTTGATATGAATTATATGACTGTAAACTTCCATTGCCGGAGTCAGCTTGACCTTGGTTTTATCAACCTCATCTGAAGGATAAAGACCGTAAAGAGCAATTCCTATTCTGACGATATCATATGAGAAATCAAAATCAATCGTTCCGGCACTGTTATTCATATGCTTAAGAGGAATGTTAATTCCTGCTTTTTCAACCATTTCAACAAAAGAGTCAAATCTCTTTTTCTGCCCGAGAGCGCAAGTCTTATCAGAACAGTCCGCACAGGCAAAATGGCTGAACATTCCTTCAATTTCAACCATCGGAAGAGCCGAGATTTTCTTTATAACCTCAACGCTTTCTTCTGTATCAGCAAGACCGATTCTGCTCATTCCCGTATCAACTGCAATGTGAATTACAACCTTCTTGCCAAGCTTAACAGCTGTATCGGAAAGTCTTTTTGCATCGCCGAAACTGTAAACCGTAGGAATGAAGCCGTTGTTGATAAGCTCCTCAAACTGATAGGGACTTGTATAGGTCAGAATCAGAATGGGATTATTAATACCGTTTTCACGAAGCTCAAGTGCCTCATCTATAACCGCAACGGCAAAATAATCCGCTCTGTCGGCAAGTGCTTTTGAAACCTTGACTGCGCCGTGACCGTAAGCATCAGCTTTAACAACAGCCATGGTTTTGGTTGTTTCGGGAAGACATCTTTTCAATTCATCAAAATTATTCTTGATTGCGCCGACATCGACGCAAGCGAAGCTTCTTCGATAACCGAAAGCTTCGTTAATTGTAATCATATAAGTTCACCTGATTTTATTTATTTCGCTTTGAAATTATATCAAACTGCCTTTGGAACTTATTACGGCAGTCAATAGTATTTAACATTGTTTCACGCATTAAATCAACAATTAAGCCATTAATTTTAACACCAAAACCATCAATTGCCGGAATACACTCCCCTGACATATCAATAAAACCGTTTTCAGCGGCAATATTCATCAACTTTTCCTGTAAGGCCGAATCATGCATAACTTCGGGTTTATCCGTAAGATACGAAAGCATACAGATAAGCGCATAACAACCCCAGTCAGAAACGGTTGCGGTAATAATATTATCTGCCTTGGTTTTTGCGGTTATGCCGCCTTTTCCGCAGCATTCGCAATCAGACGGTACAGAATTCATTATACAACCGGAAATTGTTCCCATGCCAATTTCGTTGCCAAGGTCTCCGATAGCAATATTCGGAACCCCATCATTCACAAGCCTTTCAAAAAGGAAATCCGATTTCGCTTCAAAACCTGTAACGTCAGCACCGCCTGCGTTATGATATATACCTTTCTCATTCGCCGACGGACATTCAATGCTGATAACGGCAGAGGGAAAAGCAAAATCAAGAAGTTTGTCAATTTCCAAAGATACTTGCGAAAACTCTTTTGTAAAAGCAAAAAGATTGGCATCAGACTTAAGGTGATTCAAAAGTTCATTTAATGCGCCGTATGCTTCCTGAGGACAAACAATGACAGGAATTATATCAAAAATCTTTTCAAGTGCCGACGCAAGAAGTGCAGATGAAATCGCACCGTCAGTTTCAGCTCTTCCCGACGGAGGCAAAACAAATCCGGTCAAAATAAAGACCGTGTCTCCCTTTTTCAGAGAATCGCAAAGCACCTGAGCTGCATTCAGACAAAGCGGTTTTCCTGTATATTCCTTCGCCGCTTTATAAAGCAGTTTACAAACTCCGTAACCCCTCGGGTCAATGTTTGCAAGGTCATCAAGACTGCTTCCGAGATTTAAAAGTGTAATTTCCTGACGGGTCATAAATTCACCTTAAGTAATAAAAAGATAATTGATTCCGTTATAAATATTAAGAACAACAAGTAAAATCATCACGGCAGTAAAAACTTTTCTGATGACTCTGTCATCCGATTTGCGATTAAGAACTGAGCCGATTATTCCTCCGAGAATTGCGGCAGGCAGAATAAAAAGCAAAGTTTTCCATTGATGAGAAAACACTTCAATTCCCGATGATGCAAACATTGTTATCAGCTTTGTAATCTGTGAAAAAAAGATAATAGCAACGGAATACACCGCAGACTCTTTGACATTCATCGAGAAAAACAGCGTTAAAACAGCAACATTAATCGGTCCGCCGCCGATACCGAGAAACGAAGCGAGAAATCCGAGAGAAAAACCGACCAGACAGATTGCAGCATTATTTTTGATTCGAAACGACTTTCGGTCTTTGGCAACATAAAAACAAACGGCTGCCAACAAAGCTGCAAGCGTGAACGCCTGAATGCAACGGACAGTATCAGACGGAATAAGACCTTCAAGCATATCCATACACTTGCTGCCGAGAAATCCGCCTGCAATTGAACCCGCTGCGATAAGAAGTACGATGTTCTTTTTAAACTCAACCTTGTTCCTTATCTGCTTACAGGTTGAAACAACAGACATCGTAAAAACAGCAACACACGAAAGAAAATCCACCTGCATTCTCGGTTCTTCACCGATGAAATCAAGAACGGGTTTGATTATAACTCCCCCGCCCAGACCGACAAACGCACCGAGAGAAGTTGCAATAAGTATAACCGCTGCATAAATAAACTGAAGCATATTTTAAAATCTCGAAACAACATCAGCAAAGGCGTTGGCGATTGTCTCCTGCGCGCCAATACCCATAGAGTTGGTTTCATGATAATGATTGAGGTCAAATTTATCTCTGTAGCCGTTAAGATAAGGCTGTGTGGGATGAAGAATGAAATCATTGGGAGGTACAACATAACCTGTCATATCGTTGGAAACACCAAAAACTATCATATTGGGGTCGCCTGCGATTTCGGCAAGAGGTGTGGGATTAATTTCTCCGCCTTTGCCTGTGGGTGAAGTTTCCGCAGTCTTGTATCCGCCGTAAACGGTTGAAACAAAGCTTTCACCGGGAAGAAGAAGAATATTCTTTCCGCCGATTGACATATAAGTCATTTCAGTCATCATAGCAATTCCGGTGTCGCTTTCTTTGCAGGGATATGCATTGAAGCTCATAACATGACGCATTGCAAGAAGAGTCAGAACATAGTTGCCTACAGGAAGATAGAAAGGCTGCTGAATGAATTTCATTTCAGGATTAAGCTCAACATCGTTATCAATCCTGAGAGATGCATCTGCAAGCATCTTTGCCTGAAGCTTTATGCAGTTAACGTTATCTTCGCTGTCAAGCTCCGCAACGTCCATAGCACCGATTGCACCTATACCGAAGAGAACTTGAGCACCGTTTTCTGCAAGAATCTGTTCACGCATAAAATATGGATATTCTCCGCTGAGCATGCGGTTTGAGCCGCCGAGCGAATTGGGATGTCCGCCGAAATTCATGATCCAGATGTCGTTACTGCCGTCTGCAGGAACAAAACGGAAACGGGTAAGAATTTCATGTCTGTCAAGGAAACCTCTTCTTGTCTGAAGTCCGTTTTCAACCTTGATTTCGCCGTAATAAAGTTTGCCTTCTTTTCTGTTCGCATAAGCTTCTTCGGCAACCTTCACGGAATTCTTCATAAGCATATCCATGTATTCGGGGTCTTTTCCGTCAGAGGGTATACTAACAAGATTGGGTTTGCCCCAGTAACCGAGAGTGTCAATACCGGAATGGCTGTGGGTACAGCTGAAATTGATACACTTGCATCCTTTGATTTTATCCGAAGACATAATCATGGAACGGATTTTATTGACTTCCACTCTTGTCATACCGACGATATCTCCGCCAAGCCAGAGTATACCTTCTTCATTTCCACAGTCAATCCACACTGCACTGACGTAAACAGGAGAAAGAACGCCCTCCATTTTGTGACCTGAACCGTGACCTGCAATCCAATATGTTTTTCCGCTGTCCAAATCAGGCATGATTTCAGCCTTTGAAAATCCGACTCTGTAGCCTGATCCTTTGATTTCGACGGGATTTACCTTTTCAATTTCGGGTGCGGTACTGTTTTTCTGAACTTTCTTACCGAAGTTTTTTGTTATCGCACATATGCCTTTTGAAGCAAGATCCATAATATCCATAATTTTTACCTCTTTCTCCTTAAACATTTTTTTCAAACCTGTAAATGCTTTGTGATTCAATATCAAAATTCGGAATGATAACGGGAGGAATTCCCGCATTGACCGTCAGAGACGAAATCATTGTTCTGACATAAGGGAAAAGCTCCTTATAAGATTCAACATGAATGATTTCCTTTTTTGATTCGGGATTATAAGTGAAAATTCCGAGAACAACAGCCTTGATATGAAATTTATCCTTATTTGCCTTATCATTTACTTCAACGGTGAATTCACCGATACATGTGTTGTTTGTTGAATACTTGACATTATATGAATATTTGTTTTCAAACTCTATTCTTGTTCCGTTTTCATGTTTATTCACGAACTCGATTTCAGATGCCTTAAACGCTTTGAAAGTTATGTTTTTCAATTAAAGCACCTCCGCTTTTTCGATAACAATAGGTTCAACGGGTCTTGAAAGCTCACGGCCGCTCATTGTTCTTTCAATTTCAAGGAACGAATCAACAACTTCCATACCCTGAATTACCATACCGAACGCTGCATACTGACCGTCAAGGAAAGTTGCATCCGAATAACAGATGAAGAACTGAGATGAAGCAGAGTTATAAGATGTTGAACGCGCCATCGAAACAACACCTCTGGTATGTGAAAGGGTATTCTGTTCAAATCCGTTAATAGCAAACTCGCCCTTAATATTCATATCGCTGCCACCAAAACCTGTACCGTCGGGACAACCGCCCTGAGCCATGAAATCTTCAACAACTCTGTGGAAGGTAAGACCGTCATAAAAGCCTTCCGAAACAAGCTTAACAAAATTCTTAACCGTTTGAGGAGCATATTCGGGATAAAGCTCCATAATAAAACTTCCGCCATTTTCCATTGTGAATTTTACCTGAGGATGGTCTTCGTTTGAAATATTACCATCTTCAATTTTATTTTCGTTTGAATCAAAAGCTCCATTGTTAATGTTGCCTTCGTTAATTTCTGAATCTGATGATGTTGTAAAAGTACGGTTACTGCATGAGCAGAAAACAAATGCCATAGCAAGAATAAGAGCCATAATTCTGATAAGTCTTTTCATAACACACCTCATAAAACAATATTTAAATTATTATAACATTTTATATAAAAAATAACAACCCCCGATTTTCAAAAACCGGAGGTTGTTATCAGCTAAGATGATTAATAATTTTCTTTTCTTACTTCGAAATATGCCTGAGGATGAGCACAAACAGGACATACTTCGGGAGCTTTCTTGCCCATTACAAGATGACCGCAGTTACGGCATTCCCACATGGTTTCTTCTGATTTTTCAAAGACTTTCTGCATTTCAACATTGTTGAGAAGTGCACGGTATCTTTCTTCATGAGTTTTTTCGATTGCTGCTACCATACGGAATTTTTCAGCAAGTTCGGTGAAACCTTCTTCGTCCGCTTCTTTTGCGAACGTTGCATACATATCTGTCCACTCATAGTTTTCACCTTCTGCAGCGCTAAGAAGATTCTGTGCTGTATCACCGAGAGCGCCAAGAGCCTTGAACCACATTTTTGCGTGTTCTTTTTCATTATTTGCTGTTTCGGTAAAAATTGCAGATATCTGTTCAAAACCTTCCTTTTTTGCTACCGATGCAAAATAGGTATACTTATTTCTCGCCTGTGACTCGCCTGCAAATGCAGCCATAAGATTCTGTTCTGTTTTTGTACCTTTAAGATCCATGTTATTTTCTCCTTTATCTTTTTCTTCAACCGCTTCAACTCTTTCAAAATCGGAAGCGGGATGTTTGCAAAGAGGGCATACAAAATCATCAGGAAGAGTATCCCCTTCATAGATATATCCGCAGATTTTGCACCTGTAGTAAACCTTTGCGGTTTTCTTCACTTCGGGCTTGGGCTTTATATTCTTATGATAATAATCATAAGTTACGCTTGTTGCATCAGAAAGAACCTCGCAGTCGGTCACATCGGCAAGGAACAAAGTGTGAGTGCCGAGGTCTGTTGCATCGATTACCTTCGCCGAAATAAAAGCATTCGTTGCATCAGTAATATAGTAAAGACCGTTATTGCTTCTTTCAACAGCTTTGAAATCACTGAATTTATCAACATCTTTGCCACTTCTGAAACCGAATGCCTTGAATATATCAAAGGATGCAGAAGTTGAAAGAACACTGACATTGAATTCACCGCTTGCGATGATCATATCGTGAGTTTTATTGGCTTTATTGACTGCAACCGTTATTCTGTTGGGATTAGCAGTAACCTGAGAAACCGTATTAATTATGCAGCCGTTATCAAATCCGTTTTCTTTGGCGGTAAGAACATAAAGTCCGTAGCCGATTTTAAACATTGCATTTGTATTCATAATATCCCCTCCTGATTTATTATTGGAAGATATTCTAATTTTAAATCAATAAATTCTTATTGTCAATAAAAATTATGCATAACATTCAGTGATTTTTATATAATCACCCGTTATATAATATTTGCTCTTTGCGTTTTCGGGGAGAAGAAAATAATCGCCTTTTTTGACTCTACAGTTATAGTTTTCACCGACAACAGCTCCATCGCCTTCCGTAACAACATAAACTGCAGCTCCTCTGTCAAGCGAGAACTTTCCGCCGTTAACGGTTGCCGTTCTGACTGCGAAACTTGAGGTTATTGTGTCGTCAATAACCGCTTCATACTTCACACCGTTTTCATCAGAAATGATTTTCGGCGTGAGAGGTGCAGGATATTTTTTATCCATATCAAAGCATTCGAGAGCCTTTTCTCTGTCAAGTCCGAGATACATTTCTTTATCGGAAAGCTTATATTCACCGCACCACCGTTCAGGCTGAATTGTAAAATCGGTTGGTTCCTGAACTTCAAGAAGAAGACATCCGCTGCCGATTGCATGCACCATTTTTGCAGGGATATAAATTACATCTCCCGCTTTGACATCGATTGAACAAAGGAGCTTTTCCATGGCATCAGACTTATTTTCGCTTTCATCGATAGCTTTATTAAAGTCATCCATGGTCACACCGTCTTTGAAGCCGTAAAAAATCTTGGCGCCGGGTCTTGTTGCAAGAATAATCCAGCTTTCTTCCTTGCCATATTTTGATAAAAAATACTTTTCGGAAAAAGCTTTGTCGGGGTGTGCCTGAACAGGCAATCTTATTGCACTGTCAAGGATTTTGGTGAGTATTCCGATATCCTGTCTGACTCCGAGAATTTCTGTTTTATACTTTTCAACAGCATCGTTAAGATATAAATCGGTTCCCTTGATTTTTGACACGCCTTCGTATTCATCGGTACTTCCTTCGTTAAGAGCCTTAACGCTTGAAGCTACCCATTCTTCAGGATAATAACCGTCGGTTGAGTCGTCACCGAAGAAATCCGAAAAGAGTTTTCCTCCTGTATAAACTCTGAAAACTCTGTTTTTTTCAAAGAAAATCGGCTCGTTATAAAACATTTATATTACTCCTTATATTTTATCATTGAACAAGCTTCGGAAATATCTTTACTCATTCCGCAGGCAACGCTTGCAGCCAGCGCTGCTCCGAATGACGCTTCTTCTTCAAAAAGAGGTATAACAATTTCACATCCGAACATTTCGGAAACAACTTTTCTCAAAACAGAATTCTTTCTGATTCCGTTACCAGAACAAACAAGCTTTTCGGTTTTTTTGCCGCCGTTCTTAAACATTTGATAAAGTTCATCGGACATACCGTAAAGCACAGAAAGAGCTATGTCCGATGCCGTGAAATTTTCCTCGGAAATATTTGATAATCCGCCTCTGATTGAAGGATTATTTCTTGTTCCGCAGAAACGGCAATCTGCCGAAAGAGATGTTTCCGTTTTTTCGGAAAGAATCTTATCAATCGCAGAATACATAGATGTGACTTCGTTTTCACAAACAAGATTGGCAATTTCTCTGAAAAGTTTTTCAACCATTGCAAAAGCTCTGCCGCCACAAAGAGCACAACCTGCCGCAAGATACCGTTTACCGTCAAAAGGTCTGTTTTCAACACCCTCTGCAGTAATAAGCTCATCGGAAAGCCATGAAATCTGCGATCCGGTACCGATATTGATAAGTGCATTATCAGCATCAGAAACAGAACCGATAAAACTCGCCTGATTATCTCCGAGAGCAACACAAACCGGAATTCCCTTGTATTCCCCTGCCGATTTGAATTCAGCCGTAACTTCGGGAAGTCTGCAGTTATCAATTGTAAATTTATGATTCACTAAATCAAAGCAACCGAGCGATGCAGCATTAGTAACGTGAACAAGAGGCTCTTTGTTACCGCAAAGCTTCATAACGCCATAGTCAGCAATTGTGCAAAGATACTTTGCTTTTTCGGGAACAAGACCATTTTTATCATTGTAAAAATCCGTTGCAAGTCCGTAACCGGCAAAACATCCGAGAAACTCCGCATAAGACTTGCCGTCTTTATATTCAATAGCCGCACGTTCATCCTGCCAGATATAAAGAGGACTTACCGCCTGAGCATTTTCGTCGGTATAAAGAATTCCGTGCATCTGTCCCGAAAAGCCTATTGCAGAAATATCTTCAGAATAAAAACTTTCAAGAATTTCTTGAACCGTATTCATGATGATTTCGGGATTCTGAATCTTTTCATAGCTATTTTCGGATTTGATAAAAGAATTATTCGGCAGAGTTTTTGATGCGGTTATAGCCTGTGTTTCTGTATCAAAAACAATTCCGCAGATGCTTGTTGTACCGATATCTATTCCGATAATTTTCATATTTTCACCTTATGAGATTGATGTTGAATTAGGATCAAGTCGTGTTATAATATCCTGCTGAATTGCAGGTGAAAGGTCAAGGAAATTAACAAATGTACCGTGGATTCTCATAATGTAAACACCGCTTGGTGCGTATTTCTTGGGATTTGCAAGCACCTTGCGAAGAATTTCAGCGGTTGTGACGTTAACATAGAGATAGAAGGGAGAAACACCTTCGTTAAGAGGATTGAAGAACAACGGATTGATAACCTTATCTCTGAATTCAACACCCTTGCCTTCGTCTGACTCGGACTTGAAATACTTGGGATCAATACCGAGATGCGAAGCATAGCCCCCGTTCATCTTTTCAAAAGGCATCTTCATGTTTGAAAGCATACGGAAACCGAGTCCGTTTTCTGCACTGCCGTAAAGAGGGTCAACACCGTAGCCAAGCATATC
>JAZSCO010000023.1:0-27271 GCA_045602965.1 Acutalibacteraceae bacterium | reverse complement strand
TAAAATATATTTATTATTTGCGGTAATAATTATTCTTTGGAGTTTAGAAATGATAGAAAAAATCAGAGAACTTTTATTTAAAATTTTCAAAAAAGACGGATTTATCGGAAAGATGATTGATAAGTTCTTCACAAAAGAAATTATATCATATATCTTTTTCGGCGTGATGACGACAATAGTCAATCTTGCCGTCTTTTATCTGACAAAAAAACTTTTTACGGCAATCGGATGGAACGGAGTTTTTAACACTATCGTTCCTGAAGGCTCAAAAATCGTTGAGCTTTTCAGCGGCGGCAGCGAATATCTCGACGCAAATCTCATTGCATGGATTGCAGGCGTCGTTTTCGCATTCGTAACAAACAAACTCTTCGTTTTCGAATCAAAAAGCTGGAAGCCTGCGGTTGCAGGCAAGGAATTCACGGGCTTTGTAAGTGCGAGAATTTTTTCTCTTGTTTTCGAAATGCTCGGAATGTTCGTTATGGTTTCTCTCCTCGTATGGGATGAGTTCATAGCCAAAATCATCGTTGGAATTTTTGTTGTTATTATAAACTATATATTCAGCAAACTTCTTATATTCAAAAAGAAATAAGGTGCAGAAATGAAAATTTCGGATATACTTTCAGGTGATAAAATATCGCTTTCATTTGAGGTTTTTCCTCCGAAAACAAGCGAAACTTACGAAAGCATTAAAGATTCTGCTCTTGGAATCGCAAAGCTGAATCCCGATTTTATGAGCGTTACATACGGTGCAGGCGGCACAACGGGGTCATACACCCTTGACATCTGCGAAAACATTGTCAAGACAGGCGTAACTCCCATCGCTCACCTAACCTGCGTTTGTTCAGACAGAAACAAAATCAAGGAAACTCTTTCCGCTTTCAAAGAAAAAGGCGTTGAAAACATTCTTGCGCTCAGAGGCGACCTGCCTCAGGGAATGACAGAAAAAAGTCTTGATTATACTCACGCCAGTGACCTTGTTGAGGAAATAAAAAACTTCGGCGGCTTCTGCATCGGCGGAGCTTGCTATCCCGAAACGCACCCCGAAAGCGAAACCTCAAAGCAGGATATAACCAACCTCAAAAAGAAGGTTGATGCAGGATGCGAATTTCTTACAACACAGATGTTTTTTGACAATCACATTCTCTTTAACTATCTTTATAAAATCAGAGAAAGCGGCATAACCGTGACCGTAATTCCGGGTATCATGCCTGTTACAAATGCGGCGCAAATCAAAAGAATCTGCTCACTTTCAGGAACAATTCTTCCCCGAAAATTCATCAGAATGGTTGACCGTTTCGGTGATAACCCCGCCGCTATGAAACAAGCAGGAATTGCATATGCAACCGAACAGATTGTTGACCTTTACGCAAACGGCATAAAAGCAGTTCATGTTTACTCAATGAACAAGCCCGATGTGGCAGAAAAAATTCAAGCAAACCTCAAGGATATAATCAGATGATTGAAATCATAAAATCAGCGGCAGCCGAGATAACAATTGACCCGAAGGAGGTCGCCGTTTATCTCGGCTATTATTCCGCAAACGGAATTGATGACAAAACAATAACCGAAGGTATTTCCGAATTCAATGTGAACGCAGACTTCAGGGTTTGCTATGCAAAAGTTCCCGTCAAATTAACAGAAAACGGTGTTGACATCGGATTTATGCAGGTTGAAAGCAAATCACTGCGCAAAAATCTCAACGGCTGTGATGAAGCATATATTCTTGCGGCAACAACGGGGATAAACTCGCAAAGGCTGATTGAGAGAAATTCAGTTATATCACCGATAAAAGGAATAGTAACAGACTGCATAGGGTCTGCGGCAATCGAAGCTTTCTGCGATAAAATCAATCTCTCGCTTTCGGATAACCCTGATTTTCTCCGTCCGAGATTCAGTCCGGGTTACGGCGATTTGTGCATCGACTGTCAAAAGAAAATCATTGACTTTCTGTGCGCAAACAAAAACATCGGCTTGACTCTTACCGAAAGTCTTATGATGATACCGAAAAAATCGGTCACGGCAATAATCGGCATAGGAAAAGAAAAGAATAAATGCAAGGGTAACGGCTGCATGACATGCAGCGGAATAAACTGCCCTTATAGGGACTGACAAAATGAACATTCTTGAAAAAATCAAAAACGGAATAACCTACTGTGACGGCGGTGCAGGCACGCTTCTTCAGTCATGGGGACTTCAGGCCGGCGAATATCCCGAAAGCTGGAACATCACACATCCTGAAAAAATAATCGAAATGCACCGTCTTTACCTTGAAGCCGGTGCAGATATAATCACCTCATGCACATTCGGCGCAAACCGTTTTAAATTTGACAATCTCGAAGAAATAATCACCGCAGCAGTAGACAACGCAAAAAAAGCATGCAAAGACCATGGCGCTTTTGTTGCTCTTGACATCGGACCTCTCGGAAAAATGCTTGAGCCGCTCGGCGATTTACCGTTTGAGACCGCTGTTGAGGTTTTCTCCGAAAGCATAAGAATCGGTGCAAAAGCAGGCGCAGACCTTGTTCTTATTGAAACAATGAATGACAGTCTTGAAGCAAAGGCGGCTGTTCTTGCAGCAAAAGAAAGCTGTGATTTGCCTGTTTTTGTAACCTGCGTTTACGATGAAACAAAAAAGCTCATGACAGGCGCAGATCCTTCGGCTATGATTGCCATGCTTGAAGGTCTGGGCGCAGACGCCATAGGTATGAACTGCTCACTCGGTCCGAGGCAGATGCTTGAAATCGTTCCCGAATTCGCAAAGTATTCGAGCGTTCCAATTATAGTGAATCCCAACGCAGGTTTGCCCAGAAACGAAAACGGCAAAACTGTTTTCGATATTGACGCCGATGAATTTTCGGACATCATGTGTGAAATCGTAAAAATGGGCGCAACGGTAATCGGCGGTTGCTGCGGCACTACTCCCGAGCATATCAGAATAACAGTTGATAAAACAAAAAATCTTCCTTTCTCTCTCCCCGAAAAAAAGAATCTCACCGTTGTTTCGTCATATACTCACGCTGTTGAAATCGGCAATGCTCCCGTTATCATCGGCGAAAGAATTAATCCGACAGGTAAAAAGCGATTCAAGGAAGCTCTGCGTGAAAATGATATAAATTATATTCTCAACGAAGGTATCGCACAAAACAAAAAAGGGGTTTCGATTCTCGATGTTAATGTGGGTCTGCCCGAAATCGACGAAGCAGAAATGATGGTTAATGTCATCCGTGCTTTGCAAAGCGTTATCGATCTTCCTTTGCAGATTGATACGGTCGACCCCGTTGCAATGGAAAAAGCATTGAGAATTTACAACGGCAAAGCTCTCATAAATTCCGTGAACGGCAAGGAAGAAAGCATGAAAGCAGTTTTCCCTCTTGTCAAAAAATACGGCGGTGCGGTTATTGCTGTGACTCTTGATGAAAACGGAATACCCGAAACTTCTGAAGGCAGGGTTGAGATAGCCGAAAAAATAATTGCCCGTGCTTCAGAATACGGCATAGGCAAAAACGATATTATAGTCGATCCTCTTGCAATGGCCGTTTCAAGCGATTCAAGCAGTGCAAACATTACCCTCAAAGCCGTAAAAGCACTCCATGATATGGGCATAAAAACAAGCCTTGGTGTTTCAAATATTTCGTTCGGTCTGCCTTCAAGAGCAGATGTCAATGCCGTATTCTACACAATGGCAATGCAAAACGGTCTTGACTGCGCAATCATAAATCCGTTTTCAACCGAAATGATGAAGGCGTGGAATTGCTTTATGGCTCTTACGGGCAAAGATGAAAACTGCACGAATTTCATCGAGTTTGCACAGTCTCTTGAACCTGCCGAAAAGAAAACCGAACAGAAATCAAACGCAGGTCTTGACGGCTGTATCATCAGCGGTCTGAAAGAGCAGGCGGGTGAAGAAGCCGCAAAGCTTATCAAAACAATGCCGCCAATGAAAATCATTGATTCAATAATAATCCCTGCACTCAACACTGTCGGCAAAGGCTTCGAGGAAAAGAAAATCTATCTGCCTCAGCTTCTCATGAGTGCACAAGCGGCAAAGGAAGCTTTCGATGCAATAAAATCCGCAATTCCCACAGGCGAAAATCGAAAGGGCAAAATCGTTATTGCAACGGTCAAAGGCGATATTCACGACATCGGAAAAAATATTGTCAAAGTGCTTCTCGAAAACTACGGTTATGAGGTTATTGACCTTGGAAAAGATGTCGTTCCCGAAAAAATCGTTGATACCGTTAAATCAAGCGGCGCAAAGCTTGTCGGTCTGAGCGCACTGATGACAACAACCGTACCTGCAATGGAGGAAACCATAAAGCTCCTTCGCAAAGAAACTCCCGACTGCAAAATCATGGTCGGCGGCGCGGTTATGACAGAAGAATATGCTTCAATGATTGGTGCAGACAGTTACGGCACAGACGCTATGTCGGCTGTAAGATACGCAGAAAAAATATTATAATAAAAAAAGAGGTTGTTTCATACGAAAACAACCTCTTTATGTTTTATCTGAACAAATTTGCAAACAGACCGATGAATCTTACGAAAAGTGCCGACACGAATTCGAACGCATTATCCGCATCTGCAATATCCGCATCAAAACCTGTGCTTACCTTTTCCGTTGAAGGGGTAAAACGGATGCAGTCAAAACCGATATCCGAATTATCATCAGAAGCAGAAAACATAAATTCGATACTGATAACTTCATCAAGCCTTTCATTTGTGTAACCAAAACCGCATTCGTTGCCGAAAAGATGAACGCTGTTGAGATTAACGGTTATCTTATGCCATTCGCCGTCAGAAGGAATAACATCCTCCGAAACAGCAGAATACCAAACCGCAGAATTTATCATGAATTTAATTCCGTCAAAAACTGCATCTGTTTCGCCGTTGTTCTTAACATAAAAACTCATTTCGGAGTAATCCGAATAATCTGTGTCGGTATCAAAAAATGCCTTTGATTTTCCGTCGTCATATGTCAAAATCGGAGCGACTGAAAAGCTCTTGCTTTTTGCTTTTATATTCATACCTTTTGCGCCACTGTAAGCATCATTTGCAGAAGCAGAAATATCAGCATTTTCAGCAACCCATGAAACATAGAAATCTGAAACAGAATCGGTTTCGGTATGCCAGATATATTCGTCTTCGCAATCAGCCCAGATTTTATCCTTATAAAAATGAGCACCGTAATTCATATCCGTAACGAACGGGCTTACAGGCATTGCAAAACCGTTTTCATCGGTTGCATAAAGATTTGCGCGCTGATTGCTTACGCAATATGCATAGCTTGCGGAACAAGGTTCAGATACATTTTCACTCCAGACTCTGACAGAGTTTTCGCCGATTATCTCGGCATTTGCCTGAACATAAACGCCGTCTTTGCCGCAAAGAGCAAAACCATAAACAGTATCACCTTTTGATTCTATGCCGTTGCCGATATTGTTGAATGAAACATAAACACTGCCGTCTTTAATCTCTGAATTTTTAAGAGCAGGAGCAGTATAAGTTTCGTATTCTCCGTAAACAAGACCCATTGCAGCATAAGCCATTCTGTCAGATATCTCTTCCTTGCATTCGGGATGGATAAGACCTGCTTCGGGAATAAAGGTTACGGGAATATCGTTAACGGAAACAACAGCTCTTGATTCAGGTCTTTGCTTCTGTATTTCCGTAAATGCAATATTCATATCGGTAAGATTATATCCGCCGTCGGAATAGTAATAAGGAGCAAGCTGGGTATAAATTATCGGCATAAGTCCGTCTTGATAGTTATAAAGCTCTGTATATGAACGCTGCATGAGGTCAAAAGCTCTTGCGTATCTCTCACCGCTCCAACCCATCATTATATCCGTTTCGCCCTGATACCAGATCATACCCGAAACTCTGAAATTCTTAAGAGCCTCCATTTTGAGGTTGTAGTTAATAGTCATATCGAGAGATATATTGAATTTTTCTTCATTCCATTCAGATCTTTCAATATAATCGCCATTTGAAACAAAATCATTTTTAACTTGCGCATCGCCGTCGATAGCCTCTCTCGAAATCCACGAAGCAATCGATGTTCCGCCGAGAGGAACATTGAGAATACCAACGGGCATATCAAGCTCTTCAAGAAGTTCTTCCGCAAAAAAGTATGCAACGGCACTCATGGAATAAACCGCAGGATTTTCGCCCGTTACCCACTGTGCACCCGGAATATCGGGTTGGGGGTCAACAGGTGCAAGCTCAACCGAGCCTTTATATTCGGGAATTGCAGGCACAAGCAGAACACGGAGATTTTTGCTCAATTTCTGCTGATTCGCAAACATTTCTCTTCCTCTCTTAGCCTGTGCAAGAGGATACTGCATATTGCTCTGTCCGTTTGCGATCCAAAGTTCACCGAAAACAACATTTTTAAGTTTTGCAAACTCCGCATTGTTGCATTTCAAAACAACGGTGTATTCATCATAACCGCCTGCAGGTGCATCGAAAGCAACAGCAAATGTGCCGTCGGACTGAACTTCGGTTTCGCCGGCAGAAATAAGATTGTTCTGTGAATCACAAAGCTCTGCAGATATTTTGCTGCCTGCTTTACCTGTTCCTGAAATAACGGCTTCTTCGTTCTGCTCAAAAAGCATTCCGTCACCGAAAAAGGCATAAAGCTCTGCGGTTGTTTCATCAGCAAATGCAACAGGCATAAATGCAAAAATCATGCTGATTGCAAGCAAAACGGGAATCAATTTTTTAATCATAAAATCAATCCTTTTAAATAATTTCGGCTGTCCATGAGAATTCGAATGTTTCGCCTTCACCCAGACGCTCGATTCCCCTCTTTTCGGAAATATCATTTTTCACTTCTCTGCCGTCATTGACACCGTACCAGGGTTCAATGCAGACATAAGGGGCTCCGGGTTTTGCCCAGATTCCGAGGAAGGGGCATTTACCGAAGGTGAATTCGATTTCATTTTCGCCCTTGATACGAAGTTTTTCGGATTTTATATCGGAAAGAATGAGTGCATCGGGTTCAAAAATCTCTTTGGTGATAGCAAAACTCTTTTCGTTTTCCATGAACGGAAATTTTTCGGAAATAATAAGATTTTCCTTGTCAATTCTCTCTGTTGCAAGAGTTTCTTCTTTTTCAAATTCAATAACGTCGCCGACCTTGCAGTTGAATGCAGGATGTGCGCCGACCGAAAAATACATCTCGCCCTTTGTTTTGTTGATAACGGTCATCGTGTTGACAAGTGCTTTACCCTTAAGCTCAAAAGAAACAAGATATTCAAAATCAAACGGATAGGACTTAAGAGTATTCTCGTCGCTTTCAAGACTGAATACCGCCTTTGCACCTTCGCACTCTTTCACCTTGAAAAGAAGTTTTCTTGCAAGACCGTGCTTGGGCATTGTGTATTCAACACCGTTATAAAAATATTTGTCATTGATAAGCTGCCCGATAACGGGGAATAATACAGGTGCCTGACCGTACCAGATGTCGGGATTTCCCTGCCAGATATACTCTGTGCCGTTTTCCTTTGACTTGAGCGAATGGAGCTGCGCACCCATATCGTCAATTTCACAAGTCATAAATTCGTTTTCTATTTTGTAATACATAAAATAACTCCTTCTTTCTTTTATGCATATTAATTTATCATATCGCAATACTTTTTTCAATAAGAATCAGCGTTTTAAAGTTTTCAGATACGTTTTTTGTTCATCAGTTATCCTATAGCTTTCGATTGCCTTCTGAATAGTTTTATTATGCGTATCGGTATCAAGTCTGTTTTGTTCAAGATACGGAACAATTTCACCGTATCTCTTTGCAAGCGCTGTTGCAAAATACCATGCCTGCATCATTTTTATGTAGTATTCATCGCTGCGGATTTCCGAAACTTTTTCAGGGTATTCAGGACTGAAGTTGTCATCGAGATAATAACACATCAGACACTCAATCCCGAATCTCACGGTATAAGTATCATCGGATTTGAGCCATCTTCCGATTTCTTCAAGCAAATCGGGCAGATGCATTTTAAAAATTTTCGGACGCATCATATCGCACGTTGCCCAGTTATCAACGAAAGGCAAAAATCTGTTCATTTCCTTCACGCATTCACCGTAATCTGCGATTTTTTCAATCAGAAATGCATGAAGATTATTTTCTTCATAATATTCATGGGGCAGATTTTTCATAAATTCATCCGCAAACGGTGTAACCGAAATTTCTTTTGCGAAGTTTCTCAAATCAGGGGTGCGCACACCAATTACCCTTGTTTTTTCAACAGTCGGCATAAGTTTCGAATGAAAATCACGGTATTTCAAATCCTGCATTTCAAAAAGCCTGTTCAGAATATATCTGTCAGTCATAAAATCACCTGAAAATATTATAATATCACACAAAAATAAATGCAATAAAAAAGTGCCGCAAAAGCAGCACTTTCATATTTATTCAATTATTTCTTCGGGAGTATCGGCTATATAATCCGCACCGTTTTCGAGAAGCACGGATTTATTGCGAAATCCCCATGTTACTCCGATACACGGAACACCTGCGTTTTTAGCGGTTATACAGTCAACTTCGGAATCTCCGACATAGACCGCTTTTTCTTTTGAAACACCGAGTTTTTCAAGAACAGAATATATTCCGTCAGGCTGCGGTTTTTGCGCGATGCCGTCAATCTGACCGAGGGTCAGGTCAATCAAATCACCAAAGAAAATGCGGACTATTTTCTCTGCGGCTTCATGCATTTTATTTGTCACAACCGCTGTTTTAATTCCCTGTTTTTTCAGAGTTTCAAGCATGGAAATTATTCCGTCGTATGGTTTTGTTTCAATAAGCGAGTGATTTTTATAATACTCTTTGAAAACAGCAAGGCAATTTTCGAAAGTTTCTTCATCCGTATTTTCGGGAACGCTTGAATATATCAGCCTTCTCACACCGTTGCCGACAAAGCTTTTTACTTCTTCTGTTGTTCTTTCGGGAAAACCGAACTCACGCAAGGCATAATTAACACTGTCAGCTAAATCGCCGAGAGTATCCGTAAGAGTACCGTCAAGGTCAAATATAAACGCTTCGTATTTCATGATAACACCTCAAAAACGCCGTGCCAACCGACACGGCGTTTTGCTTATTTCTTACTCTTGAATTTATCGAAGAAGCCTTCCTTGCCGTTTCCGACAGGCGAACCTCTCTTCACACCGAGTTCCTTTTCAAGCTCCATAATAAGTTCTTTCTGTCTGCCTGTCAAGGACTTCGGAATATCAACTATCACACGAACAAGCTGGTCGCCCTTGCCTCTGCCGTTAAGAATCTGTATTCCCTTGCCCTTAAGGCTGAACACTGTGCCGGACTGCGTTCCTGCAGGGATATCAAACTTAACATCGCCGTCAAGAGTAGGTATACGGATATTATCGCCGAGTGCAGCCTGAGTGAAGCTGATTCGCTGTTCAAGCCAAACATTGAATCCGTCACGCTCAAAGTACGGATGGGGTCTTACAAAAACAGCAACTTCAAGGTCTCCCTTGGGTCCTCCGTTCACTCCTGCGTTACCCGCGCCGCTGACACCGAAGACCTGACGGTCATCAATACCTGCGGGTATGTTGATTTCAACCGATGTTTTAGTTGAAACTCTGCCTGTTCCTCTGCACTTCACGCAAGGGTTGTCGATGACTTTGCCCTTGCCCGAACACTTGGGACAAGCTTTCTGACTTGAAATTACACCGAAAGCGGTTCTCTGCTGAACATTGACAAATCCTCTGCCACCGCAATCGGGACAGGTTTTGGGAGATGAGCCCGCCTTTGCACCGGAGCCGTGACAATCGTTACAAACGTCAACACGGTTGATATCAACCGTTTTCTTGCAGCCCTTTGCCGCTTCTTCAAATGAAATTGTAACTCTCGTCTGAATGTTTTCACCTCTGCGAGGCGCATTGGGATTAGCCTGCCTTCCGCCAAAGGGACTTCCGCCGCCGAAGAATGAGCCGAAAATATCGCCAAGGTCAAATTCAACACCGTCGCCGCCGAATCCTCCGAAACCGCCGCCGAAAGGATTACCTCCGCCAGCACCGTAATTCGGGTCTACACCTGCATGACCGAACTGGTCATAACGGGCTTTTTTCTGACTGTCGGAAAGCACCTCATAAGCTTCGTTGGCTTCCTTGAATTTAGCTTCAGCCTCAGCATCACCCGGATGGAGGTCCGGATGATATTCTTTAGCCTTTTTTCTGTATGCTTTTTTTATTTCGTCGTCGCTCGCACCCTTTGATACGCCGAGGACTTCGTAATAATCTCGTTTGTCTGCCAAGGGGATTTACTCCTTCTTAGAACGGATTACTGATTGTTATCATCAACATCCGTGTAGTTTGCTTCTGTGTATCCTTCGCCGCCGGGTGCTGCGCCGCCCTGCTGAGCCTGAGCCGCTTCCTGAGCAGCCTTATAAAGCTTTTCGGAAATTTCGTAGAATTTCTGTGTAAGTTCTTCCTGCTTTGACTTGATGAGGTTGATATCTTCTCCCTTGAGAGCTTCCTTGAGAGCGTCAATCTTTTCATTGAGAGCAGCCTTTTCGTCATCGCTGAACTTGTCGCCTTCTTCAGTGAGAAGCTTTTCGCACTGATAAACCATCTGGTCTGCACCATTGCGTGTATCAACTTCTTCTCTGCGCTGTTTATCTTCCTGAGCAAATCTTTCAGCATCGGCAACAGCTTTTTCAATATCTTCCTTGGACATATTTGTTGAGGAAGTGATTGAAATTGACTGCTCCTTCTGAGTGCCGAGGTCCTTTGCAGAAACGTGAACGATACCGTTTGCATCTATATCAAATGTAACTTCAATCTGAGGAACGCCTCTTCTTGCAGGCATAATACCGTCGAGATGGAATATACCGAGAGTCTTGTTATCTCTTGCGAATTCTCTTTCGCCCTGAAGAACATGAACTTCAACTGAAGGCTGATTGTCGGCTGCAGTTGAGAAAATCTGGCTCTTCTTAACGGGGATTGTTGTATTTCTGTCAATACTCTTTGTGTTGATGCCGCCCATGGTTTCAATACCGAGTGAAAGCGGAGTAACGTCAAGGAGAAGAAGTCCCTGAACTTCGCCACCGAGGACACCTGCCTGAAGCGCTGCGCCTACTGCAACGCATTCATCGGGGTTGATGCCCTTGAAGGGTTCTGTGCCCATGAATCTCTTGATAGCTTCCTGAACAGCGGGAATTCTTGATGAACCGCCAACCATGAGAACCTTATTGATTTCGCTTGTCTTAAGACCTGAGTCGCTCATTGCCTGACGAACGGGACCCATTGTTGCTTCAACAAGGTCAGCTGTAAGCTCATTGAACTTTGCTCTTGTGAGAGTTGTTTCAAGATGCTTGGGGCCTGTTGCATCAGCTGTGATGAAGGGAAGTGAAATATTGGATGTTGTTACACCTGAAAGCTCAATCTTTGCTTTTTCAGCAGCCTCTTTAAGACGCTGCATTGCCATCTTGTCGCCTCTGAGGTCAATACCCTGTTCAGCCTTGAACTGATCTGCAAGCCAGTTGATAACTCTCTGGTCAAAGTCGTCGCCGCCGAGCTTGTTGTTACCTGCTGTTGCGAGAACTTCCTGAACACCGTCGCCCATTTCGATAATTGAAACGTCGAATGTACCGCCGCCAAGGTCATAAACCATAACCTTCTGGTCGGTTTCCTTGTCAATACCGTAAGCAAGAGCTGCTGCTGTGGGCTCATTGATAATTCTCTTTACTTCAAGACCTGCGATTCTGCCTGCGTCCTTTGTTGCTTGACGCTGTGAGTCGGTGAAGTATGCAGGAACAGTGATAACAGCTTCTGTTACCTTATCTCCGAGATATGCTTCAGCATCTGTCTTAAGTTTCTGAAGAATCATTGCGGAAATTTCCTGCGGTGTATACTTTTTATCGTCGATAGCTACCTTATAATCTGTACCCATCTGTCTTTTGATTGATGAAACTGTTCTGTCGGGGTTTGTGATAGCCTGTCTTTTCGCAACCTGACCAACCATTCTTTCGCCTGTTTTGCCGAATGCAACAACAGAGGGAGTTGTTCTTGCGCCTTCTGCGTTAGCGATAACTACAGGCTCTCCGCCTTCGATAACTGCTACGCATGAGTTTGTTGTACCTAAGTCGATACCGATAATCTTTGCCATAATTTTTCCTCCTATAATAAAAACAATATTTTAAACTGAATTATGAATTTGCAACGGTGACAACTGCTTCTCTGATTATTTTGTCGCCGATTTTATAGCCTTTTGAGAATACGGATGCAATTCTGTTTTCGCCAAGCTCTGCATCCTCAACGGTCATTACCGCATCATGGATATTCGGGTCAAATTCTTCGCCTCTTTCACCATATGCTTCAACACCGTTCTTAGCAAACATCTCAACAAACTGATTGAAAATAAGCTCTATTCCCTTTTTGTAATCTTCGTAGCTGCCGTCTTTATTGTTGGCGGCTCTGTCAAAATTATCCATGATGGGAAGAAGGTCCTTAATTACATCAGCCTTCGAGCTTGAGTAGATATCCTGCTTTTCTTTCTGTGAACGCTTTCGGAAATTATCATATTCCGCATAGAGTCTCAGAAACTGGTCGTTCTTTTCGTCGAGCGCTTTCTGAAGCTGCTCTTCCTTGGACTCCTCAACCGCTGTTTCATTAACTTCTTCTGCAGTTTCAGGCTTTTTCTTTTCTTTTTTCATCGCTTAGTCCTTTCTATTCCTCAATAGCTTGCGTTATGAGGCTTCCGACAAGGTCGGTTAAATATTTTATGCTGGGAATTATATTTTCATAATCCATTCTGGTGGGGCCGATAAGTCCGATTTTTCCGGAGTTTCCTCCACCCACGGAATATTTTGCAACAATTACGCTTGAATTTTCAAGCTGACGGTAAAGATTTTCCTTACCGATTTTAACATTGAGCGGTTCTTCGTTTTCATTGATAACCGCAGAAATCGGGTCTCTTTTATTAAGAAACTCAAGAAGCTCCAGAGCACTTGTTCCGTAACCCTTATGGGAAAACAGATTCGAACTGCCGCCGAGCATAATCTTTGAGTTTGCCGTACTTCTTGCAAGCTCACAAACCGCCGCCATAAGCGGAAGCATTGCAAACACATCGCCGTCAACCGAAGCGGCAACCGTCTGCATATCCGCAACGCTGATATCATTTGCAAATCTGCCGATTATGCAGGACTGAACGATATTGTAAAATTGCTCGCATATCTTTGCGGTGAGCTCACAGTCCAATCTGCAAAGTCTGCTCTTGAGAATACCGTTTGAAGTCAGAAGCACAAGCATTGCCGAATGAACGCCGACGGGAACAAGCTCAATTTTTTTAATTATCATCGAATCTCCGCCGGGTGCGGTTGAAATACAGGCGCATTTGGTAAGGTCCGCAAGGACTTCGCCAGCCTGAGAAATCAGCCTTTCGGGATCACCTGCCGCAGAAGAAATTCCCGCTTCAATCATTCTTCTGTTCAGTTCGTCAATTTCGCGGGGCTTCATAAGGTTATCAACATAATATCTGTAACCCATCTGCGAAGGAATTCTGCCTGCCGAGGTATGAGGCTGTTCAAGATATCCCATCGCGGCAAGATCGCTCATCTCATTTCGAACGGTTGCGGAAGAAACCGACATACCCGTCAGAGCGAGAAGTTCTTTTGAACCGACAGGCTCTCCCGTCTTGATATACTGTTCAACAACAGCCGCGAGTATACGTTTTTTTCTTTCGCTGAGTTCGTTCACTTGCCTCACCTCTTTCCCCCGAGTGCTAATTTTAGCACTCGCAACTTCCGAGTGCTAACATCGGTTATAACTATAAACCAAAAGGAAAGATTTGTCAATAATTTAATTGTAAACAAGTTGTTAAAATTCAGCACCTTCTTTTTAGCTGAAAAATCTTGACCTTATTATTATAATTTGTTATTATATTTAAGTATATACCTAATAGGATTGGAGGATTGCTCATGGGTCTCGGAAACAAAATCAAAGACGCAGTAGGTATTGAGGGCAACACATGGGAATATATAAGACCGATTATCGGGTATAATGTTGCCTGCATAACAACCGGCGGTGTTACTAATCCCATTGGCATGTATCATCAGCAATTTCTTAATTTCGTTGAAGGCATGAGCACCGGTATGTCCGGTATCATAAGCACCATAGGCGGCGTTATCGACGCCATAACAGACCTCTCAATGGGCTTTATAACAGACAGAACAAAATCCCGTTTCGGTAAACACAGAGTCTGGCTTATAGCGGGTCTTCCCGTGCTTTTAATCGGCTATTTCATGAAATGGTACTCATTCGGCATTTCGGGTACAGGCAACACAACGGCACTTTTCATTTATTATCTTATGGCTTCGCTTATCTACAGCTCAGGCTATACTATGATAAACATTCCTCACGTTGCCATGCTGCCAACCGTTGCGCCAAGATATTTCGAAAGAACACAGTATAAAATCGTTGAATATATTTTCAATATGTTCGGTATGTTCCCTTCGTTCATTTTCATGAGCATCGTTCTCGGCGGTACAAACATGGTTAACCCCTCTCCTGCCGACAGAAACAAATATCTGATTTGCGGCATCGTTTTTGTCATCTATTTCAGCTGGGCACCTCTTGTTACTTTCTTCTCAACAAAAGAAAAAAGTTCGCTCGACCTTGAAAATCCGCCCATCGACTACAAATATTTCCTCAGAGAATACATTCAGGTATTCAAAAACAAGGCTTTCAGACAGTATTTCCTCATTAACCTTTTCTACGGTTTCTCAAAGAGTTTTTACAGCTATGCAGACCAGTTTTATATAAGAAGTATAGCCGATAAATACAGCCATTTCAGCGTTCTGAACACCGTCGGCGGCGCAGCTGAAATTGCAGGCGGTCCTTTCAACTATTTCCTCACCCGTTATATGGATAAACGAATGTGCGGAATAATTATGGCACCCATGATGATAATCGGTCTGCTTCTCAACGGTTTTGTTACTCCGAATTCGCCCGTATTTATTCTTTATATTGCAACAATCCTTTACAATTTCGGATTCTCAGGACCCGGTTTTGTTATCAACAATATCCAGCCAGACGTTACCGACGTTGACGAACTTATAACAGGCAGAAGACGCGAAGGCGTTATCACGACATTCTATTCATTTGTCAGAAAAACAATCAACAGCTTCGTTACCGGTTTCCTCGGAATCTTCCTTCAGATTATCGGTTATGACACAACCAACCTCGAAAAAATCGAATATGCCGCTCTCAGCAGTCAGACGGAATTCGGATTAAGACTTCTTGTCAGCTGGCTTCCCGCAATATTCGCAATCACATCTCTTATTCTTATCTTCCGATTCAGAATGAAGAAGCGTGACCACGAAATAATTCAGGCCGTAATTGCACAGAAACACGAAACAGGCTCTTGCGACCTTTCAAGCGGAGATAAAAAGCGTCTTGAGGATATCGCAGGTCACCGCTGGGAAGATATGTGGATAGGTCAGTCCGGTATCAACAGAAAGCTCGAAGAAATAAATAATATTTAAACTTCATTAATTTATCCTGTAAGGAGAAAACACATTGGCAGTTTCAAAAGATAAAATCAGAAATTTTTGCATTATTGCACATATTGACCACGGCAAGTCAACTCTTGCGGACAGACTTCTTGAAAAAACAAAATCAGTTGCTCTTCGTGACATGACAGCTCAACTTCTTGACAAAATGGATCTCGAAAAAGAAAGAGGCATCACCATCAAGGCTCACGCAGTTAAGCTCAACTATGTTGCCGAAGACGGTGAAGAGTATGTTCTCAATCTCATTGATACTCCGGGTCATGTTGACTTCAACTATGAAGTTTCCCGTTCACTTGCAGCTTGCGAAGGCGCTGTGCTTATTGTAGACGCATCTCAGGGCGTTGAAGCGCAGACTCTCGCAAACACTTATCTCGCACTTGACCACGACCTTGAAATTGTTCCCGTTATCAACAAAATCGACCTTCCTTCCGCTGATCCCGACAGAGTTTCGGCAGAAGTTGAGGATGTTATAGGTCTTGATTGCTCCGAAGCTCCGAGAGTTTCGGCAAAAACAGGTCTCAACATTGAACAGGTGCTTGAAAAAATCGTCAAGGATGTTCCGCCCCCGAAGGCTGATGACAATCTTCCTTTGCGCGCACTTATCTTTGACTCGGTTTACGACAGTTACAAAGGCGTTATCGTTTATGTAAGGGTCAAAGAAGGCAAAATAAAACCCGGTGACACTATGAGAATGATGGCAACAGGTGCGGAATTCACCGTTGTTGAAACGGGTTATATGAGAGCAACCATCCCCGAACCCTGTAAAGAACTTACCGCAGGTGAGGTTGGATATATTACCGCTTCAATCAAAACTGTCGACGATGCAAGAGTCGGTGACACAGTTACAACTCTTAAAAACCCTGCTGCAGAGCCTCTCCCCGGTTACAGAAAAGTTAACCCCATGGTATTCTGCGGTGTTTATCCGGCAGACGGTGCTGACTACGAAAATCTTCGCGATGCACTCGAAAAACTTCAGCTCAACGATGCCGCACTCACATTCGAACCCGAAACATCAGGTGCACTCGGTTTCGGTTTCCGCTGCGGTTTCCTTGGTTTGCTCCACCTTGAAATCATCCAGGAAAGACTCGAAAGAGAATATGAGCTTGATCTTGTTACCACAATTCCGAGCGTTGTTTATAAGATAAATCTTACCGACGGTACAATGGTTGAGATTGATAACCCCACTCACTATCCTGACCCTGCAATAATCGCTTCCTGCGAAGAACCCTTCACTGATGCTCACATCTATTCTCCTGCAGAATATGTCGGTACTATCATGGACCTTTGTCAGGACAGACGAGGAGTTTTCAAAAACATGGACTATATCACTCCCGAAAGAGTTGATATTCACTATGAACTTCCTCTCAATGAAATCATTTACGATTTCTTCGATTCACTCAAATCGAGAACAAGAGGCTACGCTTCTTTTGACTATGAAATCAAAGATTACAGAAAGTCAAATCTCGTTAAGCTCGACGTGCTTCTCAACGGCGATGTTGTTGACGCACTTTCATTCATAATCCATTCCGATAAAGCTTATTCAAAGGCAAGAAAAATTGCCGAAAAACTCAAGGAAAACATTCCTCGCCAGATGTTTGAAATTCCCATTCAGATCGGTATCGGCGGAAAGATTATCGCTCGCGAAACCGTCAAGGCAATGCGCAAAGACGTTCTTGCCAAGTGCTACGGCGGCGACATCACCAGAAAGAAAAAACTGCTTGAAAAGCAGAAAGAAGGCAAAAAGAGAATGCGCCACTTCGGTACGGTTGAAGTGCCTCAGGAAGCATTTATGGCAGTTCTCAAACTTGACGATAACGACTAAATCAAAGGGCGACCCAAAGGTCGCCCCTGCGTTTTTCAGGAGATATTATGAAACCTATCGGACTTTATCTTCATATCCCCTTTTGCAACGGCAAATGCCCCTACTGTGATTTTTATTCGGTAAACCCTGAATCAGAAAAAGTCTCGGCATACGTTGACGCTCTTTGCAGAGAAATTGACAAAGCTGACAGAATTTACAACACAGTTTATTTCGGCGGCGGTACGCCTTCACTTATCGGCTCGGACAACATTGCAAAAATCATGAGCCATATAAAACGTTCCGACGACTGCGAAGCTACTCTAGAATGTAATCCGTCGGATACGGGCGCGATTAATTCGTCATTCGATTTTTCGGTTGTTGCAAAAAGCGGAATAAACCGTATTTCCATGGGATTGCAAAGTGCAAACGATGCCGAAAGAAAAATTCTCGGAAGACGCGGCGACTGCAATGACGTTGAAAGAGCAATCGCAAAAGCGAAAAATTCAGGTATTGATAATATTTCACTCGACCTGATGCTCGGAATTCCGAGACAAACCGAATACACTCTTCAGAAATCAATCGATTTCTGCAAGGACTCAGGTGTAAAGCACATAAGCGCATACATTTTAAAAATCGAAGAAGGTACTCCTTTTTACAGAATAAAAGATACTCTTTCCGTCCCCGACGAAGACACAACCTCTGACCTGTATTTATCAGCGGTTGAGATGCTTGACAAAGCAGGTTTTCATCAATATGAAATATCAAATTTTTCAAAAAAAGGGTATGAAAGCCGTCATAATCTGAAATACTGGAATTGCGAAGAGTATCTCGGTATAGGCGCATCCGCGCACTCATTTGTTGACGGAAAAAGATTTTATTACGAACGCAATATTGATGATTTCATCAAAGGTATTCCGTATACAGATGACGGTTTCGGCGGTGATGAAGAAGAATATATAATGCTTGCATTAAGGCTTTCGGAAGGCCTTTTATTTGAAGAATTCGAAAAACGATTCGGCAAACCGATTTCCGAAAACCTGATAAAAAAAGCCCGTGAACTTCAGAAGCACGGACTTGTAAATGTTGATAACAATTCTGTTTCCTTGACCGTTCAGGGATTTCTTGTTTCTAATTCAGTTATAGCAACATTATTATAAAATGAAAGAGCTCTCCTTTTCACGGGAGAGTTCTTTCGTTTTTTGCTCTATATATCCGAAAAAATACTTAAAGGCGAAACAGTTATTCCTTTTTTAAAATTCTATCACATTGTTTTTCATTTGTCACTATCTTTTTCTAATAATAGATTTTTTCGGATTTTAAGCTGCATTTTCAACCGAATCCTGAGTTTCAAGCATCCGACTTGAAAAAATTCCGTATCCCTGAGTCGGGTCATTGACAAACACGTGGGTTACTGCACCCACGAGCATTGAGTTTTGCACTATGGGGCTTCCGCTCATCCCCTGCACAATACCTCCTGTTTTTTCAAGAAGCACGGCATCGGTCACTTTGATAATCATATTTCTGGAAGACAAATCCGATGACGGATAAATTTTAATTATCTCGATATCATAATATTGAGGTCCGCCGTCGTCTATGGTTGTTATCATCTGCGCCGCACCGAGTTTTACCTCGCTTTCAAGGGCAACCGGAATGACTTTTGCTCCCGATGGCTGTAACAGCTCACCGTAAACACCTGTTTCGCAATTAATACGAAGGACACCTAAGGCGATATCCGAAAAAACTCCGCAAAGCTCGCCGGGGTTGCCTGCGCTGCTCTTATAGAAGCCGTTCACTCTTGCTCTGACCGCCTCGCCGTTATTCAGCGGCATTATCCTTCCCGTATCTACATCGCACACACCGTGTCCCAGACCTGCAAAGCTTCCCGTTTCATCATCATAAAAAGTAACCGTACCTATACCTGCCGAGCTGTCTCTGACCCATATTCCCGCTTTATATCCGCCGTTTACCGATTTTTCAGGTCGGAGTGTCAGCTCAAGCTTTTCACCGTTTCGGTCGATATTCAATTTCAGGGTTTGACCCTGCGACTGCTCAACGGAATCGGTAAGCTGATTTGAACTTGTTGCAGCCTCACCGTTGATATGGGTAATAATATCTCCGCATTTAAGACCGGCTTTAACCGCCGGGTCTTTTGAGCCTGACGGGGTTGTTACGGAATCTATGCTTACTACAATAATACCTTTTGTATAAAGCTTAATCCCGAAAACATCGCCTCCCAGTCCAACATACCTGCGCTTGGTTACATTGATTTTTATTTCCTTGACGGGAATAACCTTGAGCGCTGTTATTTGCGACCTGTATGCGCTGAAGGAATCCGTACCTGCCGCAACGGCAAAATTGCTTTCTGCCGAAAAAACATTTCCCAAATCAGGATTTTCATTCTCTGTTATGCTGATTTCATCGGGTAAATTATCGTTTCCGTAAGCAACAAGCGAAAACGCCGCTACGCACGGTACAATAAATACAATGCTCAGAGCCTTAAAAAAACGCTTCATCATTCACCTCCGTGTCCGATTTTGCCTCACAATTTTTTGAGGCACTAATAATTTGCACCGACACAGAAGAATTAAACGAGGATATTTTGCCCGTAAATCTTTTTCAGCAATTCATGTTTTTGCATTATGATGTTTTATTTTGTTTCATACATTTATCTTATGTAATTCCGTGTCGTTTTTTGCGAAATGTTTTCAAAAATAACATTTGGTAATTATTGACAATTTTGACAAAATATGGTAATATTCCGATGTACTAAATCACACGGAGGTATAACCATGAGAAAAATGTTGAAAGCAATGATAACAGAGGACGGCAGTGAAACTGCACATGAGCTTGCAGGTATTCTGCGCACAAACGGTTTTGAGGTTTCAACCGTAATAAAAGACGGTATGCAGATTGTTGACAGACTTGTTTCGGGCGAAAGACCCGATGTGCTCCTGATTGACGGATTTATGCCGAGAATGGATGCACTCGGAGTGCTCAGAGAAATTGACAATATGCATCTTGAAAAAAGACCGCTTGTGATGGTGCTTTCGAGCACAGATAATCAGCGATTTGAAAGCGAAGTGCTGAAAGCCGGCGCAGATTATTATTTCCTCAAGCCTTATAACCCCGCCATGCTTGCAGAAAGAATTACGCAGTTTTCATCAATTCATAATTCAAATGCAAATTCAAACGGAGTCAAAGATTTAGAGGTTGTTGTGTCGCAGATAATGCATCAGATCGGCGTGCCTGCTCACATCAGAGGATATCAATACTTAAGAGAAGCTATCATACTTTCCGTAAACAACAACGAAATGATAAGCTCGGTCACAAAAATACTCTACCCCACAGTTGCAAAAACATTTAAAACTACTCCGTCAAGAGTCGAGAGAGCGATAAGACACGCAATTGAAGTTGCATGGGACAGAGGTGATGTTGATATTCTGAGCTCCTATTTCGGATACACAATCCAGAACGAAAGAGGCAAACCCACAAACAGTGAATTCATTGCAATGATAAGCGACAATCTTAAGCTTCGCATGAAAACGGTATAAAAAATACGGCAGAGAGCAAAAACTCTCTGCCGTTTAATTTTGATTTATGCAGCCATCATTGCAAGAAACAAAGTTTTGAGAACAGGTGTAAGGTCGAAAGAAATAAGGGGAAGCTTAAAGACACTGTCATCCACTTCAAAGGAAATGTCCTCAAAAAATGTATTCTGAACCGAACCCGTCTGTGCATCGGTGACCTTGATGATTTTGAGGTCGTCACCGTCATAATAGAACTTGCTTGTCACCTGCGCTCTGTCGTTGAATTCTTCAACATAATATGTTTTGCCCTCATATTCTTCTTCATAGCTGTTCACATAATTGAGAACGCCGAGGGTAGCGTTTGTGGTTTCGTCGATTATTCCCCAGATATCAACAGAACCGATTGCAACACTGTCAAGCTTTACATGAATGTAGGGAAAATCAGGGAAAAAGGCTATAACCTCATCATCTTCAAGAACAAGTCTCACATTCATAAAGCCTGCATTATAGTCATACGCAAATTTATCGCCTTTGATATAAATGGTATCGGTTGAATCGGAATTTGCGCCGAAGAGAGGAATATCACCTGCCGTTAAAGTTACAGCAACCTCTTTTTCGGTGTTAAGCTTATTGAGAAGCGCTTCCGTTTTGGTTGTTGCAGCAAACGCATTAAGCGAAAATACCGTAACAATAAGAATAACAGACATAATAATACTCAAAGTTTTTTTCATGGTTTCGTCCTCCTTTTTCTTTATAATATCATATTTTTGAACACATTTCAAGGATTTCGTTCGCCGCCAGACATGATACGGCATACAAATCTTCACGGCAGGTTTTTAAAATTTCGGCAAATGGCTTTTCGCTTGTGCATGAGAAATAAAGCTTTGAAACGCCGAGCGACATGATTTTTTCAGCGCCGGTTCCTCTGCTTCCGCAGATTGCAATCACCGATTTGCCGTGTTTGACGGCTCTTTCGGCAATTCCCGAAATCACCTTGCCGTTGACGCTTTGAAAATCAAGCCTGCCTTCACCCGTTATTATCAAATCTGCTTCGGCGGCTTTTTTATCAAATTCAGCGGCATCAAGAAGAATATCAATTCCTTTTTTCAGCTCTGCGCCAAGGAAAGCAACCGCTCCTGCACCCATTCCTCCTGCCGCACCCGAACCCTTTATTTCAGAAACAGATTTGTTCAAATCATTTTTTATAATATCCGACACATGGCTTAGACCGTCGTCAAGACGCTTCACCATTTCATCATCCGCACCCTTCTGAGGCGCAAAAACATATGCCGCACCGTTTTCTCCGTACAGCGGATTTTCAACGTCACAAGCCGCAATTACAGGAACATCAATTGCTTCTGACGGTTTTATTATGTGCTTTACTTTTTTCAGAGTTTCACCCGTAGGAATAAAATCTTCACCGTTTTCGTCGGTGAATTTATATCCGAGCACCGATGCCATACCAAATCCGCAGTCATTGGTAGCACTTCCGCCAAGACCGAGAAGAATTTTCTTTGCATCGTTATCAACTGCATGAATTATAAGCTCGCCGACACCGTAGGTTGTTGCTTTTTCAGGATTTTTGCGCTCACCGGCAAGAGGCAGACCTGCACAGGATGCCGTTTCAATAACCGCCGTTTTATCATCAAGCACAAGATATTCCGCAGCTGTTTTTTCGAAAAACACTCCGCTGACTTCGGTTTTTACAGTTTTACCGCCGATAACTTCTCTCAAACAGGCGCAAAGCCCCTCGCCGCCATCGGCAGCAGGGAGCTTTGTTATTTCAACAGTTTTAATTGTATCGGCAAACGCCTGCCCGATTATGTCACAAACTTCGTTAGCAGTAAGAGTACCTTTGAAGCTGTCGGGTGCAATTAAAATTTTCATATTATTCGGCAGAAGCCTTTCTGATATATCTCTTAAAGAACGAAACTGCAGGCGCAACGGCGGCTATGGGGATTCTTTCGTTTGTTCCATGAGTGCAGCGAAGAAGACCGACACTTACCTTATAGGGAGCGTAGCGATAAATATTTTCGCAGATAGGTTCATAATAGCAGGCATCTGTGCCGCCCATAACAAGATAAGGCGCAACTATGCTGTCCTTATTATCCTGCATGCAGATTTCTTCAATAATCTTGAATGCTCTTGAATCGGTGGGTGAAAATTTCGATGCTTCCTTTGCCTTGAGCACCTTAATCTCGATATCCTTATTTCTGCAAACTTTACGGATATGCTTTACAACGTCATCAACAGTTACTCCGGGCATCTGTCTGAAGTTAACAATAACACTTGACTTCTGAGGAAGAACGTTTGCGGCAGGACTGCCCTGTGCCATTGTAACGGCAGTTGTTGTTCTTACAAGACAAGCTGCAACGGGAATCTTCGTCATGCCGAATTTGAGTGCAGGATAAAGAAGATTGAGGTTGCACATAAGAAGTCTTGCGGGATAAGTGCAGTTTTTTCCGATGTTTGTGAAAAGCTCTTTAACAAAAGGCATAAGTTCTGCATCAAACTGATGATTTTCAAGGTCCTTAATAACATTTGCAAGGTGTCCGAGACCTGAATGCACGGGAGGCTGCGATGAATGACCGCCTTTTGCATTGACTGTTATTTCAATATCGGTATAACCTTTTTCTGCAATACCGATACCAACAAGCTCTTTGTCGTTGATAAGACCCTTGACATTTACAGGAAGAATTGCACCGCCTTCATCAAGTACACAATCAAGATGAATTCCTCTTTCTTTGAGGGTACGCATAATATTCTTTGCACCGCCGTCTTCGGAAGCAACAACCTCTTCATCCTGTCCAAAAAGAAGATAAACATCTCTTTCAGGCTGAAAACCTTCTTCAAGAAGAGTTTCAACCGCATCCATAACACCGATAAGGTGGTTTTTCATATCAAGAGCGCCTCTGCCCCAGATGAATTCGCCGTCATTATGACCGCTGAACGGAGCATAAGTCCAATCCTGCTCTGTTCCTTCAGAAATGGGAACAACGTCCTGATGAGCAAGAAGTGCAATGGGGTCAAGGTCCTCCCTTGTTCCCTTCCAGCGATAAATAAGGCTCGCTTCCTGAACAACCTCTTTGGTGAGGTTTTTATGGATAAGAGGAAATGCCTCCTCAAGGAATTCGTGGAATTTATCAAACTGAGTGAAATCAATCTTTGATTTATCGGGATAGCTGATTGTGGGAATTGAGATTGCCTTCGAAAGATGCTCCTGACATCTCTTTGCGTCAACCTTTTCTTCCGTTGCCGTTCCGTAATCTTTTTTCTTGGGTACATAAAGTGCCGCTTTAACAGCTGTTGCAACCGTTGCAACACCTGCTGCGCCAAGAATTGCCGCAGTTGTTTTTTTCATTTCAGACCCTTCCTTTCCGAAAAATAATTATAGACAGATTATAATTTATTATTTTATCAAACTCAACCCTGATTCACATGAAAAACTTTCTGCTGACCCAGGCGTTGAGTCTTTTGCTTTTTGCCAAAACAATAAAGAATATCATCAAAGACACACAGCACGCTGTTACAATAAGAGAAACAGGTATCTGCAGTCTTCCGAGATAAAACATATTAAGACATATTTCTATAACAAAGCTCATGATATTGATTGCGCCGAGCACGGCAGCTGTTCTGACAGATTTTCTTTTTGTCTTTTTAAAAAGCAAAATAAATCCGTTGCCGAGCGCCCACATCACAATCACAACAGGCATTGCCACAAGAGCGAACCAACCCGAATCGTCTCCGAGAATTTTGAAAGTATAAAGATACGTCAGAAGCGAGAGGGCATCTATCGCAAGAAGAAGCATGGGCATAACCTTTTTCCATAAAAACGGAAAGAGAAACCATATCCACGCAACAGCAAATCCGCCCGAAATATAGGGAATAATATGGCTGTCAAAAAACAATGCATTCAGAATCAGCATCACGAGATTCGGAATAAGGATTATCATCGATATAAGAAACACCCAATATTTTTTGCTCAACGATTTCGGGATGGTTATTGTTTCGGAAAAAACAGTTTTATTGCTGTCCGGTACTTTTTCTCTCGGATTAATAACAGGAGTGTCACAAAGAGGACATTCCGGACATCCTTTTTCGAGTTCTACCCCGCAGTTAACACAATACGACATCACTCATCGCCTCCTTTAATAAGGTGTCTGTTGCTTTCAATTTTAACCGGTATACCGAGTTTTACAAGGTTTGTGAAAAATTCTCTCTGAATTTTCGGGTCCTTATATATATTTGAAATTGAGAAAGCAAGCGTATCTTTATATGACAAAGCTCCGCATCTTGCACCGTTTATCATTGCAGGTCCCATAATAAGAGTAATTTTTTTGACATACTGCTCCATTTCTTCCGGAGCTTTAAGAATTCCTACGTTTGAAACAAGACAGCTTGTCTGCTTTTCGCCTGCAATTTTATAAACAACATTGACTCCGAAATCTTTAAGAAAAATCGGAATGATTCTCATAAACGGGTTTTTTTCAATTCCGAGATTGCTCTTTATCATCGCCTGAAGCTCTTTTTTATTATTGACAAAACGCAGATACAGTGACAACTGTTTTATAATTTCATCCATGGTATATTCGCCCATATCAGGATTGATCTGGAACGTATAACACAGCATGAAATTGCGGAGCGTCTGACTGCCGAAGAAATTTCTAACGTTTACGGGAATCTGAATTCCGACGGGTTTTTCTTTCCTTTTGTTTTCCTGCTTCTGCAGATTATACATGGTCCAGAGCAAAACCCCTGCAAGATATTCGGTCACAGTTACATTATGCTCTTTTGATTTTTCTTTTATCACCGAAATCGGCATATATCCCGTTGTAACACCGATGAAGTGCTTCGGGAAACGTTCACCTTTGAAATGATAAGCAAATTTCTGAATCAATTCGGCTTTTGCTTTTGAGTTGCAGTTTTTGGAATATGAATCCTCTGCCTCCTCGGGTTTCGGCTTTTCGTTAATATCCAGAACCGCTTCGCCGTTCGGAATATCCTTGCCTGTCAGGCGGAGATAAACCGCAACAAGAGTCATGAAAAACCGTGAAGCACCGTATCCGTCAGTCAACGAATGATAAAATTCAAGGGAAATGCTGTCTTCATAATAATAAACTTTGAAGAGATATCCGTTGTTTTCTTTGCGTTTGAAACGCTGACAAGGATTTGCAATATCAGGCAGAATCGGCGGTGCTCCATAGGGATTCTTCTCAAGATAATGCCAGAAAAGCCCTGCACGCATTCTGACATCGAAGGTTGGGAAGCGGGGCATAATCATGCGAACCGCCTGTTCGAGCAGTTCGGGATCAACTTTTTCTGTCAGCACCGCAGAAAACCTGAAAACATTAGACCATGACGATGAATCCTGACCCGGAAAAACCGTTGCCGCATTATCAAGTCTGTACCACGTGCGCTGACGGATAGGAATTTTTTTCTTCATGTATGCCTCCGTCAAGTGTTAATTAAAAGAAGCTGAGCTGTGTTGATTTCGGGAGAGAGTCGAATGCTCCGCCCTCTTCAAGAGCTGCGATAATCGTTTTTGATGCACCCGAGCGCATCTGGAAATCTTCAATTGAAAGGAATTCTCCGCCACCGTCTTTTCTTGCATTCTCAAGACCTTCGGCAGCTCTGCCTCCGCAACCTGCAATCGCAGAGAAAGGCAGACGGATTTTTCCATCCTCAATTACATATCTGTTTGCGGTTGATTTATAAATGTCTATCGGAAGAATTTCAACACCTCTTGCCATCATTTCATTGATAACCTGAAGCGATGTGAATGTACCTTCTTCCTTGGCAGTTGCCTGCTTCATAACCATTTTTTTGCTTATCTCGTCCATTTTTTCCCTGACAGCAGCCCTGCCCTTGAGGACCGCTGCAGTATCAATATCTTCACCGCGGACAGTCATATATGTTGCATAGTATTCAACAGGTTTATAAAGTTTATACCATGCAAGACGCATTGCCGCGCTGACATAAGCTGCAGCGTGTGCCTTGGGGAACATATACTTTATCTTCATACAGGAATCGAGATACCACTGGGGTACACCGTGGTCAAGCATTTCTTTCTTATGTTCATCTGTCAGAAGTGATGTTGCTTTACCCTTTCTGACAATTTCCATAATTTTGAATGCCATGCCCTTTTCAACGCCCTTGTTGATAAGATAAACCATGATGTTGTCACGGGTACCGATAACCTCGGAAATTGTGCAGGTTCCGTTTTTGATAAGGTCCTGCGCATTGCCTATCCAAACATCGGTGCCGTGGGAAAGACCCGATACCTGAAGCATATCCGAAAAGTTCTTCGGTTTCGATTCCATAAGCATCTGACGCACAAAAGGCGTTCCGAGTTCGGGAAGCGAAAGGGTTCCTGTTTCACAGTCGATATCCTCTGCCGTTACTCCAAGCGGTTCGGG
>JAZSCO010000022.1:0-7388 GCA_045602965.1 Acutalibacteraceae bacterium | reverse complement strand
GAATGTACTCTTTGCCTTCAAGATACGGATGCTTGTCGAATCCGTTGAAACTTGTTTCGGTTGTGAAGAAGAAAACGGCATAGGTTGCGTCGGCAACGGAAATTCGGTTTTCAACCGCTTTTGTAACACCGTCAGTGATAATCTTGACAGCCGATCTGAAACGGATTCCTCTCATTTCAGGCTCATCAAAATATTTCTTATTACTTGATTCGTTATCTATGTTGTTTTCGCCGTGGCATTCGCCGTCGAGGATAATCGTGTTACCGTCAACAAAGCTGTTGCTTTTGAGTTTTGAAACAAGACCGAAGGTGAAGTTTACTTTATTGCTGAAAGTGAATTTTGCAGCAATAATCTTTGAAGGATAAGATGCGAAGTATTCTCTTTCGTATTTAACACCTGATTTTGTATAGCTTACGGTTGAAATGGCATTTTCAAGATCAAGAGTGCGCTTATAGTCCTTTGCTCTGCTGCATTTACCAAATTCGATTTCAAGATTGCCCAGAGGCATATAAGCCTGGCTCCAGGTGTTCTGGAAATTGGTCTCAATTTCTTCCTGTGCCTCATGAAGTTTGCCGTCAAGAGCGAGTTTCTGAGCTTTTTTGAATGCTTCGGGAGCTCCCTCTCTGATAGTGTTTTTGGGTTTTCCTGTCCATAGCTCGTCGTGGTTGAGAGCAAGTATTTCTTTGTCAACAGTACCGTAAATCATTGCACCGAGAGTGCCGTTGCCGATGGGAAGACACTGTGTCCATGCTTTTGCAGGGGAGTTGTACCATAAAAGTGTTCCGTTTGCCATGTTTTATCTCCTTTGGAAGACTATATTTTTTTGACAATTAATTATACATCATACGGTAAATACAGTCAATCTTAAAAAATGAAAGAAATCTTGCAAAACATAAAAATTAACTTGCAATTTAACCTTTGATGGTGTAAAATTTATTTTTGTGAATAGTGAGGTAATATTATGGCGGAAAACTTTCAGCTTCGCATAGAAAATGCGTATCCTACTCTTTCAAAGGGTCACAAAAGAATAGCGGATTTTATCAAAAACAACTATGAAAAAGCATCGTTTATGACTGCCGCAAGTCTAGGAAAAGCGGTTGGAGTGAGCGAATCAACGGTTGTACGTTTTGCTTCAAACATAGGTTTTGACGGATATCCCGAGCTTCAGAAGTATCTTCAGGAAGCAGTCAAGAGTCATTTGACAAGCGTTCAGAGAATGGATGTTGCCGCAAGCAGATACGGCGGCGATGATTTTATTGACAGGGCTTTTATGACCGATATTGAAATGATTAAGCAAACGAGGGAGAATATTTCACGTGAAGCTTTTTCAAAGAGTGCGGAAGCGATAAACAAGGCTAAAAAAATCTATATTCTCGGAGTAAGAAGCTCTGCTGCACTTGCAAGCTTTGCGGCTTTTTATCTTCGTTTTCTTTATGAAAATGTTGTTCTTATCGATACCTCTGCATCAAGTGAACTTTTTGAGCAGATGTTCAGAATAAGTGAAGATGACGTATGTATTGCAATCAGTTTTCCGAGATACTCAAATCAGACAGTCAAAGCGTTATCCTTTGCGAAAAGCAGGGGAGCAACGATTATTTCAATAACTGACGGAGAAATGTCACCTATTGCACCTTATGCAACCCATCTTCTTGTTGCAAAGAGCAGCATGGTTTCGTTTGTTGATTCCTTGGTTGCACCGCTGAGTGTAATCAATGCGCTTGTTGCTGCAAGTGCAAGAGAAAAGCGTGAGGATGTGTATAACGATTTCAGAGCGCTTGAAGAGATTTGGGATGAATACCAGGTTTACAGAACAGGTGGGGAGGGCAGGAAATGAAAACCTCTTTGCTTGTAATAGGCGGCGGTGCGGCAGGACTTATGGCGGCAGGAACATCTTCGCATATGAATGCCGAAACAATCGTTCTCGAGCGTAATGAACGCCCTGCAAGAAAGCTAATGATAACAGGTAAGGGCAGATGCAATGTTACCAATAATTGTCCGTCGCTTCAGGAGCTTATTGCAAACGTGCCCCGTAACGGCAGATTTCTTTATGGTGCATTTTCAAGGTTTATGCCTTCAGATGTAATCGCTTTTTTTGAAGACAGAGGAGTTGAACTTAAAACGGAGAGAGGAAACAGAGTTTTTCCCGTTTCCGATAATGCTGTTGATATTGTTGATGCTCTTACGGGATATGCCAAGGAAAGAGCAAGATTTTTAAACGGCAGAGCAACTGAACTTATTATTGAAGAAGGCTGTGTCAAAGGCGTTAAAACCGAAAGCGGCGATGTGATTTGTGCCGATAAAATAATAATTGCAACCGGCGGACTTTCTTATCCCGGTACGGGCTCGACCGGTGACGGGTATGAGCTTGCAAAGCAGGCAGGGCATAAGATAACCGAACTTGTTCCTTCGCTTGTACCGCTTGAAATTCACGAGGGATTCTGTACCGATTTGATGGGTCTTTCCCTTCGAAATACGGCGATAAAAGTTGTCGATTCCGAAAACGGAAAAACAATCTATTCGGATTTCGGGGAAATGCTTTTCACTCATTTCGGAGTTTCCGGACCAATGATTTTAAGCGCATCGGCTCATATGAGAAATATGAAAAGCGGAAAATATAAGATTTATATCGACCTCAAACCTGCACTTACCGAAGAACAGCTTGACGCCAGAATACTGCGTGATTTTTCGGAGAATACAAATAAGAATTTTATTAATTCCCTCAATTCCCTTTTGCCTAAAAAGCTTGTTCCGGTTATTGTGAAACTCAGCGGAATCAGTCTTTCGACGAAGGTAAATCAGATAACAAAAGAGCAGAGAAAAAATCTTGTACGGCTTCTCAAGGGTATGAGTATAACGGTTACGGGATTCAGACCGGTTGCCGAAGCAATCATTACTTCGGGCGGAGTTGATATTTCGCAAATTAATCCCAAAACGATGGAATCAAAGCTTGTAAAAGGTCTTTATTTTGCAGGCGAAGTGATAGATACCGATGCATATACGGGCGGATTCAATTTACAGATAGCATTCTCAACGGGCAGACTTGCTGGAATAAGCGCTGCCGAAGAAATACTAAATGAACGAGGATACAGTTATGAGTAAAATAATCAATGTTGCAATTGACGGTCCTGCAGGTGCAGGAAAAAGCACGGTTTCCCGTGCTGCCGCAAAAGAAATGGGATTTATTTATGTTGATACAGGTGCTCTTTACAGAGCTGTCGGTGTTAACGCTTTGAGAAATGGAATTGACACAAAGGATAAGCCTGCCGTTGCGGCAACTCTTTCGGATGTCAGTGTTGACCTTGTTTTTGAAAACGGTGAGCAGAAAGTGCTTCTTAACGGTGAAAATGTTTCCGTTGAAATCAGAACACCGCCTGCATCAATGGCAGCCTCCGATGTTTCGGCAGTGCCTGAAGTGAGAGCATTTCTCTTTGATTTGCAGAGAGATATCGCCGCAAGAAACAATTGTATCATGGATGGCAGAGATATCGGTACGGTTGTTCTTCCCGACGCAAAGGTTAAAATCTTCCTTACTGCGTCACCGGAAGAGCGTGCGATGAGAAGATACAAGGAGCTTGTCGAAAAGGGTAACAGTGTTGAATATAAGGATGTTCTTGAAGAATTGATTCAGAGAGACTATAACGATTCCCACAGAGAAATTGCACCTCTTAAACCTGCAGAGGACAGTGTTATTCTTGACACAACGGGGCTCAATCTTGAGGAGTCCGTCAACGAAATTATAAGAATTATTAAGGAGAAGATATAATGAAGGGTTTTGATTATTCGGTAGAAATAAATGACAGCAAACTCTATGACAGTTTAAGACCTGTCGGAAAGACTCTTGCAAAAATGCTTTATAAAATCGAATATGTCGGCACTGAGAATATTCCCGAAGAAGGCGGATTTATTCTCGCTTCCAACCATATGAATGCACTTGACCCTGTTTTTATCGCTGTCGGCATGGAAAAAAGACAGATTCATTTTATGAGCAAAAAAGAGAATTTTGAAAACGGCATCGCAAAATATTTTCTTACTAAACTCAACGGATTCCCGATTGTCAGAGGCTCTGCTGACACGGAGGCGCTCGATTATGCAATCAGAATTGCCAGAGAAGGCAGTATTCTCGGCATATTCCCCGAGGGCACTCGCTCCAAGGATTACAAACCCGCAAGAGCCAAAAGCGGTGTTGCAATGATTGCTCATCAGGCAAAAGCTCCCGTTCTTCCCGTTTCAATTTATACATCGGATAACCTCAAAAAGCACACAAAGCTTACAATCAGATTCGGCGAGCTTATTCCTTATGAAAATCTCGGATTAAACGCAGACGACCCTTCAAGAGAAGAGATTAAAGGCTGTGCCAAGATGATAATGAGCGAAATTGTTAAACTCTGGGAGATGGGACATTGCGAATAACTCTTGCCAAGACCGCGGGATTTTGTTTCGGCGTTGACAGAGCTGTAAATATGGCTTATGAAATTGCGAAAAAGGGTATTGATGCTGCAACTCTCGGCCAGCTTATTCATAACACTTATGTGACGAATCAGCTTGCCGAAAAGGGCGTCGGCATAATTGAATCACCTGCGCAGTCTCATAAAGGTCAGACTGTTATCGTCAGGGCACACGGAGTATCTGCTTCTGTTTATGATGAGCTCAATGCTGTCGGTGCGGAAGTATGCGATGCAACATGCCCGTTTGTTAAAAAAATTCACGAAATTGTTTCGGAAAAATCCGATGAAGAAACGTCCGTGCTTATTGCAGGCGACCCTGTTCATCCTGAAGTTATCGGTATAAAGGGTCATTGCAAAGGTGAAGTCTTTGTCTTCAAAAATCTGTCGGAGCTTGAAAAAATTCTTAAAGAAAACGAAAAATTGTGCCAAAAAAGAACAATAATCGTTTCTCAGACAACTTTTTCGGAAAATGAATGGAAAATTTGTAAAGAAAAAATAAAAATATACTGTACAAATGCAAAAATATTTGATACAATATGCTTTGCGACACGTCAAAGGCAGGATGAAGCTGCCGAGCTTTCTGAGAAGAGTGATATGATGATTATCATCGGCGGTCGCCACAGTTCGAACACGGTCAAGCTCAAAGCCGTGTGCAGTGAAAACTGTGAAACATATTTGGTGGAAAGAGCCGAAGAGCTCACATCCATAGATTTTTCCAAATGCGCCGAAATCGGCGTGACGGCAGGGGCATCCACCCCTTCCGATATTATTAAGGAGGTACTTTTAGCAATGTCCGAAATCGTAAAAGAAACCGCAAATATTCAGGTAGAGGAGGTGCCTTCTGAAGCAGCTATGACAGCAGACGAGATGGATTTTTCCGCAGCTCTTGAAGCTTCTCTTAACAGCATGAGCACAGATCAGAAAGTTAAGGGCGTTGTCATGGGTATTACACCCACTGAAATCCAGGTCGATATCGGCAGAAAGCATGCCGGCTTCGTTCCCATGGATGAATACAGCGCAGATCCTACAGCTAACGCAGCAAAGGAACTCAAGATTGGCGACGAAATCGATCTTATCATAATGAAAACTAACGATGCGGAAGGTACCGTTATGCTTTCAAAGAAGCGCTTTGATGCTCAGAAGTCATGGGTTGACATCATCGAAGCAGAAGAAGACGGCAGAATCCTCGAAGGCACAGTTGTTGAAGTTATCAAGGGCGGCGTACTTGTTGTTTCCAACAATGTTCGCGTTTTCATCCCTGCATCACTTGCAACAGAACGCCGTGACGAAGCTCTTGAAGATCTTCTCAAGAAGAGCGTTAAGTTCCGCATTATCGAAGTAAATAAGCAGCGCAGAAGAGCTGTTGGTTCAATCCGTTCCGTACTTAAGGAAGAAAAGAAGGAAGCTGCAGAAGCTTTCTGGGCAAACGTTGAAGAAGGCAAGAAGTACACAGGCGTTGTTAAGTCAATGACTAACTATGGTGCTTTTGTTGATATCGGCGGCGTTGACGGTATGGTTCACATTTCAGAAATGTCATGGAAACGCATCAAGAATCCTTCAGAAGTTTTCTCAATCGGTCAGGAAGTTGATGTTTATATCAAGTCACTTGATAAGGAAAACAAGAAGATTTCTCTTGGCTACAGACGTGACGAGGATAATCCCTGGGAAATCCTCAGAAAGAATTATCCCGTTGATTCAGTTCTTGAAGCTGAAATCGTTGGTCTCACAACATTCGGTGCTTTCGCAAGAGTTATTCCCGGTATCGACGGTCTTATCCATATTTCACAGATTGCTGACCGTCATATCAGCAAGCCTCAGGATGTACTCAAGGTTGGCGAGAAGGTTACCTGCAAGCTCACTGCAGTTGACTATGATAAGAAGCGCGTAAGCCTTTCAATCCGCGCTCTCATTGAGCCTGCTGAAGAAGCAGCTGAAGAGGCTCCCGTTGAAGAAGCTGCAGCAGAAGAAGCAGCTGAATAATAGTGTTATTTTACCGCCCGCAGCTCCTGTGGGCGGTTTTGCATGGAGTGATTAATATTAAAAACAAAGGTAAATTTCTCGGCCCTTTTTATTGTATCCTTGCCGCTGTTGTTTGGGGACTTTCGTTTGTTGCTCAAAGTGAAGGAGCAGATATCGGCACTTTCACATTCAACGGAATAAGAACCCTCATCGGAGGAATTGTTCTTGTTCCGCTTGTTTTAATCAGTCATATAAACGAAAACAAGAAGCTTCCTTCAGGCGAGAAAAAGAAGTTTGCATTCAAAGATGTGATGATAGGCGGTGTATGCTGCGGTCTGCCTCTTTTCTTCGGCGGTAACCTTCAGCAGCATGCTTTTTTCCTTGATTTGGGACCCGGAAAGGTCGGATTCATAACAGCCCTTTACATGGTTCTTGTTCCCGTTGCGGGTATTTTTATGAGAAGAAAGCTTCGTTTCAATATCTGGCTTGGAGTTGCTCTCGGAGTTATCGGACTTTATCTTCTCAGTGTGCCTGCAGGAGGATTCTCGATTGGAAAGGGCGAAATTATCGCTATCTGTGGTGCATTTTCATTTGCTGCGCATATTCTTGTTATCGACTACTTCTGCAAGAAGGTTGATAACATTGCACTTTCATGCTGTCAGTTTTTTGTGGCAGGTACTCTTTCGATTATATGTATGTTCATTTTCGAAGAACCTAATATCGGTGATATCATGAGTGCGGCAGTGCCCATTCTTTATGCAGGTGTTATGAGTTGCGGTGTTGCGTTCACAGCTCAGATTTTCGGTCAGAAGTATTCCGACCCGACAGTTGCATCTATTCTTCTTTGTCTTGAATCAGTTTTTGCTGTTATTTTTGGACTTATCTTCCTCAACGACAAGCTCAATTCAAGAGAAACAATCGGATGCGTTGTTATGTTTACAGCTATCTTACTTACTCAGATTCCCTCGGAAAAATTTCAATTAA
>JAZSCO010000021.1:0-3530 GCA_045602965.1 Acutalibacteraceae bacterium | reverse complement strand
CCATGGTTGGTATGACCGTTGCTTGCGCAGTTGCTGTTGAAGAAGCAATGAAATAAATTTGTAACCACCGCTCAAATCTTCGGCACACGCCTTGACGGCTGTTTTTCGCCGCTATGCCCCCGAAATGCTCGTTAATACACAAAGTATTGCCTGCGCTTTCGTGAACAAATCGGCATAAAAACATCTCGTCAATCCGTATACCGCTGACTTGACCGTCGGTTACTTTCACAAAACAAAACTAATCCCTGTTCTTTTGAGAGCAGGGATTTTTCTTGACATATTTTATAAAAAGTAATATTATTAATATAAAGAGAAAAGAAGGGAGAAATATCTCATGTTTGAATTTGAAATTTTTGGTAAAACAATCTCTTTTGTTTGGGATTTTATTGATTACGGAACATCTCCGTTTGCTCTCCTTGAAGCTTTTTTGGAGTTTGTAAAGAATCTTTTCAGCGGTGCGCTTTAATCTGAATAATAAAATCCAAATCCCTGTTCTCATTGAGAGCAGGGATTTTTTGTTTTTCTCTTGTTTATTCGGTATAAAATGATATAATTACCGTATAGGGGAGTGAGAAAATGAAAACATTAACAAAGCTTTCTTCAAAGCGCATTTACGATTTTTACATGGAGCTTGAAAAATACGGCATTGAAAATCACGCTCTGCTTATTGAGCAGGGCGGTGAAATTCTCTTTGAGGAATATGCATTTCCTTACCGTGCCGATATACCGCATACCCTTTTTTCGGTAACAAAGTCAATCGTTGCAACAGCGGCAGGTTTTGCAATTGATGAGGGTCTTTTTTCCCTTGACACAAAAATTTTGCCCCTTTTCCCCGAATATGAGCATTGCGAAAGCGGCGAATGGGAGAATCTGACCGTCAGAAGTGTTCTGACCATGCAGAGCAATAAAGAATTCACGTTTCTTCAGGATATGACGGGTAACTATGCCGAGATGTTCATGAAAGCTCCGTTCAGGAAAGAAAAGGGTTTTCTTTATAGCAATAACGATGCACATATGGTTGCGGCGATTATTCAGAAAACTTCGGGCATGAGTCTTGTTGACTATCTGATACCCCGACTCTTTCAGCCTCTCGGAATTACTCCCCCTGCATGGGAAACGAACAGCATCGGAGAATGCATAGGCGGTACGGGTGCGTATCTCACTCTGCGTGACCTTGCCAAAATCAGCCGTTGCTATGCCGACGGCGGAAAATATGACGGCAAGCAGATCATACCCGAATGGTGGACAAAAGAAGCAACTGAAAGACAGGTTGATTTGCCCGGAAGAGAAAACGAAGACGGCTACGGATATCTTTTCTGGATTCACGGTGATACCTTCAGCATGAACGGAATGTTCGGCCAGCAGGTTACATATATCCCGAAATATGACGCCGTTATCGCAAGTCTTAACAGCGTTGTCGGAGATGATATGCATAATCAGCTTATAAAAACCTTTCTTCCGCTTGCATTCGAAGAGGATTCAGACGCCGAATCGGACAGAATTCTCCGTGAATACCTTGAAAACAGAGGCGAAAAAATTCCGGATTGCGGTTCTCTGCCTCCTGTTCCGACAGGTAAAACATTTTATATGACATCCGCATCGGATGAGCTTGCAAAATTCATGTTTCCCGCAAGCCTTATTCCCCGTTCAATCACATCGAGTTTTGCAAAAAGACCGAAGAAGAATCTCGACTGTGTATCATTTGAGCTTGACGAAAACGTTCTTCACATAAGCTGGTTTGAGGAAGAAGACCGGGTTGTGATTGATTGCGGTCTTGACGGAAAACCCCGTATTACCCAATGCTCCGTGAAGGGTTACCCTTATACCGTATGGGCATATGCTTATGCAAGAAAAAACGTTGTTCATGCCGTTGCGAAACCGCTCAATACTCTTGCAACTCAAAGAATGACCTTTGAATTTTCGGGTGATACCATGAAAATGACGATGAAGGGCACTCCTGATTTCAAGGAGTTCATAGCGAAGAATGCAGAACAAAGCGGGTTTTACAAAAAGAGCAAAGAAATGTTTCCGTTCATCTCAAAGGGACTTGATTTAGCATTGTCAAGCATAGAAATGCCCATGAAATTCAAAGCGAGGTAAGAATATGAGCAAGTGGAATTTTTATACTTCAAACGAAATAAAACCGCTCGGTTGGCTGAAAAAACAGCTTGAAATTCAGGCGGACGGTTTAAGCGGAAATCTTGATAAGATATGGAACGACATCAGAAACAGCGCATGGATTGGCGGAGACAAAGAGGGGTGGGAAAGAGTGCCCTATTGGCTCGACGGCTTTATTCCTCTTGCATATCTTCTTGAGAATGAGGATATGATTGCGAGAGCGAAGAAATATATCGATGCAATTATTTCTTTCCAAAAACCCGACGGCTGGATTTGTCCCTGCAATGATGAAGACAGAAAAACATATGATACATGGGCTATTCAGCTCATCACCAAAACTCTGACTGTCTGTTATCAGTGTTCAAAAGACGAAAGATTCCCTGACGTTATATATAAAACGCTCAGAAACTATTACGATATGCTCAAAAGCGGAGAAATAAAGCTCTATGACTGGGGCAACGCAAGATGGTTTGAGTGCTTTATTGCGATTAATTTCCTCTATGAAAGATGCGGTGAGGAATGGCTCAGGGACCTTGCAAAAACACTTAAAGAGCAGGGAATGGACTATAATAATGCGATTTCTCTCTGGAAAAGACCTCTTAACCGCTGGAGATTTGACACGCATATCGTTAATATCGGTATGATGCTTAAAAGCGAAGCGGTTTCATGCGGTATTCTCGGCGAGGAGTATACCGATAATGCCGAAAAACTCCATGAAATTCTCAAAAAACATAACGGTACTCCCGTCGGACTTTTTACGGGTGACGAATGTCTTTCGGGATTAAGTCCGATTCAGGGAACGGAACTGTGTGCCGTTGCGGAGCAGATGTATTCCTATGAAATTCTCTACGCCTTCACAGGCGATAAAAAATGGGCGGAAAGGCTCGAGGTTCTTGCTTTCAACGCACTTCCCGCAACAATAAGCGACGATATGTGGACTCATCAGTATGACCAGCTGAGCAACCAGATTGCGTGTGTGAAATTCCCTGCCAAGCCGATTTTCAGAACAAACGGTGCGGAGTCGCACATCTTTGGTCTTGAGCCCAATTTCGGTTGCTGCACTGCGAATTTCAATCAGGCGTGGCCGAAATTCGCTCTTTCAGCCTTTATGTATGACGGCGACAGTATTATCAGTGCTTTGCCCGTACCCTCCGAGCTTAAAACAGATAACGAGCATATCGTTGTTGAAACGAATTATCCCTTTGAAAACAGCTTTAAATATACCGTTGAGGTAAAGGATGCGATAACGTTCAGAATCCGTATTCCGTCTTTTGCCGAGAATCTTACGGTAAACGGCGAAACAACAAGCGGAAACGAGCTTTCCTTTGACCTTATCGCAGGTGAAAAGCTTGAAATTGACGTTGCTTTTGACGTTGCACCCCGATTTGTTGACAGACCTCACGGACTTAAAA
>JAZSCO010000020.1:0-4057 GCA_045602965.1 Acutalibacteraceae bacterium | reverse complement strand
GACCGAGGCAGAGATCGACAAGCTCATGGAGATCACCGATCCCGACCTTGTTTATCTTCTCTATGACACAGGTCATCTTTCATTCTCGGGCGAGGATGCAATCGGCGTTCTGAAAAAATATGTCAACAGAGTCAAGCATGTTCACCTCAAGAGCATCCGTCAGGATGTCATCAACGAGGGCAAGGAAAAGGGCTGGAGCTTCCTCGACTGCGTCAGAGCAGGTGCGTTCACCGTTCCCGGCGACGGCGATTTCGATTTCACTCCCGTTTTCGATATTCTTTCCGATGCGGACTACGAAGGTTGGGTTGTTGTTGAAGCTGAACAGGATCCCGCTAAGGCAAATCCCTATGAATATGCTTGCATGGCAAGAAAATACATCAGCGAGAAGACAGGTCTTTAATTAAAAATTTATCACCCTCGAAAACTGATAATATCAATTTTCGAGGGTGATTTTATTTTCCTCTGCGCCGTGAATCATTACACCGTTGCGATTTTGAAACGAGCACTGTATCACTGCCGATAACTTCAATATCCTCCCAGCAGATTCTTATTCTTTCTCTTTTTCCGCATATCCCCCAATATTTCGGTCTGCCGTAAATAATCAGCGCAACCACTCTTCCGCAGCACGAATCGACTTCAACATCGCTGATTAGTCCCAATCGGCAACCGTTGGATTTATCGATTACTTCCTTGCATCTCAGCTCCGTTATACAGCAATTCATATGATCCCCCCTCAATATCATATATGCCGAAAACTAAAAAACAGACCGTCAAAGGGAGAAACCTTTGTACGGTCTGTGCAATTTTCCAAAGCTCTGAACAGAGATTATTTCTCAGCCCAGATATATAAAAACCCAAAAGGGTTATTTGACGAGGAGAGCGAAAGCTCAATCCCAGCTTTTCTTACTTTGTAAGCAAAGCATCGAGCTCGAAGATTTTGAAAAGCTTTTTGAATGTAAGGAATTTCTTTTCCTTTGTGATTTCTTCGATGAGCTTTTTCTCTGCAGTGTAAGTGGAAATTTCGTAGAAGTTCATAACATTCATCCTTTCGTTTCGTTGTGTCTTTATTATATACTATTTTGCACGAAAGTCAAGTAATTATGCACAAATATAAACGTCGCTATTTGTGCATAATTAACAATTCGGAGCGATTTATAAACTATTCAGCATTTACATTTTTTGTTCGTCATGAATTTTAATTTTGTGTATTTTGTATATGTTTCGTATTGTTTTTTGTCGTTTTTAAACAAATCATATCGAATGCACAAAAAAACGCCCCAAAAAGTTTGTTAAACTTTTTGGGGCAAATTTCACATTTTTTAAGGCAACTCGCAAAGCATCTTGCAAAGAGTCAGATAAAATGTCTGATTACCTTCCTTATCCGAGAAAAGTCCGATTGCTCCGCCGTGGTCACCCGTCTGTACAGGCATAACGTTCCAAATTCCTTTTTCAATATTGTTTTCATCAAAATCCTTATGAGGCTCATCGATAGGATATTTTGCGCTCTCCGTATTTACAAGAGCGTCGTTTGCATGCCAGTTTTCATCGTAAACAACACCCGTATGCTCATCTGTAAATTCGGGCATAATGCCCATAACAAGTGATGTCAGGAATATAACGGGATTAGTGCTGATAAGAGGAATTTCTGCGTTGAGGAATTCTACTTTCCTGGTTGTTGTAAACGCATAAGAAAAATAATAAATATCTTCGTTGGTTGAAAATTTTCCGTTGAGCTTTGCAGTACCTTCGGGAGTCAAATCATAGATGCACGTATCATCAAGATTTTCCTGAACTCTCCTCATGGATTCAAAAAGGCCGTCTGCCTTTTCCCCGTTGAAAACATCGGTAAGTCCAAACTGCTCAAGATGGAAATCAACAAGTCTGCCGTTGAGAAAGCTTCTTCCCATTATTCCTGCATAGAGGAAACTGAAATTCTGAACTATCTCATAAAGTCCGAGAGCCTTGAGAGGATAATAAATAGAGGAACTGTTATGAGGTGCACAAACGGTTGTTGCGCTTTTAACCCAATCTCCCTTGCCGCCTTTGAAAAGACCGGAAACATTATCAGTGCCCGACGCAGCGACTTCTTCGGGAGAACCGTTAGTAAGAAGATGAATAAGCATTCTTATTGTTGTTCCGCCAAAGCTGTGTCCGATAAGATGAATCTGCTGAACCTTGCCGTTTTCATTGAGTTCACCCCAATCGGGAACAAGAGCCTGATAATATGTTCTGCCATAGCGGTCATGATTATGCTCTTTTGCATGTGCTTCGCCGTAGTCAACGGTTGATCCGACAAGCTGTGCATAAAGTTCGCACGCTCTGTCCCATGCGCTGCTGAGCGGTCCGACCGATGCAGAATAACACTCATAGCCTTCACTCTGAAGATAGCTCATGAGGTCACCTGTTGTTGCACCCCAATAAGGAACGATTCCGTTGATACCCTCTGCACCGCCCCAGCCATTAAGACCGTGAACAAAAATAAACGGTTCATTGTTTTTCGGTTTCCATGAATCTTCCGTGGCATTTACAGGATAAACCAAAACTCCCGTCAACATAACTACCGCCAAAAACAGACTGAGCATTCCGCGAATTTTCATATTATCACTCCTTTTTTTAATTATACTACATAATTGTTTAGTTTTCATTAATTTTCTAAATAAAAAAACGGACAAAAGCACGCAAATGTCCGTTTTTATATCATCAGTTAAGATTACCGACCTTTCTGATAATCGCAGAAAGCTCCTCAACGTCCATAATCTTCGGAACGGGATAAAGAGGATTGCCTTCCTTGTTTGCTCTCTTAGCGATTGTTTCAACATCCTTCTCCTGAACTTCAAGATGCTCAGGGATATTAAGAAGCTTGTTGAGTTCTTTAATCTTTGCGATAAAGAGATTAGCCTTCTGAGCTTCGTTCATGCCGTCAGTTTCAAGGCCTGCAACATCTGCAAGCTTTGCAAGGGGCTTATATGCAGTTTCGCCGAATGCTTCAAGAACATAAGGAAGAATAACTGCGTTTGCAAGGCCGTGAGGTGTGCCGTACATACCGCCGAAGTTGTGGGCAATTGCATGAACATAACCTACATAAGCTCTTGTGAATGCAATACCTGCAAGATATGATGCTTCAAGCATATTTTCTCTTGCTTCAACATCCTTGCCGTTTTCGTAAACCTTAAGAATATTATCAAAAATCATCTTTGTTGCCTTTTCAGCAGCAGCAACAGTATCCTTGGTATTGCTTCCGCCAATATATGCTTCAACTGCATGAGTAAGAGCATCCATACCTGTTGTGGATGTTATATGAGGAGGCAGACCGAGCGTGAGTTCAGGATCAAGAACTGCATATTTGGGACGGAGTACGGGATCCTGAAGAGCGTATTTTTCATGAGTTGAAGGATCGGAAACAACAGCTGCAATTGTTGTTTCGGAACCGGTACCTGCAGTTGTGGGAACAGCATAGATGGTGGGAAGCTTCTTGAGGATTTTAAGAGTTCCTCTCATCTTCTGAACACTCTTGTTGGGGCGTGCGATTCTTGCAGCCGCAACCTTTGCACAGTCCATGGGAGAACCGCCGCCGAACGCAATAACAGCTGAGCACTTGTTATCAACATACATCTGTCTTGCGTCTTCAATGTTATTAATTGTGGGATTGGGCTGTGTTCCGTCATAAACGGCATATTTAACATTTGACTTTTCAAGTCCTTCAAACATACCGTCAAGAAGATGAAGTCCCATAAGACCTTTATCCGTTACAACAAGAACGCTGTCATGACCGTTCTTCTTAACAACCTCGGGAAGATTTTTGACACTGCCTGCACCCTTGATTAACTGAGGTTCTGTCCAGTCAAGGAAAGTAACCGCTACACGGAAGATACCCTGATAAGCTCTGCAATACATTTTAAAAAGTTTTGAAGCTGCCATTTGCATTACCTCTATTCTCTAAATTTATACACATTGATTATATGTGTAAGAAAAGGAGGAATGTGTATGAGCGAAAATCTTATACAACTAACAAATCGAGCAGAATTATTTGGGCATATTGCAGGAGTCTTATGTATTG
>JAZSCO010000019.1:0-15263 GCA_045602965.1 Acutalibacteraceae bacterium | reverse complement strand
CTGCCTTATCGAAGCTATGACAATCTGCGGCTACGCAACAGGCGCAACCGAAGGTTATGTTTATGTCCGTGCTGAATATCCCATCGCTGTTGCACGTCTTCAGAAGGCTATCGACCAGGCAAGAGAATACGGTCTTCTCGGCAAGAACATCTTTGATTCAGGCTTTGACTTTGACCTCTTCATCCGTCTCGGCGCAGGCGCATTCGTATGCGGTGAAGAAACAGCTCTCATGACCTCAATCGAAGGTAACAGAGGTGAGCCCAGACCCAGACCTCCCTATCCCGCAGTTAAGGGTCTCTTCGGCAAACCCACAACAGAAAACAACGTTGAAACCTTTGCAAACATTCCTCAGATTATTCTCAAGGGTGCTGACTGGTTCGCATCAATGGGTACAGAGAAATCAAAGGGCACAAAGGTATTCGCACTCGGCGGCAAGATTGAAAACACAGGTCTTGTTGAAATTCCCATGGGTACTACTCTTCGCGAAGTTATTTATGACATCGGCGGCGGTATCCCCAACGGCAAAAAGTTCAAGGCTGCACAGACAGGCGGTCCCTCCGGCGGCTGCATCCCCGCAAGCCTTATTGATACAAAGATTGACTACGATAACCTCACAGCTATCGGCTGCATGATGGGTTCGGGCGGTCTCATCGTTATGGACGAAGACAACTGCATGGTTGACATCGCAAAGTTCTTCCTCGACTTCACCGTTGACGAATCCTGCGGTAAGTGTGCTCCCTGCCGTATCGGTACAAAGCGCATGATGGAAATCCTTGAAAAGATTACTGAAGGTAACGGTACTCTTGAAGATATCGACAAGCTTGAAGAGCTTGCATATTACATCAAGGAGAATTCGCTCTGCGGTCTCGGTCAGACAGCTCCCAACCCCGTTCTTGCAACTCTTAAGTTCTTCCGTGAGGAATATATTGCTCACGTTGTTGATAAGAAGTGCCCCGCAGGCGTATGTAAGGGTCTCCTCAACTACACAATCGTAGAAGATAAGTGTAAGGGTTGTACTCTCTGCTCAAGAAAGTGCCCCGTTGGTGCTATCAGCGTTACTGTTAAGAATCCTCATGTTATCGATACAACAAAGTGCATCAAGTGCGGTGCTTGTATGGATTCATGTAAGTTCGGCGCAATTATCAAAGGTTAATAGAGGAGGCATACTATAATGGAAATGGTAAACATTAAAATAAACAATATGCCCCTGAGCGTTCCCAAGGGCATCACAATCCTTGAAGCTGCAAGATATGCAGGCGTGGAAATCCCCACTCTTTGCTATCTTAAGGAAATGAATGAAATCGGTGCTTGCCGTATGTGTATGGTAGAAGTAATCGGTGCACGTTCACTTGTTGCAGCTTGCGTATTCCCCGTTAATGAGGGAATGGAAATTTTCACAAACAGCGAAAAAGTAAGAAAGAGCCGCAAGCAGAATCTTGAACTCGTTCTTTCAACTCATAATAAGGCTTGCCTTACTTGCGTAAGAAGCGGTAACTGCGAACTTCAGAAGCTTTGCAAGGACTACGGCGTTGAAGATGCTCTCAAGTATGAAGGCGCTTATCCTGAAGCAGGCTATGATGAGTCAGCTCCCCACATGATAAGAGATAACAGCAAGTGCGTTCTTTGCCGTCGCTGCGTTGCAGCCTGCGACAATCAGGCTATCAGCGTTATCGGTGCAAACGCAAGAGGTTTCGATACTCATATCGGCTCACCCTTTGAGCTTCCTCTCAATGATTTCTCATGCGTATCCTGCGGTCAGTGCATCGTTCACTGCCCCGTTGGCGCACTTTATGAGAAGGACGATACAGCAAAGGTATTTGCTGCTATCAATGATCCCGAAAAGTATGTTGTTGTTAACACAGCTCCTTCAATCAGAGTAACTCTCGGTGAAGCATTCGGCAATCCCATCGGTACAAACGTTACCGGTAAGATGGTTGCAGCTCTCCGCCGTCTCGGCTTTGATAAGGTATTTGATACAGACTTCTCCGCTGACCTTACAATTCTTGAAGAAGCAACCGAACTTCTTGACAGGATCAACAACGGCGGCGCTCTTCCCCTTATCACATCATGCTCACCCGGTTGGGTTAAGTACTGCGAGCACTATTATCCTGACCAGATTGACCATCTTTCAAGCTGCAAGTCACCTCAGCAGATGTTCGGTGCAGTAACAAAGACATGGTATGCAAAGAAGATGAACCTTGATCCCAAGGATATCGTTGTTGTAAGCATCATGCCCTGTACTGCAAAGAAGTTTGAATGCGGCAGAGAAGATCAGTCTGCAAGCGGTTATCCCGATGTTGACTACGCTCTCACAACCCGTGAACTTGCAAGAATGATTGAAACTGCAGGCATTTCCTTCAACGCTCTTCCCGATGAAGAATTTGACAATCCTCTCGGCGAAGGCACAGGCGCAGGCGTTATCTTCGGCGCAACAGGCGGCGTTATGGAAGCTGCTCTGCGTACTGCAGTTGAAACTCTTACAGGCGAAGAACTCAAGAACCTTGACTTCACAGAAGTAAGAGGTACAGAAGGTCTTAAGGAAGCTACTTACACAGTTGCAGGCATGGAAATCAAGGTTTGCGCTGCAAGCGGACTTAAGAATGCACAGACAGTTATGGAAAAAATCAAGAACGGCACTGCTGATTATCATTTCGTTGAAATCATGGCTTGCCCCGGCGGTTGCGTAAACGGCGGCGGTCAGCCCGTACAGCCTGCAAGCGTTCACAACTTTGTTGACCTTAAGGGTCTCAGAGGTAAGGCACTCTATGAGGCAGATAAGAATCTTCCTCTCAGAAAGTCCCACGAAAGCGAAGCAGTCAAGACTGTTTATGCAGAGTATTTTGAGAAACCCGGCAGCCACATTGCTCACGAGGTTCTTCATACTCACTACGTTAAGCGTTCAAAGTACAGCAAATAATTAAATATTAAAAAATTCGCCCTGTACCGTTTGGTACGGGGCGTTTTTTGTCTGAAGCTGACAGCTCCAACTGTTACAGCGAAATATTAGACAATAAACAGTCTTCAAAATTAGTAAAATAGAATATTGATTTCATTGGTTTACAGTGATAAAATATTAATTGGATTATTTTGGCGCAAGGTCCTGAATCAGCGGTTGTCTTGCCGCAAAAAAATATGGAGGTTGATTTATGAAAACAGCAAAAAGAGTTCTTGCAATCCTTTTGTCGGTTCTTATGATTTTCTCGACAATGACAGTAATTGCAGGCGCTGAAACAGAAAAAAACGAAGAAGTCCAAAGAGACATCGTTCTGATGCTGGACATTTCTGACAGTATGGAAGGCACAGCGTTCTATACCATGAAGGAGGCAGCTGTTAAATTTTGCGAGCAGCTGATGTCGGCTTCGGGCAGCAACCGAATTGCTTTGGTTGTCTGGGACTACAGCTATTATACCCATGATTTTACCTACGATATTGACGAGGTTAAAGAAAATATCCAGAGAATCTCTCTCGGCGGCGGAACAAATACTGCTCAGGCACTCAGCGTTGCAAAGAACATGATGGATAGCGGCGCAAGAGCAGATGCGGTTAAGAACATCGTTTTGTTAACAGACGGTATTCCTCAGCACGGCACATTCACAGAAACAGGAAAATATACTTCGGAGGATTATCCTTCTTATTACGGCTATGCAAACACAGCATATAATGTTGCGTCAACAATAACCGAAAAATATAATCTTTATACTCTCGGATTTTTCCATAATCTTTACGGCGACAGACTGGCATTTGCTCAGAGATTCCTTAAGGATATCCAGAATGCAGGTTACTATGAAGTAACAGACCCCGATGACCTTGAATTCACATTCGGTGAAATCGCAGGCGATATCGGCGATAATACTTGCCCCATCGTTATCATCCCCGGTATCATGGGCAGCAATCTTTATTCCGATAAAGAAGGAAAAGAATGCGTTTGGGCTCCCAGTGCAGGCAGTGTTATATGGAATTCATTGGTTCCTTTCAAGAGCATCTCCGATAAAATAGCTTACGGTAAAACGCTTTATACAATCAACAACTACGATAATCAGGTAGAACTTTCGGCAAGAGCTGACGATTCAACCTGGACAAGCGGAACAAGAGAATACGGCGCTCAGAATACATATAAAAATCTTGTTGACGGCTTGTGTGCACGTTTCCCCAACAGAGAAATTTATTTCTTCTCATACGATTTCAGACAGAGCAATGTTGACTCTGCACAGGATCTTGCTGATTATGTTGAAGAAATGGGCTTTGAAAAGTTTGATATCGTTGCCCACAGCATGGGTGGTATCGTTTCTTCACATTATATGAAGTCCGAAGAAAACCGCAGCCATGTCAGAAAGCTTATAACCTGCGGCACTCCCTATGAAGGCGCACCCAAGCTTCTCAACAGCGTTCTTAACTGGGATGTTCTCACCAACAGATATGAGCAGGAAGGTTGGAACGGTTTCGTTTCGATGATGTCGGATAATTTCCTTGGCTTGGCAGGTCTTACAAAGGAAGTAAAAGCAGGCTTCCCCTCAACAGCTGAGCTGGCTCCCACCAAAAATTATTTCGGCGTTTATGAATGGTATCAGTATTCGCATACTGAATACGGCAGCTTATTCAATCCCAAAATAACTCACTATTATGATCTGATAGATTATTACACCTACAAGAATATCTGTACCAATGTTTTCGGCTCAAAGTTCTCAACGGCAGTTGCAAATCAGGAGTCATTGAATGTTAACGGTTACAATCTTCTGACAACACTCAACAACACATATTTCGTTGTCGGTATCAACCAGATGACAATCGGTTCAATAATGTTCAGCGACGGCGATACTCTCAAGTCAATAGAATGCGACGACCTTATGTATGAATATCAGGGCGACGGAACCGTTCCCTATTATTCGGCAACAATCATGAAGAAGCTTGAAAGCCTCGGTAAAGGAACAAGCCGAGTTCTCAAGGTTGACGCTGACCACAGCGGCGTTGTTCAGGTTTCCAAGTCATTGAGCTGGATTTATGATGTCCTCGGCAGCGGCAATTCAGAAATTAAAGATGACGAAGCTCACAACAAGTCATATATCGTTGTCAGAATCGCTTGCCCCGTTGAAGTTCAAATCACCAAGAATGGCGAAACTCTGAGCTCTCATCCCGATGATTTGTCAACTAAGACAAATTTCGGCAGAATCGACTTCCTCGGCGGAAGCGATGAAATCAAGATGCTCTGTCTTGAAGATACCGAAGACCTTGATATTCTTCTTGAATGCGTAGGCGACGGAACAATGGATTATGAAATCCGTTATTACAGCGCACAGGGTCAGCTTAAGAAATCGGAAACATTCAACGAAGTTCCCGTATCTGAAGGCATGCTTATCAAGACTTCGACAGGCAAGCTGTCAAACCAGCTTAACGTTGACAGCAATGCAGACGGCTTGATCGACCAGATTCTCAAGAGTGAAACAACCCAGAACATCTTTGAGTGGTTGATTTCCGCAATCAAAGAGTTCTTTGGCAAAATCGGTGCGTTCTTTGCAAATCTTTTCACTCCCCATGACGACACCGCTTACTACACAATCACTTATCTTGATACCGACGGAAAAGTGCTCGGTAAAGCATCATATCCCGCAGGTTCAAGCATTGCAGCTCCCCCGATCCCCGAAAAATCAGGTTATGTTTTCATGAACTGGTATCCTGCAATTCCTGAAGTTATGCCCGAAAAAGATATTACCGTTACCGCACAGTGGGCAGAGCTTGTATAAAAACTATATAACAAATAAGGGCTTCCTCAATTTGAGGAAGCCCTTTTGGTTTACTTGATTTATCAGCCGATAGTGCGGACTCTGATTGCGCCTTCAACGGCGGTGTCGAATGCCTTATCGGTATCGATTACGGTGTAACCCATATCCTTCTTGTTTGCTGTGAAAATTGCGGAAACGTTTGCACCTGCAGCTTTTGCTGCAGCCTCTGCTTTTACTGCGAATTCGTCTGCATTTTCCTTGTGGATAAAGCATGTGCGAACAGCAAAGCTTTCTGCAAGGCAGGTGTTGGGAAGGTTAACGGAATTCTTGATTTCGCCCTTGAGAAGGTAGCCTGCAACTTCATCAGCAGCCATCATAGCGCAGTTTTCTTCGCTTTCGGGAGTTGATGCGCCGAGATGGGGGATAGCTGTTACACCTTCTGCGCCGAGCTGCTCGTCGGTGGGGAAGTCGGTAACATAAGCTGCAGCCTTGCCGTTTGCAAGAGCTTCGATGATATCCTTTGAATCAACAAGCTCGCCTCTTGCGAAGTTGAGAATTCTGATTCCGTCCTTCATCTTTGCAAGTGATTCTGCGTTAATCATACCTCTTGTGCCATCGTTGAGAGGAGCGTGGAGGGTGATATAATCGCTCTGTGCGAAGATTTCATCAAGCTCAACAAGTTTGATGTCTGTCTTGCCTGCTGCAAAGGGGTCGTAAGCAATAACGGTCATGCCGAGTGCAGCAGCGCTTTCTGCAACGAGAGCGCCGATTGCGCCCAGACCGATAATGCCGAGTGTTTTTCCGAGAATTTCGGGACCTGCAAAATTGCTCTTTCCTTTTTCAACGAGCTTGCCAACATTTTCACCCTCACCCTTGAGTGTTTTGCACCAGTCAAGAGAAGCGGCAACTTTTCTTGAAGCAAGGAAAAGTGAGCAGATAACGAGCTCTTTAACAGCGTTTGCGTTTGCGCCGGGAGTATTGAAAACAACAACGCCCTTATCGCTGCAAGCAGGGATGGGAATATTGTTTACGCCTGCACCTGCTCTTGCGATTGCAACGGTGTTTTCCGAAAGCTCATATTCGTGCATTGAAGCGGAACGAACAAGGATAGCATCGGGGTTTTCAACAGCGTCACCGCAGGTGAAAAGTGTGTTATCAAGACGGTCAAGACCGTTTTTGGAGATTTTATTTAAAGTTAAAATATTGAACATTGTGATTTCTCCTTCAGTTCTTCTTTTCAAACTCTGCCATGAAGTCAACAAGCTTTTCAACGCCTTCGATGGGCATTGCGTTGTAGATTGAAGCTCTCATGCCGCCAACCGAACGGTGACCCTTGAGGTTAACAAAGCCTGCTTCTGTTGCTTCTTTGACAAACTTTGCGTTGAGTTCATCGCTCTCGGTAACGAAGGTTACGTTCATGAGTGAACGGTCGCTCTTCTTAACGGGGTTGTTGAACATCTTGCTGTTGTCGATGAAATCATAGAGAATGGAGCATTTCTTTTCATTGTGAAGCTTCATTGCTTCAAGACCGCCGAGATTCTTTATCCATTCAAGAACGAGCTTGCACATATAGATTGAATAGCAGGGCGGAGTGTTGTACATTGAATCGTTGTCAGCGAGGGTCTTGTAGTCGAGCATTGTGGGAGTGTAGTCCCTTGCGTTGCCGAGAAGGTCCTCACGAACGATAACAACCGTAAGACCTGCGGGAGCAACGTTTTTCTGTGCGCCGCCGTACATTACGCCGTATTTTGAAACGTCCATGGGCTCTGAAAGGAAGCATGATGAAACGTCTGCTACGAGGGGAACGTTTCCTGTGTCGGGAAGCTCTGCGAAGCGTGTGCCGTAGATTGTGTTGTTCTGGCAGATGTAGAAATAGTCTGCATCGGGGGTAAAGGTTGATTTGTCAAGCTCGGGAATGCATGAGAAATTCTGTTCCTTTGAGGATGCAACAACCTTGATGTCGCCGTATTTGCAGGCCTCTTTATATGCCTTTGTGGAGAACTGACCCGAAAGAACATAGTCAGCCTTGCCGCTTCCGTTGAGGAAGTTGAGGGGGATAGCCGCAAACTGAGTTGAGGCGCCGCCCTGACAGAAGATAACCTTATAGTTATCAGGGATGTTCATAACCTCTTTGAAAAGGTCACGGGCACCGAAAATGATTTCCTCATACACCTTTGAACGGTGGCTCATTTCGAGAACTGACTGACCGCTGCCCTTATAATCGAGCATTTCCGCTGCGGCTCTGTTGAGTACGCTCTCGGGAAGCATTGAGGGGCCTGCCGAAAAATTGTAAACTCTTGCCATGATATAGTCATCCTTCCGTGTGGAAAATAATTAGTGAATTTTGTTTGCTGTATATTATATGCAAATTATTCTTCGGTTGCACTTATTGCAATTCCGAGGTCGTCAAGCTGAACACCGTCAACGGTTGCGGGGCATTCCGTCATGGGTTCGCTTGCATTCTGAACCTTGGGATATGCAATTACGTCTCTGAGCGATTCGCAGCCGAGCATCTGCATAACGAGTCTGTCAAGACCGATGCCCATACCGCCGTGAGGAGGTGCGCCGTATTTGAATGCATCGAGAAGGTAACCGAATTTATTATGTGCCTCTTCGTCGGAAAGACCGAGAAGGGAGAAAATTCTTGCCTGAAGGTCAGGGTTTGTGATTCTGATTGAACCTGAGCAAAGTTCAACGCCGTTGAGAACAAGGTCATATGCCTTTGCTCTTACCGCACCCTTGTCTGTTTCGAGATAGTCGAGGCATTCATCCATGGGAGATGTGAACGGATGGTGCATTGCAACAAACTGCTGACTGTCTTCGTCCCAGTCAAAGAAGGGGAATTCGGTAATCCAGAGAAGATTATATTGATTTTCGGGAATAATGTCAAGCTTCTTTGCAACTGCCTGACGGAGTGCACCGAGAACAGAAAGAACTGTTCCGTTCTTGCCGTCGCCGATAATGAGGATAACGTCGCCTGCTTTTGCGTCTGCCTTTTCGCAGATGGCAGCCATTTCTTCGTCTGTCATGAACTTTGCGAATGAGGAAGCAACTGTGCCGTCTTCGGCAATTCTTGCCCATGCAAGACCTTTTGCGCCGATGCCTCTTACCATTTCGGTGAGCTTGTCAATTTCTTTTCTTGTGAGAATATTGAAAGCGTTCTTTGCTGTGATACCTCTTACGCTGCCGCCTGCTTCGAGTGCGCCTGTGAAAACTCCGAATCCGCAACCCTTTACGGTTTCGCTCAGGTCATAGATTTCCATGCCGTAGCGAGTATCGGGCTTGTCGCTTCCGTATCTTTCCATAGCTTCTTTGAATGTAAGACGGGGAAGGGGAAGCTTGATTTCTGCGCCGATAGCTTCACGGAAAACTCTTTCGATATAGCCTTCGCCGATTGCAAGAACGTCTTCCATATCAACGAACGACATTTCAAGGTCAATCTGGGTGAATTCGGGCTGACGGTCTGCACGGAGGTCTTCGTCACGGAAGCAGCGTGCAATCTGCATATATCTGTCAAAGCCTGCAACCATTGAAAGCTGCTTGTAAAGCTGAGGCGACTGGGGAAGAGCGTAGAATTTGCCCTTGTGAATACGGCTGGGTACGAGATAGTCTCTTGCACCTTCGGGAGTTGATTTGATAAGAATGGGAGTTTCGATTTCGATGAAGCCGTTTTCATCAAAATAGTCACGTGTAGTCTTTGTTATCTTGTGACGCAGAAGAATGTTCTTCTGAAGGTCGGGTCTGCGAAGGTCAAGATAGCGGTACTTAAGTCTTGTAAGTTCTGCTGTCTGGCAGTCTTCGATAATTTCAAACGGAGGAGTTTCGCTCTTTGCGAGCACACGAAGGTCGGTTACTTCGATTTCAATCTCGCCCGTGGGGATTTCGGTATTCTTTGCGGAACGTTCTCTTACAACACCCTGAGCCATGAGAACATATTCGCTTCTTGCCGAAGCTGCTTTTTCAAAAACTTCCTTTGCGGTGGATTCATCAAAAGCAAGCTGAACGATGCCTTCTCTGTCTCTTAAATCAATAAAAATGAGTGCGCCGAGGTCTCTCTGACGCTGTACCCAGCCTGCAACGGTAACGGTTTTACCTGCATCGGCAAGACGGAGGTCGCCGCAGTAATGGGTTCTTTTAAGACCTGTCATAAAATCCATAATGTTTTACCTCATATGTTAAAAATTGAGCAAACCCGAAAGGTCAACGCCTTCAAGGTCAAGGCTTTCGCCGAGAGCTGCCGTTGCTTCACGGACAAGGAATTCCATGAAGTTTTCTCCAAGGTCGGCAAGCTCTGTTTCGTTTGCTTCGCCTGTGTTCATATTCTTGATTTTTGCTTTGCCTTCGGCAATTTCATTGTCACCGAGCACCATTGTGTACTTTGCACCGATTTTATCGGCGTACTTCATCTGTGCTTTGAGCGAACGGCCTACAACGTCGGTCTGAGCCGAAACACCGTTTGCACGAAGGTCAGAAACGATTCTCATCGCTTCAAGGGATGCGGCATCGCCCATGGGAGCAATATAAAGGTCGCAACCTGAAGGCTCGGGGATTTCGATATTCTGTGCCTTGAGGAGAAGAAGAAGTCTTTCGATACCCATTCCGAAGCCGAGTGCGGGAGTGTGCGGACCGCCGAGCTCCTCAACAAGACCGTCGTATCTTCCGCCGCCGCAGACTGTACCCTGTGCACCGATTTCGGTTGAAACAAATTCGAAAACGGTTCTCGAATAATAATCAAGACCTCTTACGATTCTGGGATTGACTTTATATTCAATATTCATCACGTCAAGATATTTCTTAACGCTTTCAAAGTGAGCCGAGCACTCGTCGCATACATAGTCGAGAATAACGGGGGCATCCTTTGTTATATCAGAACAAACGGGGCTCTTGCAGTCAAGAATTCTCATGGGATTCTTTTCGAGTCTTTCAAGGCAGGTGCCGCAAAGATTCTCTTTCTTTGACTCAAAGTATTCCTTGAGAGCCTTGTGGTAATTCTTTCTGCATTCGGGACATCCGATTGAGTTGATTTCAAGCTTAAGATTCTGAACGCCGAGGAATGCGAAAATCTCGTTGGCAACGGAGATCACCTCTGCATCGGCGGCAGGTGCGCCTGCACCGAAAACTTCAACGCCGAACTGGTGGAATTCACGCAGTCTGCCTGCCTGAGGCTTTTCGTAGCGATAGCATGAAGTGAGATAGCACATCTTTGAGGGGAGAGCTTCGTTGAAAAGACCGTGCTCAAGGAAGGCTCTTACCGCACCGGCAGTGCCTTCGGGACGGAGAGTGATTGAACGCTCGCCCTTATCGTTGAAGGTGTACATTTCCTTCTGGACAACGTCGGTTGTTTCGCCGACGCCTCTCTGAAAAAGCTCAGTATGTTCAAAAACGGGAGTTCTGACTTCTTTGAAGCCGAATTTTGAAGCGATATCAAGCATTGTTGATTCGATAAACTGATTTTTATAGCTGTCGGCAGGGAGCAAATCCTGAGTGCCCTTGACAGCTTTTGTAACTAAAGCCATATTTTTTCTTCCTTTTTAGACTTATAGATTAAATGGTGAAAAAGGAGTAGCTTTATATAGCTACTCCCTAAAAATCACAGGTATGCCCGAAGGAGTGCTTCCCGAAGATTAAATCTTCTTGGGGTTGACGATTTCTCGCCAATCCAGATCTCCTCTGGCAAGTGAATGAATCAGAGCTTCCGCTGTTGCAATATTTGTTGCAACGGGGACATTGTGTACATCGCACAGCCTGAGAAGCGTTGCTTCGTTAGGCTCGTGAGGCTTTGCGGTCAAAGGATCACGGAAAAGAAGAAGGATGTCGATTTCGTTGCAGGCGATTCTCGAAGCAATCTGCTCATCGCCGCCCTGAATGCCGCTTAAAAAACGGGTAATCTCAAGACCTGTTGCTTCTGCAACGATTTTGCCTGTTGTTCCTGTTGCATAGAGATTATGACGGCTTAATATTCCGCAATAAGCTATACAAAATTCTGTCATGAGTTCTTTTTTTGCATCGTGTGCAATCAAAGCGATATTCAAAAAATCATCTCCTTTTTTTCAAATGCGACTTTTTTAGCGTCTACTTTTCAAATAATAACAAATATTATTCAATATATCAAGTATTTATTCAAAACTTTTTATAAAATATTGTATATTTATTCTGTTATTTCCTCTGAAGAATTTTGAGCGTTTTCGCCGTCGGTATCTTCGGGAATTTCATCGGGTTCGCCTTCGTTTTCAACGGAAACAACCGTGATGAGTTTTTCGCCTTCGGTGACCTTCATTACGCGGACACCCTTTGAGGGTCTTGCACAAAGGCGGACTGTTTCAAGCGGAATTCTGATGATGATACCGTCAGACGCGATGAGCATGAGGTCATCTGCAGGGTCAACAACCTCGATTGCGGCAACGTCACCGTATTTTGCAACGTGGTAGTTTGTAAGACCCGAACCGCCTCTGTTCTGAAGTCTGTAATCTTCGATGTCGCTCAGTCTGCCGTATCCTGTTTCGCTGACGGTGAGAACTTTCTTGCCCTCTGTGAGGATATCCATACCGATTACGCAGTCGCCCTCTTTGAGCTTGAGAGCCTTAACACCTCTTGCGGTACGTCCGATAACTCTTGCATCGTCCTCACGGAAAGCGATGCTCATGCCTTTCTTTGTAGCGATGATGAGGTTTTCGCCGCCCTCTGTGAGCTTAACCCATACAAGTTCGTCATCGTCATCAAGATTGATTGCGATAACACCGTTGCGGCGTACGTTCTTATAAGCATCAAGCTCTGTGCGCTTGATAATGCCGTTTCTTGTGAGCATGCAGAGATAATAATTATCTTCGCCAAATTCAGGAACTCTTATCATTGCGGAAACACGTTCACCGTCTTCAAGCGGAAGAAGGTTGACAATATTCATGCCGCGGCTCTGACGTGAACCCTCGGGAATTTCGTAGCCCTTGAGTCTGTATGTCTTGCCCTTTGTGGTGAAGAACATGATATAGTCATGGGTTGAGCAGGTGAACATAGTCTTGACGATATCTTCATCTCTGCGTGTGAGACCCTTGACGCCTTTGCCGCCTCTGCGCTGCTGCTTGTATTCATCCATGGGAATACGTTTGATGTAACCCATATCTGTGAGAGTGAATACGCAGGTTTCTTCGGGAATGAGGTCTTCGATATCAACCTCGCCCGAAACATTGACGATTTCTGTTTTTCTTTCGTCTGCGAATTTATCACGGACAGCCATTGCTTCCGTTTTAACGATTTCGAGAACTTTTGCTTCGTCTGCGAGAATTTCGAGGAATTCGGCAATCTTTGTTTTGAGTTCATCGAGTTCGTTCTGGATTTTGAGGATTTCAAGACCTGCGAGCTGACCTAAACGGAAAGCAACGATAGCTGCTGCCTGAGGTTCGTCAAACTCGAACTTGTCCATAAGAGCCTGCTTTGCTTCTGCCTGACCGCCCTTACAGGCTCTGATTGTTGCGATGATATCGTCAACGATATCAATAGCCTTTGCAAGACCTTCAAGGATATGCGCTCTGTCCTGAGCTTTTTTGAGGTCATATCTTGTTCTGCGGATGATAACTTCTTCCTGGAACTTGATATAGTGACCGAGAACTTCCTTGAGTGTGAGCTGTTTGGGTTCGCCGTTGACAAGAGCAATCATGATAACGCCGAAGGTTGTCTGGAGCTGTGTGAAGCTGAAAAGCTTGTTGAGAACAACCTGCGGATTTGCATCTCTCTTGAGGTCAATTGAAATGAGCATACCCTTCTTTGAGGAGTAGTCATTAACGTCGGAAATGCCTTCAATTCTCTTTTCTTTAACAAGGTCCGCAATGCTTTCGATAAGCTTTGCTTTGTTGACCATATAGGGAATTTCAGTAACTTGAATTTCGAATCTGCCGTTTTTCTTTTCAACGATTTCCGCCTTTGCACGCAGAGTGATTTTGCCTCTGCCCGTGCCGTAAGCGGCTCTGATTCCGGCTCTGCCCATGATAACGCCGTTTGTGGGGAAGTCAGGACCCTGAATATGCTCCATAAGTCCTTCAAGAGTGATATCGGGGTCGTCAATCATGGCGCACATTCCGTCAACAACCTCGCCGAGATTGTGGGGAGGAATATTTGTTGCCATACCTTCAGCGATACCGACCGAGCCGTTAACAAGAAGGTTGGGGAATCTTGAAGGAAGAACGACGGGTTCTTTAAGAGGGTCGTCGTAGTTTGTAGTGAAATCAACGGTGTCCTTATCGATATCGGTGAGCATACGCAGAGCCATCTTGCTCATTCTTGACTCTGTATAACGGTATGCAGCAGGGGGGTCGCCGTCAACCGAACCGAAGTTACCGTGACCGTCAACGAGAGTGTATCTCATTGAGAATGTCTGAGCAAGACGTACCATTGCATCGTAAACCGATGCGTCGCCGTGGGGATGATATCTACCGAGAACGGAACCTACGGTATCGGCGCACTTTCTGTATGCCTTATCGGGGGTAAGACCGTTTTCGTGCATTGTATAAAGAATTCTTCTGTGAACGGGTTTGAGACCGTCTCTTACATCGGGGAGTGCGCGGGATGTGATAACCGACATAGAATAGTCAAGAAAAGCCTGACGTACTTCTTTGTTCAGGTCAACATTTATAATTTTCTGGGTATCTCTTGCGTCGCCAAAACTCATGTTATATCAGTCCTTTCTTAAAATTAAATGTCGAGATTTGAAACAAATTTTGCGTTCTGTTCGATGAATTCACGTCTGGGTTCAACCTTGTCACCCATAAGGATTGAGAAGGTTTCGTCAGCTTCCATGGCATCTTCAAGAGTTACGCGGAGCATAATTCTTGTTGCGGGATCCATGGTTGTTTCCCAGAGCTGTTCGGGGTCCATTTCACCGAGACCTTTGTATCTCTGGATATCGCAGCTTCCGCCGAATTCTTCGATTTTCTGATCGCGTTCTTCATCGGAGAATGCGTATGCAAACTTCTTGCCCTTGCTGATTTTGAAAAGAGGAGGCTGTGCAAGGAAAACGTGGCCTTCTTCAATGAGAGGACGCATATAACGGAAGAAGAATGTGAGGAGAAGTGTTCTGATATGAGCACCGTCAACGTCGGCATCGGCCATGATAACAACTTTTTCGTAACGGATTTTGCTGATATCGAAATCGTCACCGATACCTGTTCCGAGAGCCATAACAACGGGCTGAAGCTTTTCGTTACCGATAACTCTGTCAAGGCGTGCTTTTTCAACGTTAAGCATCTTACCCCACAGTGGAAGAATAGCCTGGAAACGTCTGTCACGTCCCTGCTTTGCACTGCCGCCTGCAGAATCTCCTTCGACGATATATATTTCGGTAAACTCCGTATCCCTTGATGAACAGTCAGCCAATTTACCGGGAAGGGTGCTGCTTTCCAAAGCAGACTTTCTTCTTGTATTATCTCTCGCACGCTTTGCTGCTTCTCTTGCACGGGATGCAGTCATTGCTTTTTCAACCACTATTTTTGCAACAGCAGGATTTTCTTCGAAAAATTCAGCCAATTTTTCGTTAAGCATTTTTTCAACAATTGTTCT
>JAZSCO010000018.1:0-2139 GCA_045602965.1 Acutalibacteraceae bacterium | reverse complement strand
AAGGCGCTATGCCCGGAGAAGATTATACAGAAGTCGGTCGTAACATGGAAGAATCCGAAAAGGCTGCAAAATATCTTCAGGATATGGGTTATGATATGCTCAATGCCGATAACGGTACATATGACTCATGGTACTGGGCTCATCCCCCCATGTATATGCCTCAGAACTGCAACCTTGAAGATGTTGCTCACATCAAAAAATTTGTTGATATTCCCGTTGTATGCGCAGGCCGTATGGAACCTGATGTTGGCGCAAAAGCAATTGCCGAAGGTAAGATTGATGGCGTAGGCGTTGCACGTCAGTTCCTTACAGACCCCGAATGGATTACCAAGATTATCGAAGACAGACTTGAAGACATCAAGCCTTGCATCTGTTGCCACAGCGGTTGCTTCAACTTCTCATCATCAAAGGGTCATGCCAACACTCAGGATCTTTTCGACACAATGGGTCTTGCTCGTTGTGCACTTAACCCTGAAACTATGCAGTCAAAGAAATACAATCTTAAACCTGCTAAAAAATCAAAGAAAATCGCTGTTATCGGCGGCGGTATCGGCGGTATGGAAGCTGCAATTGTTTGCGCAAAACGCGGTCATTCCGTAACCCCTTATGAAAAGAGCGGCAAGCTCGCCGGGGTTTTCATCGCTGCAGCAGCACCCTCATTCAAAGAGAAAGACCGCGATCTTATTGCATGGTACATCCGCGAAGTTGCAAAGCTTCCCATCGAAGTTAAGATGAACACAGAAGTTAAAGATATTAACTCACTCGGTGCTGATGAAGTTATCGTTGCAACCGGTTCAAAAGCAAGAAAGATTCCTGTTAAGGGCGCAGACACTGCAATTGAAGCTGTTGATTTCCTTCTCGGTAATGCAGAAGTCGGCGAAAACGTTACTGTTATCGGCGGTGGACTTACAGGCTGTGAAATCGCTTACGAACTTTATCTCAACGGCAAGAAACCCACAATCGTTGAAATGCAGGATGACCTTGTAACAACTCCCGGTGTTGCACTTGCAAACACAAGTTATCTCAGAGATTTCTTCAAGACAAACAAAGTTCCCGTTCATCTTGAAACATCACTCTGCGAAATCAACAACGGCAGCGTTAAGGTTAAGGACAAAGAAGGCAAGACATTTGATATTCCCACTGATTCGGTTATCATGTCTGTCGGTTATGTTCCCACTCCCCTTGCACCCAAGAGCAAGCATGTTCACGTTATCGGCGATGCTGCTAAAGTCGGCAATCTCCGTACCGTTATCTGGGGCGCATGGGACGTTGCAATGAAGCTGTAATAATTTTTCAAGGAGTTGCTTTTATGCAACTCCTTTTTGTCTATCTTAAAAAAGTAAGGTGGTATTTATAAATGGCAAAACTTGAAAAAACACTTAACGGCAATTTTAATCAGATTCTGCAAAATATTGAAGACGGTATTTTAAGGGGAAGCATCAGCGCTACGATGGAAGAAACAAGTGATTTTTCAAACGGAGATGCGCGATGCAGCGTCAGAGTTTTTGAACGTTACAGTTATTCGGGCAGCAACCGCGTAAGCATGAACATTACTTTGTTCCAAAACGGCAACGGTCCGATTTTTCTCTCAGCAATTACTTCGGGAGGAAGCCAAGCAGCCTTCTTTAAAATAAACACCTTCGGCGAAGAAGCTTTCTTAAATAAGCTTAATGAAATCTTATAAAGATTTTAATTATTTCTTCCTTGTTTTTAATTCTTTGATATTGTATAATTCAAATCAAGGTGAACAAACACAAATTTCAACAAAATTCCGATATGGAGGATAGTAAAATGAAAAGATTAATTGCAATTCTTATGGCCCTCTCCATGATTTTAAGTCTTGCTGCTTGTGGCGGCGGAAGCAACAATTTTGAAAAAGAACTCTCACGCGGAACAATCATCGGAGATGTTTACAGCAATGAATTCTTAGGTGTTTCTTATATTAAACCTTCAGACTGGGATTATCTGACAGATGAAGAAATGCAAGATGCTTTCAATGTAGGTGCTGATTTAGGTAATATTGATATAGATGAAGTTCTTTCCGAAAGCGGATCTTTCTATGATATAATGGCAAAATCCGAGTCAGGAGAAAATGTAATAATCGGATTTGAAAATTTAGAAGCAAATTTCGGAAGAGAT
>JAZSCO010000017.1:0-30939 GCA_045602965.1 Acutalibacteraceae bacterium | reverse complement strand
AAGAAACAACTGCCGAAACCACCGCAGAGACCACAACGGAAACAACCACAGAAAAACTGACAACAACTACTACCACTCAAAAACCCACAACAACCAAAAAACCGACCACAACCGCAAAGCCTACAACTACCAAGAAGCCGACCACAACCAAGAAACCAACCAGTACAAAGAAACCGACTACCACTAAAAAGCAGGTTACGGCGCCCACAAAGAAAGAAGATATTGTAAAACTTTATAATACGGCGGCATCGGTTGCTTCAACCTCAAAACCCGGATATAAGAAGGCAACCAACACGGTATTGAGCAATCTTAACATGGGTCTGCTTGCAAGCATTGATGCAGTCAGAGAAACCGTCGGCGATTTTCTCGGCGAGGGCAGCACTTCCGAAACGGTCAAGAAAGGCAAGTTTGACGGCGTTTCGCTCGTTAAAAGCAGTCTTAAAGCATCGGATGTGACATCGGCTACATGCAAACTTTCGGATGACGGCAAATATTACGAAATCACAATAACCGTTAAAAACGAAACAAATCCTCTCAAGGGAAGCAGCGCGCTCGGCAGATTCACAAAAGACTATAAAGATGTTGATGAAATCCGTGCAGGTCTTGCCGAAGCGGGAGCAGGAGTAGGCGCGATTACGGTTAAAACAACAAGCGTAACAATCAAAGCGAAAATCAATGCGTCAAACAATCACTTTGTTTCAGTCACACACAACATAAAAATGACGGCAACACTCAACGATGTAAAATACTCAATCGCAAAGGTCAAAACCGCTACAGCCGACCTTGAAACAACCGTTAAATACACAGACTTCAAATATTAATAAAAACTCCTGTGCACAGAAGTGCAAAAAAGTTTTCTTTTAATTTTTACAAATAAAAAAACCAAGTCATACGACTTGGTTTTTACTGGCTGGGGAATAGGGATTTGAACCCCAACAAACAGAGTCAGAGTCTGTCGTGCTACCGTTACACTATTCCCCAATGTAACTCGCAACTGGGCTACGGATATATATTATACACAATCAAGCGAAAAAGTCAACACCTTTTTAAAGAAAATTTTAAATTTTTTCTTCCGACCATTTTATATTTTCCTATTGTAAAAAATTACGGTGTATATTAGAATATAATCAAGAAATTTCCGGAGGAATTCGATGAAAAATCTTATCAAAAAACTGCTGAGTGTCCGCAACAGACGAAAAATTCTCAGGCTTCTCAATAAAATATGGCGCGCATTCTGCTCGATTCTTCCCTTGCGCAACGTTGTTTTATTCTATTCCGTAAGAGCAGACGGAAAACTTCTCGAAAACGCAAAGGCTGTTTATGATTCGCTTGATGCCAAGAAAATCATCTTTGCCCATAAGCTCCCCCATTCCGTTAAAATAAAACCCCTTGCATATTTTTATCTCATGACAAGCAGGGTTATCGTAACGGACGACTATGTGAGATATATGAGAGTCATCAAGCTTCGCAAGAATCAGAAGCTTATTCAGATATGGCACGCCTGCGGTGCTTTCAAAAAGTTCGGTCTTGATGCCCCGTCACAACTCACGCCCGAAGAAGAAAAATCAACCCATGCTCAATATTCTGCAGTTGTCGTTACTGCCGAAAAATGCCGCGAAAGCTATGCAAACGCATTCGGAATAAGCAAGGATATCTGCCTTGCTCTCGGTCTTCCGAGAACAGATTCTCTCATAAATTCGGCAGACGGAATGCGTAAAAATATTTTTAATAAGCATCCCGACTTAAAAGGCAAAAAAATTTATCTCTATTGCCCCACTTTCAGAGAAGAAGACGGAAAAAGAGTTGAGTATAATCCCGAAATTGACTGGGCTGAACTCAGCCGCTCCATGCACGATGACGAAGTTTTCATCATCCGCCGACATCCTCTCATGGACTACCGTTTCGAAAACGGAAAATATCCGAATATCCTTGATTTATCAGGCGATTCAACTCTTGAGCTGACTGCAGCCTGCGAAGTTATCATAACCGATTATTCTTCAGTTATTTACGACGCAACTCTGCTTTCCGTACCGACTGTTTTCTACTGTCCCGATTACAAGAAATACGAAAGAGGTTTCTACCTTGATTTCCCTGACGGACTTCCGGGAGAAATGGTTACGGAAAGCAAGAAATTACTGGATTGCATCAGAAAAACCGCAGATAATCCGCCTTCGGATAAAATAGAAAAATTCAGAGCTGAACAGCTTTCCGCCTGCGACGGCAACGCAACGGAAAGGGTAGCACTGCTTATTAAAAGCTGGATAAAAAATTAAACGATATTCCGAAACCCTGATCCGTTTTGTACTGTCAAAGGAATCGTTAAAAAAATTCAAAAACAAGATAAAAAGCACCGGAATGCAAAGATTATCCAATGCATTCCGGTGTTTGCCTTTTTATTTTACTTCATTTACAACTTCGTTCAATGCACCTATAACGGTTGAGCCTGCGGTGCTACCTGCCGAAAGCATTTCCTCATAATGACGCTGAGGCTTTCCGAAAAGCTTTTCACCCATATCCGTATTCCAGAGCGAATCGGCAATAAACGGAGCATAATCGTTATCGGGAACGATATAACCGATTGCATCGTTGCAAAGTCCCATTACGAGAACAGTTTTTCCTTCTCCGACAAGATCTGAAGTGTAATCGAGCTCCCAGTCCTTGCCGAGATATGACTGAGTTTTATCAACAACATTACCGTAAACAAGCTGGGGAACAAGCTCTCCGGGAACGGTAAGCATAACGATATCTTTTCCGAATTCAAGATAACCGACTTCGCTGATGATTGAGAATTTTCCGGGTGCATTTTTGTCACGGACAACAGTCATTCCGAGAAGACCCGAAACAGCACCGAGTTCCATAAGACCGTATTCAAGGGGAATTGTAACCTCAGCCATTCTGACGTTGATTACGGGAGCGACGGGTCTCGCATTCTTTTCAGCTTCAAGCACAAGTCTTGCAAACTCATAGCCGAGCTTCTTTGCAGCAGCGTAATCCTGAACTCTGGGATCTTCTGCAATCTGAGCGTTGATTTCATCAATGATTTCCTGAGTCTGAACTCCGCCCTTATTAACCGAAATCGGAGCTTGTGCGCCCTGAACGAAAGCAAAATTCATGCCCGCTTCGTCAACTTTTTCTTCCATATAATGAGGATAGTCTGCGGAAAGAAGCTTTGTTGCTCTGTCGATCGTCGTGGGATGTCCGCCGAAATTTGCAAGCACCGTAGGTCTTGATTCTGCATTGTCGGGAACAAATTTGAAACAGGCAATTACATGCTGATAGCCTTCCATATCATATCTCTTATTGAAAATATAGTCATATTCATCGTCAGGATAATTGCCGTTTCTTTCGCTTCTGCCGATACCGACAGTTTCAAAATAATAAAGCTCGCCCGATTCCATATTAAGATATGCTTCAACAATAGCATCGGATGCTCCGTCAATCATATACTCGTAAAATTCGGGGTCAGTGCTCTTTGCTTTTTCAACAAACGGAAGGAATGAGAAAAGATTCCTGAATACGGTTTTGATGAGAGGCTCAAGACCGAATCCCTGCGTATCAATTACGGTGTGGCAATGAGTACTGTTGATGTTGATTGCAACAATATCACTTTTAACGCCTTCTTCTTTAAGTTTGCGTTCTGCTTCGGCACGCATTTCGCGCACATCGGCATTACAGACACCGATGCCGTCAATTGACACCATAACAACCGTGCCCCTGCCCGAATTATCATTTATTGCAACCGCATTTGCGCCCTGGTCATCATACACACCGTTTATCTTCTGGGTAAAATAACCGCCTGTGTAATATTCCTTTGAGCCGTCTCTGAGGTTTTCGGGCACCATGCTCGCCTTGCCGAATCCGAGATACCATTTTGCATTCTCGGCGGGGTCATCAAGAAACTTTTCTGTACCCTCATAAAAATTTTCGCTTTCGCCTGCATAATATTCTTCAACCGTTTCAAAATCCTTGGGGAAAAGTGCACCAAATCCCATAAAAACAGCATTAAGAAGATTATTAATTGCGTTTGAAACAAAAATAATTCCGCTGTTATCCGCCGCCGTATCCTGCGCAAAAGCAAAAGTCGAAGCACCGAAAATCATGCTGAACGCAAGAATTACGCAAACAGTTTTTTTGAATCTGATTTTCATATTTTTTCTCTCCTTTATCAGTAATTCCCACTAACAATTGTATGCTATGAATTGATTTTAACATTAACTATTCTAAAAGTAAATATTTTTATTTTGTGTTCTGCCATTTAAAAAATCTTTCAAAAGTTCTTTAAAAGTCCTTTTTATGGGACACACATCCTGCTATAATGAAGACAATGAAACAGACGAACAAAATCATGTTCGGTACAAAACAGAAGATTTTTTGTGATTTTTGTTGAAATTATTTGCTTTTTGCAGATAATTTTTTACAACCAACCACTACTTGTTGTGGTATAATCAATTGACAAGCAACATATGTTGTGGTATAATGATGTTGAAAATAAAAAGTTCCCGAAAAATCGAACATTTGTATTGACAAACGAATGTTCGTCTGCTATAATAACAATCACAGAACAAATGTTTTTGTTCGCTAAGGAGGATTTCAAAATGACATTTGCAGATATTATCGTAACAATATTGGAATTTGCAGCAGTTGTACTGCTGATAGTCGGATTTATCAACGAAAAGAAGGTTGTTGCATTTGAAGTGAAACTTGCAAGAGCAATAAAGATTCATCTTCGCAACCGTCGCATCCGTAAGCAGAGAGAAAAAGCTGCAGTTCACGCACACATCCAGTCAAGAGCACACGAAGATTTTTTCGAGGATGAACCTGTTCTGACTCTCGTTCAGGGCTCAGGCAGTGCGCATCAGGTTGCGTAAGAAACATTAATATCAAGAAGCAAAAGTGCTGTCTTTCAGTGAAAGACAGCACTTAATTTTTTAGAAATGTCCGCCTCTGATGGCAACAGTGATTTTATCGCCTTCAAGATATACCCATCCGAGAACTTCAACAACCTTATAGAGAATACGGTGGAATTTCTTGAGGATTCCGTCATCGTTATGGTCATCGTCGGTTTTAACGATGGTGAGCGAATCAAGAAGCTCACTGTTATCGCCTCTCATGGTTTTGATTTCCATGGTATCGCCCTTGAAATCAAGGATTGTGTATGTTGTAACATCGTTCTTGCCGAAGCTGTATGCAACATAGGGAAGATTGAGGAACTCATATTCTTCGAAACTGCCGTGATCGCAAACCGCATTTGTGTTGAGATAAACAGTGCCGAGAGGATCGGTATAAGTCTTTCCGCTCTTTGCAGCACCGATTGTCATACTTTCATACATAAAATGTGAACGGCCCTGAATATGGCTGTGACCGGTGAGAACAAGGTCTACATCATAAGTATCAAAAATCGGGGTGAAAACAGCATTGAGAAGAATCTGTGTTTCCGTGCTGAATCCGCAGAATGAAGGTCCGAACAACGCCTGATGCATAACACCGATTCTCCATTTTGCATCGGAATTCTTTTCGACAGCTTCCTTCGCCATAGCCATATGGTCTGCCGCAGATGCGGATGTTGCATCAAAAATAAGATAGAGTACATCGCCGTAGCGGAACCAGAAATCTCTGTCAAGACCTTCGAAATACTTGCCGTAGTATTCGTTGGGCATATTTGTGAAATAGTTATATGACATGCCCTTTTTATCGTGATTGCCGATTGCAAGAGCCATGGGAAGACTTCTTACTCCTGCAGGCATGAGAAGGGTCTGCCATTCGTCAGCGGTTTTGCCCGTTGAAGTGTTGTCACCGGGAGAAACAAGATAGCTGACATCGGGATTTTCCTGCAGTGCATGGGCAAGCACGTTATTCCAATTGTAACCTACATCGGACTGAACGCTTGATTCTTCCGACTGACCGCCAATCTGAATATCACCGATTACAAGAGCCTTATGGTCAGAGAAAGACTTGGTTTCATATTTACAGGCGTCGCTCCAACCGTTGTCGGTATACCATTTGTAATAATAGGTTGTGTTTTCTTCAAGTCCGTCAACGGTAACACGGCAAACAACCTGTTCTTCATTTTCAGATTCGGTTGTTTTTCCGATATATTCAACGTATCCGTTCATGTTTTTACTCTTTGCAAGGCGTACTTTCGGCTGAGCTTTATCCTTATCGGCATGCCACACAAGGCTTACGGATTTTTCATCTGAGCCGACACAAAGCATAGGAAGGGTGTTTTCATCGCAGTACTCTTCGTAAAGCTCATCCCATTCTTCTCTTGTGAGAGTGGGAGCATCAAATGCCGCATTTGCCGCAAAGGGAATCTGCATAAGCATGATAAATGCCATAACGAGTGAAACCGTCTTTAATATTCTTTTCATTTTTATGCCTCCTTTTGCTATTATTTTAGCACAAACAATTCTCTTAGTAAAGAAAAATTATACATTTTCTGTTTTCAGAATCTTCAGAGATTTGGGGTCTGTATAGACATAATAATTATTACCGTCGAATCTGCATATTGAAAGAACACACAATTTCATCTCTCCGTTTATCTCTTTCAGACAACAGAAACTTCGAGTCACCGTCAGATTTTCTGGCAACAGCATACTGATATCCGGCATTTCTTCGGGAGCGTGAACATCATCTCTGAAATTTTTTATATACTCGCATGAATCCAGATAAACAACCTCAGCGCCCGACATACATATTTCAATGATAACGGGAGAAGTCAGAAGCAAGACATTATTTATAAACGGATAAAATAAAAATGAGGCGGTGAATTCACTCTTTTCACGCCTCAAGACCGTCAGATTCCGATACCCCGATTTCTCAAGATATTCATTTGCCTTTTCTTCCGCTTCGCCGAAAGAAATTTTTGCACTGCTGCAAACAACAGGATTTATCAATCTGCAAATCATGCCCGATTTATCAACATCAACAAGCGTATCACCGTGACGGAATGAATAAACTCTGCTCTCCGATTCGTTGTTTCTCCATAAAACTGCGTTAATTCCCGTTGCCGAGCTTGCAATTTCCTTGGCGGATTCTTCAGTTATCTTTTTATCCCGACCGAAATAATATATATTTTGGGTTGCAGATGCAGGTGCTGCCGCATCAAAAAGCTCTTTTTCGTTTCCGTTTGAATAGTCTGCAAAATCTTCAAAATACGGTTTTTCATCGTTTCGGTAAATACTTCCGTATTCCGTGAGTGAATATGCACCGTTCATAATTCCCGATGATATATCATTGAGATGATAGTAAACCTCCTGCGCATATTCGGAAAGATAAATTGCGATTTTTCTTTTTTCGGATGTGCCTGCAAAATTCTGTGTAAATTTATTTACGGTATCAAGAAAACGGCTGATATTCTTGACTTTTTTTGTGTTAAATCCGTTAAGACAGCTTCTTGCCCCCATCACCCTCGCTTCAATATACGAAAGGCTCTCCGAAACGGAGTCATCTGCAGAAACCGCAAGCAAACGAAGCCCTGCACTGATATCACGGAAATATTCGCACATTGACCCGAGATTTGTCATCCTGACCTTGCCGAGAGTTTCCTCATATCCCGCCTTTGCTCTTTGCGAAAACAGTCCCGACACCGCAAAAATCATGCACAGCACAACAAAATAAGAAATTACTCTTATAAAAATTCTTCTTTTTACATTCAAAAAAATCACCCTGCCTTCACTTTTTAGTGTTGCAGAGTGATTTGCTATTATTCAGAGTTATTTTTTGACAACACGGCATTTTCTTATGCCGTAGTATTCAAAGCATTTTATTGCATTTCCGTCAATTATTTCACCGCAAACCGTTATCGGAATTGCAGGCGGACAGCTTACTGCCGACGATGCAAGAATCCTGCCCTCGGAATCCGAAACATCAATTTCTTCAGAAGGAGAAAACACAGCTTCTCTTACAGTTACAGCTCTTTCGGGAATTGACAAAACAGGAGGTTTTTCTGTTATTTTTTCTCTTTTTCCGATATTCAAAAGAATTTTTCCGATAAACTCAATTTCACTTTTTCCGATTTCGGGGGTAAACATCATTACAACAAAATCAGGATCGAAAAATTCGCATTCAACGCCGTTGTCTGAAAGAATACCTGCAATTTCTTCGCCCGTATATCCGATGCTTTTCGGACTCAGAGTAAGCTTCATGGGTTCAATCCCGACAAGCTCAAATCCATTTTCCGAGAGCCTTTTTTTAAGAATCTTCACCGATTCTGCTGTTTCGGAAAGCTTTTTGCAATAACCGTCGGCAATATATTTATTCGCCATATCAAGCGACTGCATAATGATATATGACGGACTGGTTGAAGCGAAAAGCGACATTGCGGTTTCAGCATAAACCGACATTATTTCGGGTGCGTTTTCGGAAATGTGAAGATATGCTCCGCCCGTTAAAACAGGCAGAGTTTTATGTGCCGAATCGCAACAGATATCAGCACCGAGTGCAATCGGATGAATGTTTTCAGGCAAAAACCCGAGATATGCACCGTGTGCATTATCAACAAGAAGCAATACACCGTGTTTCTTGCAGACGGCAGAAAGGCCCTTTATATCCGCAATGTTGCCCAGGTAATCGGGACTTGTGATATAAACTGCGGCAGGTTTTTCCGTCATACCCGAAAGAAAATCATCGAGATAATCGCATGAAATATCACACGAGATGATACTGTCTTTCTTTTCGGGGAATATCCACGCAATCTCAAAATCGAGAAGTGCGGCGGCGGTCATAAAAACACGGTGAGCATTTCTGCCTGCGGCAATAATCGGTTTTCTGTCGTTTTCTTTTGCGTGGAGCAACGCAAGATAAAGCATCGCTCTGACAGACAGCGATGACCCCTCGGCAGAATAAACTGTTTTGGCCGTGCCGAAAAGTCCTGCCGCATTTTCTTCGCTCTCTCTTATTATGCCGTTTGAATCATAAAGCACATCCGCACCGTTTATTTCGGTTATGTCATACCCCTCTATGCCGAGAAAATTCTTCCCTTTGTGTCCCGGCATATGAAGACGTAGCTTTTGGCTTTTTTTATATTCATTTACAAAATCGCAAATCGGGGTTTTCATCATTCCTCAACTGCCTTTGCAGCTTCGAGCATTATCGCACATTCCATGCGTTTTCTGAAAAGCTCACAGCCGTATTCATAGATGCCTTTGACAGAGCCCGTTGCATGGTAACCGTTTGCGGCGCAGCCGCCCGAGCAATAGAGCTTTGCCCAGCAATCTTTACATTCGGGGCGCGCATAAACATTGCAGGATTCAAAATCCTTCTGAATTTCGTGATTGTCAACTCCGTTCCAGATATCACCGAGCTTGAATTTTTCTTCGCCGACAAACTGATGACAGGGATAAAGGTCTCCCCACGGAGTGACAGCCATATATTCCGTACCTGAACCGCAGCCCGAAATTCTCTTGTAAATGCAAGGACCGCCTTTGAGGTCTATCATATAGTGATAGAAGGTGAAAGGCTTGCCCTCTTTATGTTTTTCAAGCATGAGCTCTGCCAGTTTTTCATACTGGTCAAGAACAACAGGAAGATCCTCCTGAGTGAGTGCGGAAGGATCATCGGGTGCGCAAACAACAGGCTCCATGCTCAGCTCCGTAAATCCGAGTTCAAGCATCTTTTTTATATCCTCAAGGAAATCGGGGTTTGCATGGGTGAATGTGCCTCGCATATAGTAATTCTTATTGCCTCTCGCCTGAACAAACTTCTGAAATTTTGGAACAATCTTTTCCCAGCTTCCGTTGCCCGCATAGTCAACACGGAAACGGTCATGGACTTCTTTTCTGCCGTCAAGACTGAGAACAACGTTACTCATTTCACGGTTAGAAAATTCAATAACATCATGGTCAACAAGTACACCGTTTGTTGTGAGAGTAAAGCGGAAATTTTTGCCCGCTTCCTTTTCAACGGAACGAGCATACTCAACAAGTTGCTTTACAACCTCAAAATTCATAAGAGGTTCTCCGCCGAAAAAGTCAACCTCAAGGTTTCTGCGGCTGCCCGAATTTTCAATAAGAAAATCAAGCGCACGCTTACCAACCTCGAAACTCATCACAGCTCTGTCACCGTGATAATTGCCCTGGCTTGCAAAGCAGTATGAGCAGTTGAGATTGCAGGTATGTGCAATATGAAGGCAGAGCGCCTTTATAACACCCGAAGTTTTTTTCTTAAGGTCGCCTGCCATGGGTTCAAAGGTGTCGGGAGTAAAGAGCTTGCCTGCAGAGCGAAGCGCTTCAAGCTGCTCAAAGCAATCCTCGATTTCTTCCTTTGTAACATCCTCACGGTCAGGATATTCAGCAAGAATTTTTGCAATGATTTCTTCGCGGCTTTTGTTTTCGTACATTTCGATTATGTCGTAAGCAACTTCATCAACAACATGAACCGAACCTGAAAAGATATCAAGAACAATATTCAGACCGCCGAGTTTATAACAATGTATCATAAGTATATCACCTGTTAAAAGCTATTAAAAATGCCGCCTTGTGGCGGCATTTTGTTTTTTATAGGATGACTGATGAGAAAGGATGACGGATGGCGTTTTTATCGCATGAAGGCGTATGCTGATACGTCGATTGCGAAAAAACGTCAAGCAAAATCTTTTTGCGTTCCGTCGCCTTTATCGCAGGCATCAATTATTTCTTGCTTTCGCACTGCTGGTTAGCAACACCGCAGCTTGTCTTGCATGCTGACTGGCAGGATGTCTGGCATTCGCCGCAGCCGCCCTTTTTAGCGCTTTCGCAGAGATTCTTTGTTTCAAGAGTCTTAATCTTCATATCTGTATCCTCCGAAAAATTAATTTTTTCTTATTATATCACGCAATAATGATGATGTCAATCATTTAATGAGTGATTCACCTGTCATCTGTGCAGGCTGTTCAAGTCCCATAATGTCGAGCATTGTGGGAGCGATATCGCAAAGTTTGCCGCCTTCCTTAAGCTCACAGTCATGACCTACAACAACGAAGGGAACGGGATTTGTAGTATGAGCAGTGAAGGGTGAACCGTCGGGCTCATACATCTTGTCTGCGTTACCGTGGTCAGCAGTAATGAGCATTACGCCGCCCTTTGCGGAAACTGCATCGCAGATTTTGCCGACGCAAGTGTCAACAGCCTCAACTGCCGCAACAGCTGCTTCAAACACACCTGTGTGACCAACCATATCGCAGTTAGCGTAGTTGAGAACAATCGCATCATACATATCTGCTTCAATTTTCTCAAGAAGAGTATCCGTAACGATATATGCGCTCATTTCAGGCTGCATATCATAAGTTGCAACGTTGGGAGAATCAATGAGAATTCTGTCTTCACCCTCATAAACGGTTTCTTCACCGCCGTTGAGGAAGAATGTAACGTGTGCATACTTTGTAAATTCAGCGATTCTGAGCTGCTTCATACCCTGCTTGCTGAAAACTTCACCGATGGGCATATCAATTCTCTGAGGCTTATAAGCAACCTCAACATTGGGCATTTCCGCCTCATACTGAGTCATGCAAACATAGAAAAGGTCAAGCTTCTTTTCTCTTGCAAAACCGTCAAATGCAGGGTCAACAAAAGCTCTTGTGATTTCTCTTGCTCTGTCGGGACGGAAATTGAAGAAAATAACGCTGTCGCCGTCTTTAACGGCTTCAGCCTTTTCGCTTACGCAGGGAACAATGAATTCATCGGTGATACCGTCTGCATATGACTTTTCAGCCATTTCGCAAGCGCAGGTGAACTTAGGACCTTCAAGCTTTGTCATTGCAACATAGGTCTTTTCAACTCTGTCAAACTTTCTTTCTCTGTCCATTGCATAGTATCTGCCTTCAACGGTTGCAATTTCGCCGACACCGATTTCTGCGCACTTTTTATAAAGCTCAGCAAGAAAATCTTTACCCGATGTGGGAGAAACATCACGTCCGTCCATAAGACAATGGATGAATACCTTTTCAAGACCGTTGCGCTTTGCAAGCTCAAGAAGTCCGTAAAGATGGGTATTGTGGCTGTGAACGCCGCCGTCGGAAAGAAGACCCATAAGGTGAAGAGCGGAGTTATTCTTCTTGCAGTTCTCGATTGCACCGAGAAGGGCTTCATTTTCAAAGAAATCACCGTCATTGATTGACTTTGTGATTCTTGTAAGCTCCTGATAAACAACTCTGCCTGCACCGATATTGGTGTGACCAACCTCGCTGTTACCCATCTGGCCGTCGGGAAGACCTACATCCATGCCCGATGCACCGATATATGTCATGGGATTTTCAGCCATTATCTTATCAAGATTCGGAGTTTTTGCCGCAACAATTGCGTTGCCGTAATCGCTGTCGTTCTTTCCGAAACCGTCCATAATGCAAAGAAGAACGGGTTTTTTGCTCATAACAAACATCCTTTCAAAAATACAGGGGCCGATAACGACCCCTATAGAACATTTTTATTTCGAAGCTGCTGCAACGATAGCTGCAAACTTTTCTGCAACGAGTGATGCGCCGCCGATAAGACCGCCGTCAACATCATACTGTGCAAGAAGTTCTGCTGCGTTTGCATCGTTCATTGAACCGCCGTACTGAATAACAAACTTGTCAGCTGCATCCTTTGTGTAAAGCTCTGCAATAAGAGCACGGATAACGGCGCAAACTTCGTTTGCCTGCTCGGGAGTAGCAGTAAGACCTGTGCCGATAGCCCAAACGGGTTCATAAGCGATGATGATGTTTGCAAGTTCAGCTTCGGAAACGCCTGAAAGAGCAACCTTAGTCTGCATTCTTACAACTTCAGCTGTGATACCGAGTTCTCTTTCCTTGAGAACTTCGCCAACGCAAAGGATAACCTTAAGACCTGCGTTAAGAGCAGCTCTTACACGGTCACGTACGGTTTCATCTGTTTCGCCGAAATACTGTCTTCTTTCGGAGTGACCAATGATAACATAGGGAACACCTGCTGCCTTGAGCATTTCTGCGGAAACTTCGCCTGTGAATGCGCCTTTTTCTGCCCAGTGGCAGTTTTCAGCACCGATTTTGATGTTTGAACCTGCTGCTGCTTCCATAGCTGCATAGAGGTCAATATAGGGAGCGCAGATAACAACATCGCAATCTGCGTCTGCAACGAGAGGCTTCATAGCTTCGATGAGAGCTTTTGTCTGCTCGGGATTGTTGTTCATTTTCCAGTTGCCTGCAATAACAGGTCTGCGGAGTGATTTATCCATGGATTTTACGTCCTTTCGAATTATTTAACATTATCAAAACGATTATTAAAATTTTGATGAGATTTGGTTTCGCAGTAAGCGTATCGTATTGAGGATACGTGAGTGGGAAAGTCAAAGGTCGCAAAAATTATTTATCGTTAACTGCTTCGATGCCGGGAAGAGCCTTACCCTCAAGGAATTCGAGTGATGCACCGCCGCCTGTTGAGATGTGAGTCATCTTGTCGCCGAAGCCGAGTGTGTTAACAGCAGCTGCTGAGTCGCCGCCGCCGATGATGGTAACTGCATCTGTTTCAGCAAGTGCCTTTGCAACGGAAATTGTACCTGCTGCGAGAGTGGGATTCTCGAAAACGCCCATGGGTCCGTTCCAAACAACGGTCTTTGCGCTCTTAACTGCTTCTGCATAAAGCTCTGCTGTCTTGGGTCCGATATCAAGACCTTCAACATCAGCGGGAATTGAATCAGCTGCGTAAACAGTTGTATCAATAGGAGCATCAATGGGATTGGGGAAGCCTGCTGCTGTTACAACGTCAACGGGAAGAAGAATCTTAACGCCTTTTGCTTCTGCCTTTGCAAGCATATCCTTGCAGTAATCAATCTTTGTTTCGTCGAGAAGTGACTTGCCTACGCCGTAGCCCTTTGCTGCAAGGAAGGTGTAAGCCATGCCGCCGCCGATGATGAGAGTATCAGCCTTGTTGAGAAGGTTTTCGATAACGTTGAGCTTATCTGCAACCTTTGCACCGCCGAGGATTGTTACGAAGGGTCTTTCGGGATCTTCAACAGCGTTGCCGAGATACTTGAGTTCTTTACCCATGAGGTAACCGACTGCTGCTTCTTCAACATATGCTGTTACACCTACTGTTGAGCAATGTGCTCTGTGAGCTGCGCCGAATGCATCGTTAACATACATTTCGCAAAGGCTTGCAAGATCCTTTGAGAATGCTTCACCGTTTTTTGTTTCTTCTGCACGGAAACGTGTGTTTTCAAGAAGAACAACATCGCCGTCGTTCATAGCTGCAACTGCTGCCTTTGCGTTTTCGCCGACAACTGTGTCATCAGCTGCGAAAACAACTTCTTTGCCGAGCTTTTCGCTGAGTCTCTTTGCTACGGGAGCAAGTGAGAACTTTGCTTCGGGACCGTTCTTGGGTTTGCCGAGGTGAGAGCAAAGGATAACCTTTGCGCCGTCATTTATAAGTTTCTGAATTGTGGGAAGAGCTGCATTGATTCTGTTTTCGTCTGTGATAACGCCTTCCTTGAGAGGAACGTTGAAGTCGCAACGAACAAGAACCTTCTTGCCCTTTGCATTGATGTCGTTAAATGTCTTTTTGTTAAGTAAGCTCATTTTGTTCAATCCTTTCAGAATATTTATTGTTGAGTAGTCGCATACTTTACCAATTACTTATTTTATCTTATTATGTCAAATTTTTCAAGTATTATTTATCGGCAAAATGCCGAATATACAAAGTATTACGGAGTTTTTTTCGGCTTGACTTTACAATGTGTTTTTGATAGAATTATTAAGCTGAATTTTTGACGCGATTAATTTGATATCTGCCTCCTTAGTTAAATGGATATAACAGGCCCCTCCTAAGGGTCAGTTGTGGGTTCGATTCCCGCAGGGGGTGCCATCCTCCGATGCAAATGCATCGGAGTTTTTGCTTGTTGGTGTTGATTTATTGATCTGCATACTATATAATTTTGCTATACTACCCCGAAAGGATGATAAAAATGAAATTAAGAGCACCGTCTGTTCCGCTTATTACGGTTGACCCGTTTTTTTCGATATGGTCGCCCGATACAACTTTGAACCACACGGGAACAGAACATTGGACAGGCAAAGAACATCCGATAATCGGTACTGTCAACATCGACGGTGAAGAACTTCTTTTCCTCGGATATAACAGGGACATCAGAAAAATAAAACAGATATCGCTCGATATCGATGCGCTTTCCACTTCGGCGGTTTTTGAAAACAATAAAATTTCTCTTGAATTGAAGTTTCTCACGCCACTCATCCCCGATGACTACAAACTTCTCACCCGTCCCGTTTCATATCTTGAAATATGTTACAAATCAATTGACGGTAAAGAACATGAGGTTTCAATCAACATTTCCGCAAGTGAGGGAATCTGCCTTGATGACGAAATTGACAGTCCAGTTATCACCGAAACACTGAATTTTAATTCATTAACATGCATGAAAATGGGCAATTCCGTTCAGAAACCTCTCAACAGAAGCGGTGACCAGATAGGAATTGACTGGGGCTATTTCTATCTTGCGTGCAACAGTGCTTATGCAGTAAGCGCGGCAGATGATGTTTCGCGAAGCAAACGTGTCAGCATTTCTGCTCCAATAAAAGAAAACCAGTCTGTTATGTATTACTTTGCATACGACGACATCGAAAGCATTGAATACTTCGGAAAACCTCTGCGCTCATACTGGAACAAAGACGGTCAGACGATAACCGAAGCCATAAGCGAAGCTGCAAATGAATACGGTGAACTGAAAATCCGTTGCAAGGAATTTGCGGATAAGCTTTATGATGACGCCGTCAAGGCGGGCGGTGAAAAATATGCCGAGTTGCTTTCGCTTGCTTACCGTCAGGTTATTGCCGCACATAAGCTTGTCATCGACGAAAACGGCGATATACTCTACATTTCAAAAGAATGCAATTCAAACGGCTGTGCCGCAACGGTTGACGTTTCATATCCTTCAATTCCGATGTATCTTATCTATAATCCCGAACTTGTAAAAGGCATGATGCGTCCCGTTTATAAATTTGCGGAAAGCGATATGTGGAAATTTGATTTCGCACCGCACGATGTCGGTCAATATCCCCTTCTCAACGGTCAGGTTTATGCAAACAATCAGGAAGATATCGAGAAATGGCAGATGCCAGTTGAAGAATGCGGAAACATGCTCATCATGGAAACCAACGTTGCTCTCGCCACGGGCAATGCCGACTTTGCAAACGAGCATATCGTTCTTCTCGAAAAATGGTGCAAATATCTCATAAAGCACGGTGCAGACCCCGGTCATCAGCTTTGCACCGACGACTTTGCAGGTCATCTTGCACACAACTGCAATCTTTCTCTCAAAGCAATCATGGGTCTTCAGGGAATGTCGATGATAATGAAGATGCTCGGAAATGAAGAAAAATCGGCATATTACCGCAGCGAAGCCATTAAAATGGCAGAAATCTGGAAAAACACCGCAGTTAACGAAAACGGCACAACAAGGCTCGCCTTTGACAGACCAGATTCCTATTCGATGAAATACAATATGGTATGGGATAAAGTATGGAACAGCGGTCTTTTCGGTCAGGAATTCATGGATGCGGAAATATACGACAACATGAAGCATTTCAACGAATACGGCATGCCTCTCGACAGCAGAGCGGACTACACAAAATCCGACTGGCTCGTATGGACAGCCTCCATGGCATCTTCCGACAAAGTGTTCGAAGAATACGTTGCGCCTCTCTGGAAGGCATATAACGAAAGCTCATCGAGAGTTCCGATGACAGACTGGTACGATACCGTAAGCGGAAAATGGGTTTCGTTCCGTCACAGAACGGTACAAGGCGGACTATTCATGAGAATGCTGATGAATAAATAAGTTAATCCCCTGTGTTTCGGCACAGGGGATTTTTGTCAGTTATTCTTGTTATTCAGAGGTTTTCGCAGTAACAAGCTTAACAGCGCAGAGCCTTTGAAGGGTATAAGAGGATAGAGATAGCATTGACCCGTAACGGTTTTTGTGGTTGCAAGTTCAACGACAATCAGGATTATGCCGGCAATGAATCCCCAAAGGTTGAAAAGCGCAATAAGACCGATGAGAAGCATTCGAAAAAGCTTGAATGCATAACCGAGTTCATAACTCGGCTGTGTGAAATTGGTCAGGGCAACAAATGCCATATAAAGCACAATCTCTGAAACAAACCAACCTGCGGATACCGCAAACTCGCCCAGAACAAGCGCACCGATAACGCCGAAAGAACTGCTCAGTGATTGCGGTGTATTGATTGAAGCAAGGCGCATGGCATCAATCACAATTTCAACAATAAAAAGCTGGGCAACAATCGGTACGGTGTTCGGCTCTTCAATTTTTATAAATTCAAGCCAAGGCGGAATAAATTCGGGATTCTGAACCAAAAGAAGCCAGACAGGTATAAGAAGCATTGTCATCCCGAAAATCGCCATGCGGATTATTCTCATATACGAACCGATGACAGGCGACATATAATAATCATTTGTATCCTGAAGAAAGTCAAAAATACCCGTTGGTATTATCATTGCCGCCGGAGAATTGTCAATCATCAGCACCATGCTTCCCTCAAGGATGCTTGCCGCTGCGGCATCGGGTCTTTCGGTATAGCGGACCTTTGGAAAAGGATTGAACCACTGCTTGGGCACAAGGCAGTCGATAAGACTCTGCTGACCCATGGTGAGCGAATTTATGCTGACGGAATCAAGCTTTTTTCTCAGAGCCCTGAGCATCTTATCGTTGACTTTTCCCTTCATATAACAAACGACAACATCCGTCTGAGAAACCTTGCCGACGGAATGAATTTCCATCGTCAGAGCTGTATCTCTTATTCTTCTGCGGATAAGCGCCGTGTTAAAAACAAGAGTTTCAACAAAGCCGTCATGAGGTCCCCGAAGAACCTTATCGTTATCCGGTTCGCCGACGGAACGCACGGGATAAGTTCTTGCATCAATGATTATTGCCTCGGTATACCCCTCAACAATCATTCCGATTCCGCCCGACAGAACGGATTTGACAAAAGCGCTCACGCTTGAGGTGACATCCGTTTCCACATAGGGAACATATTTATTTGCAAACTCTCTTGCGCTCTTAAGATTCCTGAAATCCTTTTCTTCCGCATTCATGAAATAGGACATGATTTTCACCATGATTTCATCCTTGCAGAAGCCGTCAACGAAATACAGCTTTGCGTTGTGTTTATCGATTTTCAAATCTCTGCCGACAAGATCAAAGCTTTCTTTGAGACGCAGTTCATTGTCAAGCATCGAAATATTGCTTACATAATCCTGTGAAAACTTCTTTTCTATTTTAACCCCTCCCGAAAACATTTACGGGATTATTATTGGCAAATCATTTATCTGTATTCATTATAGAGATTTACTATTGCGTTCCATGTAAGAGGTCCCACAACTCCGTTTTGCGGAAGACCCGCTATCTTCTGCACCGCAATTACCGCATCCTTCGTTCTGTCGCCGAAAACACCGTCTGCAGTTATCAGCGGAACATTTTTGTTGTTCTGAGCTATAACACGCAGAAACGTCTGAATCTGCGTCACAACATTACCGCTTGTTCCCGTCGTGAGGGTATATCCGGGATAGAGCAGGGATGAATAAGAACGGTATTCATCGGGAAGTGAATTGAGGGTGCTGTAATATGCATCCAGAATTGCATTCCATGTGGCTCTGCCGATTATTCCGTCAACCGTCAGACCGTACTGGCTCTGAAACTGACGGACTGCATTCTCCGTTGCAGGGCCGAAAACTCCGTCAACTTTTATCTGCGGCAGACGGTCATTGAAAAAGCCGAGAAAATTGAGAAAATACTGTATTGCTCTGACGTCTCTGCCTCTGCTTCCTCTGCGCAAAGTTTCGCTGAATATGCGTTCAACATCGCTGATGGTTATACCCTCCGAATAAAGCTCCGACACTTTTTTGACGGCATTGTAAATCTGCTTGATTTTATACCATGTTGCCTTGCCGACTATGCCGTCGGGAGCAAGATTAAATATCCGCTGAAACTGAATAACCGCCGCACGGGTTGCCGCATCAAAAAATCCGTTCGCATCGGGAATTGCAGGAATAGAGGGATAATTGCGTCTGATTCTGTTGAGCTGACGCTGAATTGTTCTTATATCCTCTCCGCCGTATGACCCAAGGCGAAGAAGTCTGCCCGGATATGATTCGGGGATATTTCTGACAGGTGCGTTTTTTACAATATTGACATCATTGCCGTAGTAATTCTGCAAAATCTGAAAAGGTGTTCTTCCCTGATTTGCAAGAGTCACCGTTCCCCATTGAGAAAGTCCCCGACAGGTAACGCTTCTTCCATCGCAGTATTCGGTAAAATAAGGCTGAATCTGATTTCCCTTCGTCACATAATCATTAAAAAGCTCATCAACAATTCTTGAAACATTCGAAAATATATCCCTTCCGTCAACATAAGCCTGGTCATATGCGGTTGAATTGGTTATATCAAAATTATATCCTCTGCTCCGATAATATTCGGTGAAGATTCTGTTAAGCGCAAAGGAAACCTGCGCATAAACATTTGCTCTTATCGCATTTTCAGGCCATGAAGGATAGATTTCGCTCGATGCAACATTTTTTATATAATCGGTAAACGGCACGGTAACGTTTCTTGCGTTTGACTGCGGTGTACCGAGATGAACGGTTATATAATCGGGAATTACGGGAGTTACCGCCATATCATTCACCCGCCCTTTGAAGCGCTGTGAATCCGCTTTCATCAACCGCTATCGGTGCAGGCTCTTCAAGACCCTCGGATTTCGCAAGCATTCTGACAGGCTGAATCGATTCAACGCCTGAAAAAACAGGCACATTCGTGAAAACCTCACGCACAAAATCAGGATGCTCAACATAAATTGAATAAACCGCATAGGGAAGTCTTGCACCGTTTTGTGCAGGCGACTGCGAAAGCGACCTCGGCGGTGCAGGAAGACGGATTGCCTGCGTTATGCCGTCAACATCGGTAAGTCCGTCAAAAACGGCAATGTTACCGCTCGGAAGTTCAACAAAAACCATCACCCTTGCACTTCCGATACCGAAGCTCTGGTCGGACGCAAACGCCTGAATTTTCAGAGAACCTCTCTCGCTGTTTTCAAGAAGGAAATCGTTGATATCCCTGCATCTCTGCCTTTGTTCCGCACTTGAATTATCGTTTACGGACTCGCAAGCTCTGCGAAGATTTTCGGCAACATCAACTGCGGTTATTTCTGTCTGCGAATCTTCTTCGGCAGGCTGCGCCTGAGCAGGAAGAATCATCGGTTCATCTTCTTCAATCTCCGTTTGTCGTTGCCGGTTCTCTTCATTGGGCAAGGGGTTACTCCTGTCCCTTTCGAAAGTTCCTCCTTCTTCTATCGCCTCATTCATTTCACGGGTTCTTTCATCGCTTTGCGGTACGGTGTTTCTTCTGCTGAATTCTATCATTTCGGCTTTGTATTTATCCATAAGCCTTTCCATTTCTCTTCTGTCCATAACAAAAACCTCCATTCATTATTTCAGTATATTTAGAGAACGGAAATTTGGTTACAAAAGAAAATCGGGACTCACCTTTTGGGTGAATCCCGTTTAAAATCAGAATTTTGTCACCGTGCCTGCGTCATATGTCCAGGGCTCAAATCCCGCTTCAATTGCAGGGCTGTTTTCGGCAAGCGTAAAGTCGCGGTTTGCCGCATCCTTGAACAGCGGGTCAGCAAACACACCGTTGTTGTAATATCCTCTTGCAACTTCAATCACGAGAGTGCTTCTGTCGAAGAAACTCATCGAGTAACCCGAATGAACATTGCCGCCGCTTGCATAATCCCAGTAAAGATTGCTGTCATCAACAAACCAATCTCTTTCTGTTTTAAAAGCATACATGGCAGCGTTATCGGCAACAAGGATATTGTTTGAAAGAGTGAGTGAATTATGCTCCTCATGTCTTGTGATCAGGAATGCACCTTCGCCGCCGAATGCAAAAATATTGTTTCTTACAATATTGTCTCTGCCGTAATGCTGATGGAAGGTTTCCGATGAGCAATCGTAAACAAGATTTTTCTCAACGAGAATGCCGCTTGAGCCTTCGTCAAGATAGACACCCCATCCGCCGTAACCGTACTGACCCTCATCGCAGCCGACATTATAAATCACGTTTCCGCTGATAACCGTGTCGGGCTGAATGCCGAGAGTGTATATTCCGCCCATATCGGAAAGCCAGCCGTTGCCGATGTTATAAATAAGATTGTTGCTGATGTTTATGTTGTTGGTGGAGTTGTCGGTATATCCCCAGTTCCAGCCAACGGAAATACCTGTATACCATCCGTCATGAATTTCGTTGTGAGTAAGGTCGCAGTCAACTGCATGGGTAAGAAGAATACCGATTGCATTATTGAAAATTCTTCCGTATCTGCTGATATGGCAATCTCTGACATTGATATTCTGCGTTGTTGCCGGAACAACAAAATCACCGTGAATAAAGACTGCATTTGCACCGATTTCATTGAACAGACAGCTTGTGATATTGCAGTTCTTTGAAGCGGATTCAAACTTGATTGCAGTATAAGAAATATTTTCGAAACGGCAGTCCGTGAAATCAATTCCCGATGAACCCGAAACATAAATTGCCGCAGGAGTTTCAAAGGCAGCCTGAGGATGAACGGCGCTGTACTTTATGTTCTTATGCAGAGGATGAGATTCATCAAAAATATTATTATAAAACGCACCGTTTCTGCCAACGTGATCCCAGTCGGTATTTTCAAAATTTATTCCGCGGAAAGAGATGTTCTCGGAACCCTTGAAAACCATAAGCTGTTCGGTCATTCCTGCCCATAAAACGGTATTTTCAAGAGTATCTCCCTCCTCGGGAATATAATAAAGCTTGCCTTCACTGCGGTCAAGATACCATTCACCGGGCAACGAAAGCGCTTCCCTGACATTTTCAAAGATATAGTTGTCGTCAACTCTGATTGTCATGGAAGTCGGCTTCTGGGTTTCGATTCTGCCCGTTGACGCATCAACCAAATGAACGGGAAGAATTTCATCGCACCAGAAATGCATTATTTTTACATCAATATCACCGGGATTTGCAAAATCAATAACATTCTCTGTATATGCATAGAAAACAGCTGAATGTGTAAAAAAGCTCGGGTCAATTTCGGGAACAACAGCCTCATCAAGCTTCGGGTCTTTCACCTTGAAAACGTCTTCCTTGGGATAATTGGAGCGTGAAAGTCTTTTTCCGTCTTTGAAAAGCGAACGGAAATAATCGTCATCACTCTCAACCGGCATATCCGTTACAAACGCAGAAACACCGTTGATTGTTGTTTCCCGCCAGTTTCCGCTGATTTCCTTTGCGCCTGAAAAAACAACTTTTTCATCGGGATAAGAACGGTAAATAACATTGCTTCTGTCTGTCGATGTGAAATTCACCGTATCTTTTATGGCATATGTGCCTTCTCTGAACCATACCGTAACAGCATTGTTATTTGCTTTTTCGGCTTTGAGAATTTCTTTGGCTCTTTCGAATGTTTTTAAAGGAGCGTCAACAGTGCCGGGATTACCGTCATCACCGTAAGGAGCAACAACAAGGTCGTATTCGCCCATCACAAATCCTCCTTCATCAAATTCGGTCTGAACTCTTTCTTCCGTTTCGCCAAAGATCCCTTCAACAGGTTCTGCAGGGAATAAAACAATGTTGAACCATGTCAGAACAGCCATGAATATTGCCGTGATTTTCGCCATGATTATCACCTCTTATTTTTCTATTTTGATCTGAACGGGTTTACGGTCCTTGAAATAGGTTACATATTCAAATCCGCAGTTTTCTGCGATTTCGTATCCGTTATCAATGCCCGCTCCGACATGCTCGGTGAAGTGAGCATCCGAGCCGAGAGTGAGAAGCTCACCGCCGAGCTCTCTGAATCTGCGGACATAATTCTCCGTTGGCATTGTTTTGCCTATAGGCTGACGCAGTCCGCTTGTGTTGATTTCAAGAGCTTTTCCGTTTGCAATAAGCACCTTGAAAATTTCGTCTGTTATCCCGTCATAACGGCTCAGTTCAATCTCTTTTCTGCCCGCCTGAACGATATATCTCATAGGATATGTAAGATGGGCAAGAGTATCAAAACCGTTCCACTTTGCAAGAATAAGCTCTTCTTCAAAGTATTTATCGAGAAGAGAATATATTTCATCGGCAGCCATGCTCTTATAATCAAGGTCGCCGAAATCAGGCATTTCACGCAGATTATGAATTGAACCGATAACAAAATCATATTCGTATCTTGCAAGCGATTTTTCCGTAAGGGGAACATCGTAGGTCGGCTGACCCATTTCGATACCTCTCATAACCGTGATTCTGTCAGAAAATTCCTCACGGGCGGAAAGAATACCCTCATAACTCGTCCTCTGGCGTGTATCAAGATTATGTCTTTCAAAAAAATCAACGTCAAAATGGTCAGTAAAAGCAATAACAGAAAGTCCGTTTTTAACTGCCGAAGCGCACATTTCCAATGCTGAATAATTTCCGTCAAACGAGCTGTCGGTATGCATATGCAAATCAATTTTATTTTTATAAATTGTCATATATAACACCTCTTTATTAATCTTAAAACAATATATCACAACATAAAAATTCTGTCAATTATTCTCTTTTTCCGAAAAACCGTCTGCGATTCACGTTACAAATGTAACAGTTCTTGGTGTTTTTGAACAAAAATAAACGCAAATCCTTGTAATATAATCTAATTGTAATTAATACAAAAAGTATGTTAAAATTTTGTTAAATAAAATGTTCAAGAGGTGTCTCAGATGAAATTCAGAAGATTAATCAGTGCAGTGCTTATTCTCGCAATGGTGCTTTCGGTATTTTCCGTTGCAGCATATGCAAACACTCCTGAAGTAACAGAAATCACAACAGAACATATTGCGGATTTCGATACAGAAACCCCTGTCATTCTCGTTCACGGCATGAGCCAGAATGACACATATATGCTCGACGAAAACGGCAACAGAATCAAAGACGATACCGGCTACGTTACAGGCTGGCCTCTCGAAATTGATGTTATGGCTCTCGTTAAGGAAGCCCTTCCCGAACTTCTCGCATCAATTGTCATGAGAAGAGACTGCGGTCTTACCGACGCCATGAGAACAGGCGCTTACAATGCTCTTTACGTTCTTCACAAGGACAACGCAGGCAACTACCTCACAGAGGTTGAAGTCCCCTGCTACGAATGCCCCATGAGCGAACTTGATCCTGCTGTTAAAGAAGCATATTACGGCTTCCTTCCCGTTCAGGAACTCGGCGAAATCATCGGTGAAGACAAGCTTTATTATTTCGGCTATGACTCATTCGGCGATGTTATCTACGAAACAGACAAACTCCACAACTATATTCATAACGTTGTTCTTCCCCAGACAGGCGCAGAAAAAGTTAAAATCTGCTATATCAGTCTCGGCGGTACAATTGCAGTTCATCATTTCGATGCTTATCCCGAAGACCTCGACATTATCGACAAAGTTGTTTTCATCGCTCCCGCAATCGACGGTTCAAACATTATCGGCGACCTTTTAACAAACAATCTGAGCGTTTTCTATGACGACAATGTTCTTTATGAAGAGCTTCTCGTAAGCCTTATGGGCGACACCGCTCTCTCATATTTCCTCAACATGGTTCTTCGTATTCTTCCCGACGATGTTCTTAAATCAGCTCTCGGCGGTCTTGCAGAAGGCGTTGCCGATGTCGGTCTTCGCAGAACAACAATCATGTGGGCTCTCTGCCCCACCGCTTACTATCCTGCAGCAAGAGAAAAGTGGCTCACCGATCCTGCGTATTCCGTTATCCTTGAAAAAGTTGACCGCTTCATGGAATCAAGAGCAGACTTCGCAGAAAACCTTGCAACACTTCAGTCCAAAGGCACAGAAGTTATGAACGTTTGCTGCTACGACCATCCCCTTGTTGCACTCTGCAAGGATTACAAAACAACAAACGCTGACAAGATTATCCATGCAGCTTCACCCGCTATGGGCGCAACCTTTGCAGACCTCGGCAAAACCCTCGGCGAAAACTACAAAGCTAAGGGCACATACTGCAACAACCCCGAACACAACCATCTTTCACCTGACGGCGTTGTTGACGCAACAACAAGTCTTCTCCCCTGCACAACATGGTTCTTCAAGGGTCAGGCACACGAACAGCTTCCCAACAACGACGTTGTTCTCAAGCTTGCAATCCGAGCAATGACAGACAACAATATGCACGATGTATATTCAAACCCCGCAGAATATCCTCAGTTCAATGAACACAGACTTATTAACACCGCAAAGCTCTACATCAAAACATGGGAAGAAGCCGATAAGTCAGATATATCTGCAGAAAAGAAAGCTGCCGTTGAAGACGCAATTGCAGAAATCAATAAACAGCTTGACGAAACAATTATCAGCACCGAAAAATGGCTTGCTGCAGAAAACGCACTCAAGCTTGCACTTATCGATGCAGGTGTTCTTGAAGACGATTCGCCCTCAAAGATTGAAAGCATCCTCAACGTTATTCTCAAAACCGCAAACCAGGGCGTTAACCGCATTTATGAAATAATCTGATAAAATCAAAACAACCGTCGGATATTCCGGCGGTTGTTTATTATTATAAGCAAAAACAGCTTGCACGGTTAAACCGTACAAGCTGAATTTTTTTAGTCAAGCTTTGCCTTGAGATAGTTATCGTAGAAATCCTTAACGCCTGCGTAGAAATCGTCAACTGTGCCGTCATTCTTCATGATGTAGTCAGCCATTTTTTCGCTTTCGCTGGTGTGGAAGATTTCTTCTTCATGGATATCGTTTTCGCGAAGCTTCTCAACGCTCTTGCCGTCTCTCTCGGAGCCTCTTGCAAGCATTCTCTGATAACGTACTTCATCATCGCTGATAACAACGTCAACAAGAACAAACTTGTCACCGAATGCCTTCTTGAAAACTTCGATATCTGAAGGAGGACGAATGCCCGAAACAAGGAAGTTGGGAGCATCTGATTCCTTAATCTTCTTAACAATCATTTCGGGGAAGAAGGTCTGACCGTTTTCTGACATATACTTCTTTGAAGTTGCGTGAAGATTGTCACGGGTAAGTTCAAGACCGTCCTTTGCAGCGAGTTCTCTTACAACGTCACCGATTGAAATCATGGGGAAGTCATAAGTTTTTGCAACATATTCAAGGAAGAAATCCTTGCCTGTGCCGTTTTTGCCGACAGCAGCTAAAACCATGGTAATTACCTCCAATAAATTTGATATTAAAATTTTACATTATATTATCACTTTTGTCAACGGATTTTATGCCAAAAAGCGAAACCGCACCCTTTCAAGGATGCGGTTTCTTTTGAGGAGTTGTATATAAGAGGGTAAGTAGTGGTTAAAATTATTCGTCTATACCGAGAAGTTCATTAACACTCATATCGAGGACTTCGGAAAGAGCCTTGAGTTCAAAATCAGTAACAAATCTGAGCTGACCTTCAAGCTTTGAAAGACCTGATGCATTAAGGTCAACACCCTTAATCTGAAGCTGAGTAAGAAGATCCTTCTGCTTCATATTGATTTCCTTGCGTCTTGCTTCGATTTTTGCACCAACAATGTTTCTGTCACCAAGTGACTGTTTTCTTATTCTCATTTTCTTGTCCTCCGACGTTTTGATTTTGTCATATTATGATTATACAATTTGTATATTTTCGAGCACATGATTCTTGCTTTTTACATAATCAGCGTCTTTATTGGTGATTCTAACATACTTTTCCTGAAAATGCAATACTTTTTTTCGTCTTCAAATTTGTTTTTTTGAATTTAATGCTTTTCCAAGCAGTACCGTATCAGTTGAAACGTTCAACCAGAACGAGAATATAGTGGTAAACAACAGGAAGAATTATTGCCGGAACCATGTTGAGAGTTTTAAATTTTTTGGTAAGAAAGAAATTGAATCCTATCGCAACAATTATTGCATATCCTACCATACAAATCTGTGAAAGAAGTTCACCCTGCAATATACCGCTTAGCGATCCCGCAAGCAAACTTATTCCACCCTGATAAATCAGCATGGGAATGCACACAAAAATAACTCCGAATCCGAGAGTTGCACCGAATATAACGGCATTCACAAAATCGAGAGCGCTTTTGACAAAAAGAACAGAGCTGTCACCCGTCAATCCGTCGTTGAGCGAGCCGATTATCGACATCGCTCCAACGCAGAAAAGTATCGTTCCGTTAATAAAGCCCGATGCAAATCCGCCGCTTTTGAATTTGGAGTCAATTTTATTGCAGAAAGAATTAAAATGATCGTCAAGCTTCAAAAGCTCACCTATAAGAGTTCCGATAACGAGAAAAACAATCAGCAAAAGCTCGCCGCTGCTTTTAAGTGCATCGTTCTCGAGCGTAAACATATTGGATATAACACCGTTGAGTCCGATTATCAGAACCGCAATTCCGAGCGACTTATTTATTCCTTGAGCATAGCTCTCTTTTATCCCTTTTTTCAGAAGCAGACCTATGAGTCCGCCGATTATAACCGCTACGCAGTTGACAAGCGTACCTGTCATACACATACCTCCATTTTATCGCGGTAATAGTTTATCACGCTAATAAGCAAAAGTCAATAATATATTTGCCAAAAAATTACTCGACAGTAAAAATTCAACAAAACCGTACGACACACTATGCAATTTGTCTGAATTTATGCAAATACGCACGATTATATTAATGTTTTTTTAACATTTCTAAAACTTAAATACAACATTAATGAAATATAATTTCTTTGAATGTTAATACATTCCTAAATATATACAAAGGAGTAAACAAATGAAAAAAAGGATTATGAGAGTTATCTCCCTCATGCTTGTTGCCGTTATGGTATTCGGCATCTCGGCAGGAGCTTATACAGGCAAGATAACTTACAAATCAGGCGAGTATGAAATCACAAAAATTTCACATCCCGACAAGGGCCTGAGCGACGTTGACGGAATTGTTGACTACATAGGCGAAGGTGCTGTCTCGGCATCCGATAAGGGTCAGGGTGACAGAGGTCAGAACTATGCATGGGCATCAGTACCCTACGGCGACTATGTTTATGTTTCCACAAACTATAACTCACTCGGTCTTACTCTCGGATTTATGGACTCCGTTCTCGGCAACGATTTTGACCCTGCCGAAATGAACGCAACCCTTGATGTTATGTTCAACGGACATTTCTACACAGGCGAGCCTGACGGCGGTAACACCGGCGGTCTTCTCACAAAAATCAATACAAAGACAAATGAAGTAACCGTTCTTATGGGTAAATCCGTTGACGGTAACTCGGTTCAGCTTCGTAACGCATGCACCTTCAAGGACAAGCTTTACTTCTGCGGTTCGGTTAACGGTCTTCCCAAGATCATTGAAGTTGACCCTGCAACAGACAAATGCACAATTATCTATGAAGGCATCAACGCAAAGGATTATTACGAAGCATACCGTCAGGGTATCTGCACAGGTATCAGAGGTCTCTGCGCTTTCAAAGATTATCTCGTTGTAAGCATGGTAACACTTGAAGGTCCCCAGATTCTTATTGCGTCAAATCCCTCAGCAGGTCAGGAAGCATTCACGGTTATCGCTGACCAGGATGACCTTTTCGATTATCCCGCATATCATTTCCCCGACAGCATTTACGGCGGTTCAATCTGGGAAATCGTTGACTTCAATGATGCACTTTATGTTTCAATCTGCACAGGTACTCCTGAAAACAAGCCCGATGAAAACACAATGCAGTCCTTCGCAATCGTAAGAGGTAACATGGGCGAAAATTTCAACGAATGGACATGGACTCCCGTTATCGGCGATAAGGAAGACGGCGCAAAGTATACATTCGGCATTGACCCCGAAAGAACAAGAGCAGGCGCAGGCGTTCTTCAGATTTATAACGATTATCTCTACATCGGCGAATACAACGACGAAGAAATTCCTCTTGAACACATTCTCTTCAAGGCGAACTTCGATTTCATGAACGCAAACCTTGAGCAGTCTGTAAGCCTTTACCGCATGGACAAGAACGAAAACATTGAGCTTATCGTTGGCGACGCAACAAATATGTTCCCCAACGGAGGCATTTCAGGTCTCGGTTCAGGCTTCGGCAGAAATGAAAACCAGTATATCTGGCGTATGGCTGACCACAACGGAAAGCTTTATGTAGGCACATTTGATACAAGCAGCCTTCTTGAGCCCATCGGTCAGTTTGCAAACGGCGACCTTCTTACAATGAGTCCCTCTGAATGGGCATCGCTCATCGGTTATATCAAGACATTTATTGACCTTCAGAATCAGCCTGAAGTTGAGGCTATGTCCGTTTCCGATGAAGATACCGACAATCTCCACTATCTTTTCGAAAACTACAGCGTTGAAGAAATTGCCGATATGGCAAGAGCAAAAGCAACATCGGAAGTTACAGCATTTGCAGCAGCCGAACCTCAGATTGACCTTGCAATGTCAACGCTCTTCGATACACTTACAGGATTCATGGATTGCGCCGGCTACATGAAAGACGCTGAAAGAGGTTTTGACCTTTACGTTTCGGAAGACGGTGTTACATTTGAAACAATCACAATCAACGGCTTCGGCGACCCCTATAACCACGGTCTGAGAACCTTCTCTTCATTTGAAGACGGTCTTATGATAGGCACTGCAAACCCCTTCTACGCATGCCAGGTATGGATGCTTGAGGATAACGCAGAGGTTGATGAAGCTCCCACAGGTTTCCTTGCAATCATGGAAAAAGTTTTCGGCGGTATTTATGACTACTTCAAAACTTTCTTCGATGAAATTTTCGATTTGATTTTCTGAGTTTAATAACAATAACCCCCGATGAAAATTTGCTTTCATCGGGGGTTATTTATACTTAATATATAATTACATTAAAGTAAAAGCATCGATTTCTGCCTGAACTTCTTTGAGAAGGCTGTTTATTGCATTTTGCTTTGAACCGTAAAGTGTGCAACCTGCTGCACCCATATGACCGCCGCCGCCAAGCCTTTTGCAGATAGCGGAAGCATCTATGTCGCCGTGAGTTCTGACAGATGCCTTAAAACTGCCGTCCTTGAGTTCTCTCATGGTTACGCCGACAAGCACTCCCTCAACCTGACGGGGAAGATTTGCAAGACGGTCAACCTCGCTCTCATCGGAGCCGGAACGTCTGAACATATCCTGAGTTACGCAGATGAGAGCGCATTTGTCCGAAAAATAGAAACGCATGCTTTCAAGTGCAAGACGCTCAAGCGCTGCATAGGTTTTGGTTTTTGTTTCAAAGAAAACCTGAATAATATTATAGGTATCCGCACCGAATTTTGCAAGCTGAGCCGCAATTTCAAAAGTTCTCACCGTTGTGTTTGAAAAGCGGAAACAACCCGTATCGGTTGAAACTCCGGTGAAAAGACACGAAGCAATTTTGGGGGTTATTTCGGCATTTATGATACCGAGAAGAAGATAAATCATCTCCGCAGCCGATGCCGAATCCGGTTCAAGACAAACCTTATCCGCATAGAGCACGTTTGAGCCGTGATGGTCTATGCACAAATCAATCTTGCCCTCATATTTTCCCTCATAATCTCTGCCGAGGAGCTTTATATCCGCAACATCTATTGCAACAATAAACTCAGGCTCGAAATCTTCGGACTCAAGACCTTCAAACATAAACGAAAAATCATCCGGAATTTTGTCCGAGCATTCAATTCTCACCTTTTTCCCTTTCTGCTGAAGACCCCTTGCAAGAGCAGTTGCACTTCCGAGAGTATCTCCGTCGGGATGGCTGTGGCAAAGAAGCAAAATCTTATCTGAATTTCCAAGGAGCTTTGCGGTTTCATGCAGGTCAACTCTCGTTGACTGACACCCCTTCATTCCTCATTGTTTTCTTTCATATTTCCGAGCATTCCTGCGATTTTCATTCCTCTTTCAATGGAATCATCCGCAACAAATTTAAGCTCGGGGGTCTTACGCAGATGAAGTCTTTTGCCGACTTC
>JAZSCO010000016.1:0-5933 GCA_045602965.1 Acutalibacteraceae bacterium | reverse complement strand
CATCGTCAACAACATAAACCTGAGCACCTTCAGCAATGAGGCTTTCGCCCGATTCAACTGCTTCGGGAGTGAGGTTTGCGATATGATAAAGACCAACTGCACCGTTTGATGCGGTTGCTGCACCGAAATCCTTGAGATATGCCTTGGTATCGCCGTCAAGATTTGTTCCTATCCACTTATCAAGGCCCTTGATATAAGGAACATCTTCCATAACCTTCATACCGATAGCCGAACCGAGAATCTGAGCTTCGGGCTTCTTTGTTGTTTTAACTTCAACAATCCATGTTGCTTTTCTGCCTTCATCGGTAACAAGTCCGAAATAGGGAACTCTGCCAACGATTGAGCCGAAAAGTTCAATGATACCGGAGTTTCTGTTGCAGCGAGCACCGAGAACGGAGTTTGCATAAACAACAGCCGATGATTCTGCCCATGAAAGAACTTCGCCCTTCTTGGGAACGTTGCCTACTTCGTCCATGTAGCATGTGCAGGTGTATGACTTATCATCGATAAGACCGAGCTTTGAAAGCTGAGCGTCATAGCTGTTCTGCATGCTGTACATAAACTTATTGAAAATAAGCTTCTGAAGGAAATTAGCGGGAACATTGGGATCAAGAGGCTTGGGGTCAACAGAGAATTTCTGCTGCGAAAGAGCATTGCCTGCGATAAGCTGATCCATAAGATCATAAACAGGTTTCATAACCTTAAGACCGAAGCTTGTTACGAGGTGACCCATCTTGCTTTCAACGGGAACCATCTTGGTTGCACCGAAAGCTTCACCGTAAAGAACAAGGGTTTTCATAACCTTTGCCATTGTTTCGCCCTTGGAGCCGTTGAGTATATCCTGCTCTTCGGGAGTGAGAATCATTTTGTATTCCATAATAGCATTATCCTTTCCGAATAATTTTCATCTTATTGTATCATTAAAATTTTTACTTTTCAACACAAAAAAGAATATTTTGCAAATATTTTTTCAGGTTTTGTCACAGTTTAATAATGATAAATATATTATCAGGGAGAAAACAATATGAGCCGCGAAAAATTCAGAACGCGAATAGGTTTTATTCTTGTCAGCGCAGGATGTGCAATAGGAATAGGAAATGTCTGGAAATTTCCGTATGTTGCAGGTGAAAACGGCGGAGGGATTTTTGTTGCATTTTACATTCTTTTTCTTCTGATTATGGGAATTCCCGTTCTGACAACGGAACTTGCAGTCGGCAGAGCAAGCAGACAAAGCACCGTAAATGCCTTTAAAACACTTGAAAAAGACGGACAACTGTGGCATATACACGGCTGGATAAGTCTTGCGGGATGTCTGCTTCTGATGATGTTTTACACCGTCATTTCAGGGTGGATGCTCGGATATTTCCTGAAATATTTAACCGGTGTTTTTGATGATGTTTCTGCGAAAGAATCTGAAGAAATTTTTTATCAAATGCTTGCAAATCCGAAAGAGATAATTCTGTGGACGGCTGTTACTGTTTTTATCGGTGTTTTTGTGTGCTTTCTGGGTCTGCAAAACGGAATTGAACGAATCACAAAGATAATGATGACAGGATTGCTTGGGCTGATTGTTATTCTTGTCTTTTACAGTCTGACACTTGAAAAAGCTAAGGAAGGAATTGAATTTTATCTGCGACCCGATTTTGGCAGAGCCACTGAAAAAGGGTTCCGTAATGTTATGTCTGCCGCCATGAATCAAGCATTTTTCTCCCTGAGTATCGGTATTGCATCAATGGAAATATTCGGCAGTTACATGCCGAAAAGCAGCACAATTACTAACGAATCTCTGAAAATTGCTCTGCTCGATTCATTTGTTGCGGTTATGTCAGGGCTGATTATTTTTCCCGCATGTTTCAGCTTCGGAGTTGCTGCCGATTCAGGACCTTCGCTTATCTTCATTACACTTCCTGAAGTTTTCGCAAACATGACAAGCGGCAGAATATGGGGCTCTTTTTTCTTTCTTTTCATGACTTTCGCAAGCCTTTCAACCGTCATTGCCGTTTTTGAAAATCTTATTGCAAGCGGTATTGATAACTTCAGATTAAAAAGAAAATCATCTGCGCTTGTTTGCGGACTTCTTTCTTTCGCAGGCAGTATACCGTGCATACTCGGTTATAATCTTTGGCACAATGTGAAATTTATCGGAGAAAGAAACTTTGCCGACAGTCTGGATTTTATTGTCAGCAATCTGCTTTTGCCTCTCGGTGCACTTGTTTATCTTCTTTTCTGCTCAACAGAATACGGCTGGGGTTTCGACAAATACATTGAAGAAACCAACATCGGAAACGGAATAAAACTTCCGAAAAAACTAAAACCGTATTTCCGATTTGTCTTGCCGATTTTGATTATATTTGTTTTTGTTACGGGATTTTTACAATAAACAGAATATTTCCTATATTTAGTTTCTCGGAATCTATGAGATTATTTATCTGATTCACCGCTTCAATACACTCGTTTCTGAATTCCTCTCTGTCGGAATGCCTGATAAGCAACGGCAGAGAGGTTATGCTTTTTTCAAGTTCATCCATGCCTTCATGAGCAACAAGAGAATGAAGAAAAGCAGATGAGTCATTCCACGCTTCAACCACTTTCACGGTTTCTTCTTCAAGTTTTTTCTCATCATAGTTTTCAGAATAAATTATAAGATTTTCAATTGAATACAAAAACCGTTTCATGTTTTTATCAAACGTAATATTCGACCACACGGAAACGGAAACGGCTGAAACCAAAAGAATCAAAGCAATAATTATTCTCTTCATCCGTTATCCCCTCTTCTCGCTATAAATGCTTTTCCGTCGGAAGTGACGGTCATAATCACTATATCTTCAAGAGGGATTCTGCTTGAAATAACAAGTTTTCTGATTTTATCCTTATCAAGTCCGGATTCCGAAACCGTGTCATCAATTATCTTTCCGTCGCAAATCACCGCAAAGGGCATACCGTTATCAATCGGATGGATATCAAGGTCCTTTGCAGTCGAATTTCTGTATTCGGGTTTAAGAAGCACACTTATCTGACCGTTTGTTTCAAATATCGCATACGACACCTGAGAAACATCAAAAACATCCTTCTGCCGTAATGCGGAAATAAGGTCATTAACGGTCATACGGAGTTTCTTGAGAGCTTTCATATCTATCTCGCCGTTTCGGATAACAATCACGGGATGACCCTGCAAAACCGTTCTGAGCTTATAGCTTTTGAGACCTATTGCTGAGGTCAGTATTTCATAAGAAACAAGCACAAAAAGAGCGACTACCGAATGAATAATCGGGATGTTGTTATCCTGCATGGGAATCGAAGCGATTTCCGAAAGAAGAATTGTTATAACAAGCTCGGACGGTTGCAATTCACCTATCTGCCGTTTACCCATAAGTCTGATAAGAAAAATAATTGCCGCATAAAGTAAGGTTGCCCGGATTAATGTTACCGCCATATTTTCAGTCCTTTCTTGATTTAGTTTTTTGCAGAACATTTAAATATATTACTTTATTGACTTAAAAAGGATTTACATATATAATAAATTTAACTGTTCAGAAAAGCGGTGATATTATGAAATACTATCTCGGAATGGATATCGGCGGCACAAAATGTGCTGTTGTTATCTGCGAAAAAAACGGCGTTTCCGTCAAAGACAAAATCCGTTTTGAAACAAGGGTTGAAAGAGGATGGAAAGCAATTGTTGATGAGCTGATTTTTTCTGCGCATGAAATCATGGAAAGAAACAACATTTCTTCCGAGGATATTCTTGCCTGCGGCGTAAGCTGCGGAGGTCCTTTGGACTGCGAAAAAGGAATAATCATGCGTCCTCCGAATCTGCCCGACTGGGATAACGTGCCGCTTACGGACATAGTTAAAGAGAAGCTCGGGATTCCCTGCAAAATCAGAAATGACGCCGATGCATGTGCACTTGCAGAATGGCAATTCGGTGCAGGAAAAGGCACAAAGAATATGATTTTTCTCACCTTCGGGACAGGTATGGGCGCGGGGCTGATTCTTGACGGGAAGCTCTACAGCGGCGCCTGCGGCACTGCGGGCGAGGTTGGTCATATAAGACTTGACACCGACGGTCCCGTCGCTTACGGAAAAGCAGGCTCTTTTGAAGGTTTCTGCAGCGGTGCGGGAATTGCAGCGATGGGAAAGAAAATGCTTTCAATTTACAACGGAACAACTTCCATTCCCTATGACAATGTTACCGCAAAAACAATTGCGGATGCCGCTGTCAGGGGTGACAAGCTTGCAAACGCAATATACCGCAGATGCGGAGAAAAACTCGGTCTCGGACTTTCGATTCTGATTGATATTCTAAACCCCGAAAGAATTGTTATCGGCAGCATTTTTCAGCGCTCGGGTCACTTGCTTATTGAAAGCATGAATGAGGTTGTCAAGAGAGAGGCTTTGGCAATTTCGGCAGAAAGCTGCAAAATTGTTCCCGCAATGCTCGGCGATGATATAGGTGACTATGCCGCAATAGGGGTTGCAAAGGAATATGCGGAGGTAACGAAATGATTTTTGAAGAACTTTTTGAGCGTTATGATTGTCTCGAAAAATGCAGAGATGATATTTATTCCGCATTCAAACTGTTTAAAACTTGTTATGACAACGCAGGTAAAATTCTCTGCTGCGGAAACGGAGGATCAGCATCGGACTGTGATCATTTTGTCGGTGAACTGATGAAAGGGTTTCTCAAAAAAAGACCCCTTTCCGATAAAGAAAAGGAGCTTTTCGAGGACAAATTTATCGCAGACAATCTTCAAAAAGGACTGCCGGCTATTTCACTTTGCAGCCATTCGGCTCTTATGACGGCATTTGAAAACGATGTTGCACCCTCACTTGTTTTTGCACAGCAGGTTTATGCATACGCAAAAGGGAACGATGTTCTGCTTTGTTTCAGCACTTCGGGCAATTCCGAAAACATTGTTTATGCCGCAAAAGCAGCAAAAGCGGCAGGCATAAAATCCGTTGCTGTTACAGGAGAAAACGAAAGCCTTTTAAGCGAAATCTGTGACATCTGCATAAAACTTCCCGAAACAGAAACATTCAAAATTCAGGAACTTACTTTGCCCGTTTATCATTGCCTTGCAGCAATGCTTGAAGATAATTTTTTTGAAATATAAGGAGAGATAACTATGGTTAACATTCCCAGACACGAACATCCCGATCCTCAGTCCGAAAGAGCAAACTGGCTCAATCTCAACGGCGAATGGGATTTTGAATTTGACTTCGGCAACAGTAAAAAAGAATCCGGTATTCTCGACAGAAAAGATTGGGAAACAAAAATAGTTGTCCCCTTCTGTCCCGAAAGCAAACTTTCCGGAATTGAACATACAGATTTTATCCCTGCAGTATGGTACAGAAAAACAGTCAGTATCACAGCAGATCAGCTTAACGGCAACATTCTTCTTCATTTCGGCGCGGTTGACTATGAAACAACCGTTTATATCAACGGCAAGAAAGCCGGCTACCATAAGGGCGGCTATGCCTCATTCAAATTTGACATAACAGAATATCTTAACGAAGGCGAAAACACCATCATCGTCAATGCGGTTGACGATGTAAGAAACTTTCTTGTTCCCAGAGGAAAACAGAGCGAAGAACTCAAATCTCACGGCTGCGACTACACAAGAACAACGGGCATCTGGCAGACTGTGTGGATTGAGCAGGTAAGCAATACATATATCGGCAATTCCAAAATTAAAACTGCTGACCTTTCGGGTATCATCAACTGTGACATTACCGTTATGGGCGATATAAACGACACCGAAATTCAGCTTACAGCATATTATGACGGCGTTGAGGTCGGCACAGCTGTTGCGGACGTAATGTGCAACACCGTTAATATTTCAATGGCACTCAACGAGGCACATCTCTGGGAGGTTGGCAACGGCAGACTTTACGACCTGACCTATGAGCTTATCAAGAACGGCGAGATTATA
>JAZSCO010000015.1:0-4372 GCA_045602965.1 Acutalibacteraceae bacterium | reverse complement strand
AGATGCATGGAACGAATATGTTGAAAACGGCTATACAGATACGGAAAACGTAAAGTATAATTACGGCGTTGCAGGCGAATCGGGTAAAGTTGTATATCCCGGACTCTATGAAGATAACTTCTTTGAAACAATGCAGGAACTCGGAAGCACCGACTCAGTTTTCTGCGGTCACGACCATCTAAATAATTTCTCTGTGAATTACAAAGGTATTGACCTTACATATTCATTAAGCGTTGACTATCTCGCTTATGTAGGCATTTATAAACTCGGTTCACAAAGAGGCTGCACGGTAATCAATATTGACGAAAACGGTGCAATTGATTACGGCGCAGAAAACTATTATCAGGACAAATACACTTCATATTACGAAAAAGAAATTGTAACCATGCAGGAGCTGGGATAATGAAAAAAGGACTGATTCTCGAAGGCGGTGCCATGCGCGGCTTATTCACCGCAGGCATTATCGATGTTTTCATGGAAAACGGAATTGAATTTGATGCTGCAATCGGTGTTTCCGCCGGCGCGGCATTCGGCTGCAACTATAAATCAAAACAAATCGGAAGAGTTATCAGATATAACAAGCGCTTTGCAAAAGACCCGAGATTCTGCAGTTTTCGTTCACTTATAAAAACAGGCAACCTTTTCGGTGCGGAATTCTGTTATCATACAATTCCCGATACACTTGATTTGTTTGATACTCAGGCTTATATTGATAATCCGATGGATTTCTTCGTTGTTGTGACAGACGTTGAAACGGGTAAAGCTGTTTATATCAATTCCGACGAAGCAGGTGAAGACGCACTTGAATGTTTCAGAGCCTCCGCTTCAATGCCGATTGTTTCGAAACCCGTTGAAATAAAGGGCAAAAAATATCTCGACGGCGGCATTGCAGATTCCGTTCCCATTCAATATTTCGAAAGCATTGGCTTTGAGAAAAATGTCATTATCCTCACTCAACCCAAAGGATATACTAAAAAACCAAGCTCAGCGGCAAAAGTCATGAAATATGCACTCAGGGAGTATCCGAATGTTGTTGAAACCATGAGAAACAGACATATTGAATACAATGAAACTCTTGAGTACATCGCCGAAAGAGAAAAAGCGGGTGCGGCTTATGTCATCAGACCTGAAGAGCCTCTCGGAATCGGCAAAATTGAACATGACCCCGAAAATATGCAAAGAGTATATGACATCGGAAGAGAAGTTGCTGAAAAACATCTTGAAAATATAAAAAGTTTCCTGAAATAACAATTTAACCCCTTGGATTTCACAAAGAAATTCAAGGGGTTATTATTATTTGACGTTACATGAACATCCGCCGTTTTTTGAATGCGGACAAGTTTTACTGTCAGGACATCCTATGCATTTTTGCCCTTTTTTCTTTGCTCTGACAATATAAAAAACGGCAAGTCCGACTATTGCAATTACAATAACAGATACAATGATATTTTCCATATTTTTCTCCGAATTATCTTGCGCTCACAGCATTGGGTTTTTTGCCTTTGAGAGTCGCTTCTTTCTTGAGCCTATTATTTGAATTGATGCAAAGAGCAACAACGACAGCCACAAAAGCAAGAACTGCTATAAGTCCGGGAACAAAGCCTGCACCAACTGCACCTGTTGTGATAAGAGTGCCTATCTGATAAACAAGGTATCCAACCGTAAATCCTGTTCCGAGCTGATAACCGATTCCTGCCCAGAGCCATTTCGCACTCTTCATTTCACTGTTCATGGCGCCGATAGCAGCAAAGCAAGGAGGTGTATAAAGATTAAACATAAGATATGCAAGAGCCGCAACCTTTGTAATTGCCAAAACGCCTGCAACTTCCGCGCCTGCACCTTCCGTAAGAGCAAGTTCTTCTGTATCAATAAGATTTTCAAGACCTACAAAACAAACAGCAAGTGTGCCTACAACGTTTTCCTTTGCAATAAAGCCTGTAACAGCGGCTGCTGCGAGCTGCCACGAAAGAACACCTGCAACGGGGACAAGAACATAAGCGAAAGGTCCTGCGATTGAAGCAAGAATTGAAGTGTCCGCCGTTTCGGCAACATTAAAGCTCCAGTCAAAAGTCTGCATAATCTGAATTACGGTGTTGCACACAAGAATAATCGTTGCCGCCTTGACTATGTATGCCCAACCTCTGCTGCACATGGATTTGGTTGCTCTCCAAAGGCTGGGAATCTTATATTCGGGAAGCTCCATTATGAAGAATGATTTCTTCTTGTTTCCTGTGATTTTATTTATAATAAGCGCACTTACGAAAATGAGAACAATGCCTGCAAAATACATAAGAGGACCAACCCATGTTGCATCCTCAAAGAATGCACCGGCAAAAAGCGAAATAACGGGAAGCTTTGCACCGCAAGGCATGAAGGGAGTAATCATCGCCGTTGCTCTGCGTTCGCGCTCGTTGCGGATTGTACGGCTTGCCATAACACCGGGAATTGCACATCCGACACCGATAACAAAAGGAATAACAGATTTACCGCTTAAACCAACTTTCTTGAATATAGGATCAAGCACAACGGAAACACGTGCCATATATCCGCAATCCTCTAAAAGTGCAATAAGGAAATACATGACCATAACAAGAGGAAGGAAACCTACAACAGCAATAACACCGCCGATTACACCGTCAATAAGCAGAGAATAAAGAAGCGGATTTACGTTTTCAAACAAGCCGCCTACCCAGCTCTGGAAAGATTCTAGAAGCGTTACGAGTCCGGGAATAACAGTTCCGTTTTCAAATTCATATCCTTCTGCAATCCACACCCCGGGACCTGCCTGCGAAATCCAGAAAACGGCGAACATTACAACCGCAAAAATGGGAATTCCGAGCCATTTGTTCGTGAGCACCGCATCAATCTTATCGTGAATACTTTTTTCTCTGGTAAGAACTTTTCTTTTTTCAACCTTTTTAACAATACCGTTAACAAACTCAAAGCGTTTTTTATCAGCCTCAATCACGGATTTTTTATCCGAAGTATCAACGTTATTCTGAACAAAAGGAGCCTTCTGACCTTTGCCTCTGAGTTTAACGGCTGCCTTGATAACATCCGCAAGACCTTCCGATGAAGTGGAAACCGTTTCGATAACAGTGCATCCGAGCATTTTTGAAAGAGCAACAGTATCTATTTTGTTTGCTTTCTTCACATTGATGTCAGTTTTATTCAATGCAACAACAACTGGAATTCCGAGCTCAAGAAGTTGTGTTGTAAAAAACAGGCTTCTGCTGAGATTCGTTGCATCAACAATATTGATAATAACATCGGGATTTTCACTTTTTACAAATGAACTTGTTATACTTTCCTCCGATGTAAACGGCGACATCGAATATGCGCCGGGAAGGTCAATCGCAGTCAGCACTTCTCCTGCATAATAACTCTTTTTAATGGCGTGTTCTTTCTTCTCAACGGTAACTGCGGCCCAGTTGCCAACCTTTTCGTTTCTGCCTGTCAAGGCATTGAACATGGTTGTTTTTCCGCTGTTGGGATTACCCGCCAAAGCAATTCTCATATTGTTTCCTCCTTTATTTATGCAAGTTAGTCGCAGCTAACTTAATCTTAAAAATAATCGGCAGACTACTCTTTACCGATTTTCAGATTGCAATTGCCTGTGCAAGCTGATTATCAATATTATATCTGCCATCTTTAATTGAAACGACACAGCCGCCCCTTAATTTTGAAACAACAGTAATCGGCTCACCACTGTAGCAACCGAGCGAAAAGAGAAAAGCCTCAAGCTCCTCATCGTCTGTTTCAATACTCTTAATTATATATTCAATACCTTCTGTCGCTTCGTTCAAATACATAAAAAACACCCTGTTTTCATAAGAGTTAGTCGCCTCTAATTAAGTTCATTTTAAATCCAATCACCGCATTTGTCAATAAATTTTGAAGATAAAAATTACCGAATTTTACATTTTTGTCAGTTTTCACAAAACGATTAGTCAGAACTAACCAATTGTTTGTATTTTTCAACATCGTCTATTGCTTTATTATAAATGGTTTGATATAATATTTATATAAAAATTAGTGAGGTAATATTTATGGCAAAAATTCTCGGCGAAAGAATCCCCAATATTCCTTGGCAAGAAAAACCCGAAGGATATAAATATCCCGTCTGGCGTTACAGCGGTAACCCCGTTATAACGCGCGACAATCTCTATATGGCAAACAGCATTTCCAATTCAGCTGTTGTACCTTACGGCGACGGCTTTGCAGGCGTTTACAGAGTTGATGTTATGAGCCGTGACCATACACTTGTTGTAGGTTACAGTAAAGATGCCATAAGCTGGGAGCTTGAAGAAAAAGTAATTTTCAGAGGCTACGACCCCAGACTTTGCCTTATTGACGGCAAATACTATCTTTC
>JAZSCO010000014.1:0-3542 GCA_045602965.1 Acutalibacteraceae bacterium | reverse complement strand
TGACGTTCTCTGGCTGGCTGCTCTTAAAGCTGCTGTAATAATCGCCGACAGAGTCGGTGATAAAACCCGCTCTGACCAATGGAGTTATATTCTTCTCAACGGCAAAAAAGCCCTTGAAGAAAAGCTTTGGAACGGCGAGTATTATAACCTCTGGAGAAACAACGACACAACTGAAGAATCACTGATGACACACCAGCTTGACGGCGAATGGTTCCTGCGAAAGATCGGTCTTGACGGAAATCTGCCCGATGAGAGAGTGCGTTCGGTAATTGAGTTTATTTTCAAAAAAAATTTTGATAATGAGCAGGGACTTGTCAACGCTACTGTACCCGAAAACAGACGGACAAGCATCGATACGTACAACAACTGTCAGACTATCGCCGTGTGGACGGGTATAGGTTATGCGTTCTCTGCTCTTGCACTTGCTGTCGGAAAAACCGAAATATCGGACACCGTAGTTGATTCAATTCACAGCAATCAGTTAAGGCTCGGTCACTTCTGGGACCATTGGGAATGCGGACACCACTACACTAGACCTATGTCGAGCTGGAGTACACTTTTAGCTGCATCGGGACTTAAAATCGACTATGAAAACAAAAAGCTGAGCTTCAAACCGATATGTAAAAATATTACTTTCCCCCTTGTCATACCCGATGTGCTTGCAAAAGTTACGTTTACCGACGGTAAACTCAGCATCGAAAGTATTCAGGGTAATCTCGGCGACTGGGAAGTAATTGCAGAATAATCTTTATAATGCAGTGTAATTGTTTTTAATAACAAACTCAGGTGCAACGGGATTTTGTGTTTTGTGCGATTTATAAATGCGAAAAAATCAGCACCGTTTGTTTTTGCAACAGTTAATATAAAAACAGAACTCATATATAATTCTAATCGGAACAATAGCAAGGAGAGAGAACTGATATGAAATATCTGTTTTGTTTTTTTGTGGGGAATATGCCCGAAGAAGAAACGGTGCATTTTGCCGTATCGTCTGACGGCTATAATTTTGAAGCACTCAATAAAAACGAACCTGTAATCAAGCAGACACTCGGCAAAAAATGCTGCCGTGACCCTTTTATTTTCCGTGATGAAAACAATGTTTTTCATATCATTGCCACGGATATGCGCAGTACCGACGGCTGGAACAGCAATAACTCGATGGTTGTTTGGGACAGCGAGGATCTTATCAATTGGAAAAATGAAAGAATAATTGATTTTTCGAAATTTGAAAGCACAAAGAATGCCGACAGAGTGTGGACACCCGAAGCGATTTTTGATAAGAAAAAAGGCGAATCCGTCACGGCTCAATACTGCATATTTCCGATGAGAAATACGAGAGACTGATTTCTGTATATAAATAATCAAAACCACTTCATTGGTGCTTGTGCACCGGCGAAGTGGTTTACTGTTACCAAATAAACGGAATCAATCGGTATTTGACTTTTTGCTTATACTCACGATAGCCGTCAAGTTCTTTTTCGAGGAAATCTTCTTCGCCTTTAATTCTTTTTGCAATAATAAAGGGATATGAAAGAAAAATTAAAAATGAATATACTGAACCCAATACAAGCGGCATTGATAAAAACAAAAGCAATGTTGCACTGTACATCGGATGTCTGACGATACCGTATAATCCTGTATCAATAACTTTTTGATTTTCCTGCACTTCAATGGTACGGCTGAGGTACGTGTTTTCTCTGAGTACTTCGGCATAAAGAATGTATGCTGCAAGAAAAACAATCGCAGCACCGGTTGCAACGCCTTTTGGCAGTGTGAGCCAACCGAAACGAAAATTCAAGCCTGCAACAATGAAACCTGCAAGGAACATAAGACCGCTCAATTTTATAACAGTGCTTTGTCCTCGTTGTTTTTCTTTTGCATCCAGTCTGCTTTTTAAAAGGTCAGGATTTTTGAACATCATCACAATCCCCGCCAAAAACATCGGTACAAATAAAATTCCCATAAACAGCCATCCGTTAAAGAATGATAAAGTACCTGCAGGCAGAAATATTAATAACCCAATCAAAATAAATCCGAATAAAAATTTAGTTATCGCTTGAATAAACAACTTTATTGTCATAACAATTCTCCGTAAACTTCTTGTCAAAATGAACGTTTATAATTATCCTTTTGCATATTCGGAAAGCAATGCATGGTCATTCATCGGTTTACAGCAGATTTCTGTTCTGACAGATGACCATTTGCGTTCAATTTCCACTGCTGAATCATTATTGATATCAACAACGTTATCGGGGTCATCCGAGCCCATCATAAACCATTGGCTCGTTTCGCCTTTAGGGCAATGCCCTTTGTATGTCCACGTCTGCCAGTTAATTGAACATTCGTTAAAAAGCTTCAGTATGTATTCCCAGTCCGCCGTTCCGCGGCAGGGGGAAAACTCACCTGCAAGCACGGGTACATTGAATTTTTTGCTTGCGTGGTGCATTGTAACTTCCTTGAAGCTGTCGTTCGAATCGTCATAAAGGTGATATTGATACATAACGTTTTCCCATCCTCGCTCTGACGGATGCGGTATATCATCGGGTGTCCAGATAGCTTCAAGCGTTATGATATGGTTGGGGTCAACTGCTCTGACAGCATCGTAAAGCATAGAATAAACGTCGTGATATTTGCTGTTGACTTTATCTTCGCCTTCGTAATCGCACATCGGCTCATTCATCAGGTCATAGGCGGCAACAGTTCCGTTACCTGCAAAATGACGGGCAATTTCGCTCCATAATTCACAGGCAAGCGAACGGAAATGAACACCTTCTTCGGTTTCATCATAAAGCCTGCAATGGTTCACACGGCAGCAGTGATGGGCGATGCTCTGGTGACCCGGCACACCGTGCATATCAAGAATGACGTACATTCCTCTTTTTTCGCATTCCTCAACAACCCAGTCAAGGCGTGAAAAGTCAATTTCACCGTTTTTCTTGCGCTTCCAGGTTCCGTTATCATCCGTATGGAAATTACGGTACCAGAACGGTACTCGCACACAGGTGAAACCGAGCGATTGGAGATAGTCAAGGTCATGTTCGGTGATATAGTTATCCTCACGGACTTTTATGAGTCGATTGGCTTCACCTTTACCAAAACGCTTTTCAAGTGTTGTGACAATATCCCATTGAGCTTCTCCACCTTTGAAAAATCCCTGCCATAATTCATCAAGCAACCATCCGCCGAGATTTGTTCCTCGCAGAAAAACCTGTTTACCCTCGGCATTGATAATTCTTTCACCCTCACAATGAAGCATACTCAGACTCATATTACACACTTCCTTATATTCAAAGTTAGTTTGTTACATTAATGAAATTATATCATAAATGCACCAAAATACAACCTGAATAATTGTGTCTGCAAAATAAAAAAATGCCCACAGAAAACCTGTGGGCTTGCGGTTATTTATTGCAATGTTTGTCAAACGACGGGTTGAAAGCGTAGAAGTTCTTTTCGTCAAGCTTATCTGTTGCAAGGCGCAGGCCTTCGCCAAAACGTTGAAAATGGACAATCTCTCTTGCACGCAGGAATTTGATTGGTTC
>JAZSCO010000013.1:0-12405 GCA_045602965.1 Acutalibacteraceae bacterium | reverse complement strand
GGCTTTTCGCAGAAGATGTGCTTGCCTGCCTCGGCTGCTTCGATTGCGATGTCAGCGTGAGTATCTGTTGATGAGCAAACGAGAACTGCCTCAACCTCGGGGTCAGCGAGCATCTCCTTATAGTCATTATAAATCTTGGGTATGTTGAGTTCGGCGGCAACCTTTTCTGCATTTGCCATGTAAACATCAGTAATGCCCACTACTGTTGCTGTGGGAACATTATATGTAATTGACTTTGCATGAAGGGAACCGATTCTGCCGGCACCGATGATACCGATTTTAAGTTGTTTCATTAAAATGGTCCTTTCTTTGAAAAAACTTGGGGCAAATAACCCACATTTCGATATAATTTTATCACAGTTTTTTTATGAATTCAATATTTGATTATACTTTATTTGCAGAACTTTTGCTTTGTTGCCATTCCGCCTCTTATATGTCTTTCCGCTTTGTTTATATCAAGAACCCGTCTCACCTCATTATATAGTGAGGGATTAAGCTTTTTCAGCCGTTCGGAAACATCCATATGCACCGTGCTTTTCGATACCCCGAATTTTTTCGCCGCCGCACGCACAGTTGTTTTGTTTTCAATTATATATTCGGCAAGTTCAACGGCTCTTTGCTCAACAATTCCTTTCAATATCAGCCCTCCCTAACATATCAGTAAATAATATGAACGGGAAAGATGAAATATGACCCACTCAGATTTTGAGCAGGTCATACAGGAATTCTTATTTACATCCGCCGAAAATTTTGCATTTATATTCACAGCCTGTCGGAGTTGCGGCACAGCCTCCGAGTGCAGTTTCACGAAGTTCTGCCGGAAGTCCTTTTCCGACTCTGTACATAACATCGGACATTTCACTGAAGGGCACTGCCGATTTAATACCGGCAAGAGCCATTTCTGCACTCGTGAGTGCGTTTGAAGCACCTGCGGCATTTCTGCTCTGACAAGGCATTTCAACAAGTCCTGCAATAGGATCACATACCAGACCGAGCATATTGCCGATTGTAATAGACGCCGCATCAAGACATTGTTCGGGAGTTCCTCCCATCATTTCAACAGCAGCTGCTGCAGCCATTGCCGCGGCAGAACCGATTTCTGCCTGACAACCTGCTTCTGCTCCCGAAACTGATGCATTTTTCATAAGCAGACAGCCTATTGCCCCTGCGGTAAAGAGCCCTTTTATAAGCTCATCTTCAGAGAGATTAAATTCTTCTTCCAATGCGAACAAAACTGAAGGGACAACACCTGCCGACCCTGCAGTAGGTGCTGCAACGATAACACCCATTGATGCGTTCATTTCCAGAACAGCCTGAGAATATATAAGCGCTTTCGTGAGAACGTTTCCGCAGATTGATTTACCCTCAGTCCTGCGTTTTTCAAGCTTTGCCGCTTCACCGCCTATCATTCCGCCCATTGAGCGAACAACCTCATTCAAGGGCTTGTAAACGGAATTTCTCATTATTCCGAGTGATTTTCTCATTCGTGAATCAACGGTTTTCGCATCGTCTTCACCGTAAACAATCTCTCTCAATCTCATGATTTCGGAGATAGGTTTATTCTCTTTTTCACATAATTCAAGCAGTTCTTCCGCTGTGTTGAAATCCATTTTTCACCCTCCCCTATTTCTTGATAAGCATGGTATCCTTTACAAAAGGATTACGCTCGATTTTATCAACTATTTCCTGAGTAATTTCTTCGTCAGATTCAATAATCATGTATGCGATTCCGCCCTTGTGTTCACGGTAAACACGAAGATACGCAATATTAACATGGCATTCTCCGAGATTTGACGTTACTTTTGAAATAACACCCGGATGGTCTTTGTGAATGACTATAAGCGAATGATACTCGCCCGTAAACAAAACCTTCACGCCGTTGATTCTCGTGAGCCTGACCTTGCCTCCGCCGATTGATTCACCTCTCACAGTAAGTTTTCTTCCCGTTACATCTTCAATTTCCATATCAACGGTGTTGGGATGAACCTCGGTTTCCGTTGTGTTTGCAACAAAAGAGAATTCAATTCCCTCATTTTCGGCAATTTCAAACGAATCACGGATTCTTTCGTCATCGGTTTCGAACCCCATCATTCCGCCGAGAAGCGCTCTGTCTGTGCCGTGACCTTTATATGTTTGCGCAAATGAACCGTAAAGGGTAAATTTAACACTCTTTATTTTTTCGTGAGTCATTTTCCATGCAAGACGCGCGATTGACGCTGCGCCTGCCGTGTGTGAACTTGAAGGACCGACCATATTAGGACCTATGACTTCGAAAACACTTATAAATGCCATATAAATCTCCCTATCATGCAGATTTTTCTGTGTTAATTATATTTTATATCCGTTTCAAAGTCAATACAGCGTTATTACCTTAAAATAAATATTATATAATTATGTCAATTTTTATAAATAAAACTTGATTTTTAATATAGTGTTAATTATAATTAAATTACAAACTATTCGGATGTGATTTTTATGGAACTTTTAAAGAAAAGAATAATTGAACAGGGAAAAGCAATCGGCAACGACATAATCAAGGTCGATATGTTTCTCAATCACCAGATAGATGTGGAGCTTCTTTGTGAAATAGGCAAAGAGTTTCGCAGAATTTTTGATTCTTCAGATATCAATAAAATCATTACGATTGAAGCTTCCGGAATAGGAATCGCCTGCATTGCTGCACAGTATTTTTCCGTGCCGGTTGTTTTTGCCAAAAAAGGCGCAAACAGAAACGTCGGAGATAACATTTATAAAGCCGATGTTTATTCTTTCACCAAGGGAATTACAACAACTATCGGTATTTCCAAGGATTACATAGGTCCCGATGACCGTATTCTTATAATTGATGATTTCATGGCAAACGGTAAAGCTGTTCATGGACTTATCAATATTATTAACCAGGCCGGCGCAAAGCTTGAAGGCATTGGAATCGTAATCGAAAAAGGTTTTCAGCCCGGCGGAGATTCTCTTCGTTCGCTCGGATACAGAGTTGAATCACTTGCGGTTATTAAATCCATTGACAACGGAGAAGTTGTTTTTGGGTAATAATAAAATTTTTATGGAGGAATACTCATGAAAAAGTTCACCAGAATCATCGCAATTATCCTTTCACTTGTTATTGCTCTCTCCTGCTTTGCAGGCTGCAGCAATACAGAAGACAAATTCATCGTTGGTTTTATCTTCCTTCACGATGAAAATTCAACCTACGACAAGAACTTCATCGATGCAGCAACAGCAGCTTGTGAAGAACTCGGCGTTGAGTACATCATGAAAAAGAACATCCCCGAAAGCGCTGAATGCAAAGAAGCAGCTGAAGACCTTGTTGACCAGGGCTGCGACCTTATTTTTGCTGACAGCTTCAATCACGAAGGATTCCTTATTGAAGTTGCAAAGAAATATCCCGATATTCAGTTCTGCCATGCAACAGGCACAAGAGCTCACACAGAAGGTCTTGCAAACTTCAGCAACGCTTTTGCTTCAATCTATGAAGGCAGATATCTTGCAGGCGTTGCAGCAGGCATGAAGCTCAACGAAATGATCGCTGAAGGTAAATTCACTGCTGAAGAAGCAAAGATGGGTTATGTTGGCGCTTATCCCTATGCAGAAGTTAAATCAGGCTACACATCATTCTATCTTGGTGCAAAGTCAGTTTGCCCCACAGTTACAATGGACGTTCAGTTCACAGGCTCATGGTATGACGAAGCTCTTGAAAAGGAAGCTGCAACAGCTCTTATCAACGCTGGCTGCAAGCTCATCAGCCAGCACGCTGACTCAATGGGCGCTCCCACAGCTTGCGAAACTGCAGGTATCCCCAACGTTTCATATAACGGAAGCACTCTTGCTGCTTGCCCCAACACATTCATCGTTTCATCAAGAATTGACTGGACACCTTACTTCAAGCACATCATCTCATGCGCTCAGGAAGGCAAAGACATCGAAGATGACTGGACAGGCAATATCGAAACAGGCTCCGTTGTTCTTACAGACGTCAACACAAACGTTGCAGCTGAAGGTACAGTTGAAAAGCTTGAAGAAGTAAAGGCAAAGCTTATCGCAGGCGAAATTCACGTTTATGACACAGCAAACTTCACAGTTGACGGTCAGCCTCTCGCATCATATCTTGCAGACGTTGACACAGACGATAATTACACACCCGACACAGAAGTAATTGCAGAAGGTTATTTCCACGAATCAGAATTCCGTTCAGCACCTTACTTCGATATTAATATCGACGGTATCACTCTTCTTAACTGATCATTATTCAAAAGGCGGGGCGAAAGCTCCGCCTATCCCTGTTTTTTATGTTTAATTCTGAAAAGTTTGCTGAAATTTTTTCAGCCGACTTTTGAAAATTAAACCGGGAGGTATTAATTTGGGAACACCTGCTATTGAACTTGTCAACATTACCAAAACATTCGGCAATGTTGTTGCAAACAAGGATGTTTGCCTGACCGTTAACCGAGGCGAGATTCTTTCCATTCTCGGTGAAAACGGAAGCGGTAAAACAACTCTTATGAATATGATTTCGGGTATCTACTTCCCTGACCACGGTCAGATTTTTATCGACGGGCAGGAAGTGCTTATCCGTTCGCCTAAAGATGCTTTCAAATATAAAATAGGCATGATTCATCAGCATTTCAAACTTGTTGATGTTTTCACCGCTACCGAAAATATTATTCTCGGTCTTAAAGATGACGGTAAATTCAACATAAAGGATTCACATAAAAAGATTAAAGAAATCAGTTCGACATACGGTTTTGAGCTTGATCCTTCAAAGAAAATCCACGAAATGTCCGTTTCCGAAAAGCAGACCGTTGAAATAATAAAAGTGCTTTACAGAGGTGCGGATATTCTCATTCTTGATGAACCGACTGCGGTTCTTACTCCTCAGGAAACACAGAAACTTTTTGCCGTTTTGCGCACAATGCGTGACATGGGCAAATCGATTATCATTATCACTCATAAGCTTCACGAAGTGCTTTCGCTTTCTGATAAGGTTGCCGTACTTCGCAAAGGCGAATATATCGGCACTGTCAATACATCAGAAACAAACGAGTCAGAGCTTACCGAAATGATGGTTGGCAAAAAGGTGGACCTCAACATCGACAGAACACAGGTTGAAGAAACATCGGACAGACTTGAGGTTAAAAACATCTCCTGCATAAGCCGTGAGGGTGTTACCTTGCTTAAAGATATTTCTTTCACTGCAAAAGCAGGCGAAATTCTCGGTATTGCCGGTATTGCCGGCAGCGGTCAGAGAGAACTGCTCGAATCCATCGCAGGTCTCCAGAAACTCAATGACGGAGAAATTCTATATCATGACCCTGTAAGCGGTAAAACAGAAAATTTGCGCGACAAATCTCCCGTTAAAATCAAGGAGCTTGGAGTCCGTCTTTCATTTGTTCCTGAAGACAGACTTGGCATGGGTCTTGTCGGTAACATGGATATTATTGACAATATGCTTCTTCGAAGCTATAAGAAAGGTAAATCAGCTTTCCTCGAACGCAAAAAGCCCAAAGATCTTGCAAACAGAATTATCGAGGAACTTGAGGTTGTTACACCGAGCGCAAAAACTCCTGTCCGCCGTCTTTCGGGCGGTAATGTTCAGAAGGTGCTTGTCGGCAGAGAAATTGCCGCATCACCTACAGTTCTTATGGTTGCTTATCCCGTAAGAGGTCTTGATATCAACTCCTCTTATCTTATCTATAACCTTCTCAATCAACAAAAAGAAAGCGGTGTTGCAATCATATTTGTCGGCGAAGACCTTGACGTACTCATTGATCTTTGCGACAGAATTATGGTTATTAACTCCGGCAATATCACCGGTATTGTTGACGCAAGAAACACAACAAAAGAAGAAATCGGTCTTCTTATGACAAAGAACGATGGAGGTGAGACCCTTGAGTAAGCCTGCAACTAAAAATCAGGAACCGCTCTTTCACATTGTTAAGCGCGGTGCAATTCCGGTGTGGCAATCTCTTCTTATCAGAGCCGGCGCAATTCTTGTTGCTCTTATTGTCTGCGGATTTTTAACCTATTTTCTTACCGGTCAGAACCCTATTGAAGTTTATGTCACAATGATTGAGGGCGCTGTCGGTTCACCTAGAAGAATCTGGAATCTGCTTCAGGGTATCGCTCTTCTTCTCTGCGTTTCGCTTGCGGTTACCCCTGCTTTTAAAATGAAATTCTGGAATATAGGCGCAGAAGGTCAGGTGCTCATGGGCGGTCTTGCTGCCGCACTTTGCATGATTAATCTTACCGATTCTCTCAGCCCTCCCCTTTTAATGCTCACAATGATTGTCACCAGTATCATCTGCGGTGCTGTATGGGGTCTTATTCCTGCATTCTTCAAGGCATACTGGAACACAAATGAAACGCTTTTCACCCTCATGATGAACTACATTGCAATGCAGATTGTCAAATACTTTGCATATAAACACTCAGTACCAAAGGGTACAGGCAGCATCGGCACAATCAACGCCACAAACAACGAAGGCTGGTTCCCGTCACTTTTCGGACAGGAATACCTGCTTAACATCTTGATTGTTGTCGGTCTGACAATATTTATGTTCATCTATCTTAAACACTCAAAGCACGGATATGAAATATCAGTTGTCGGCGAGAGTGAAAATACAGCAAGATACATCGGAATAAACGTTAAAAAAGTTATCATCAGAACAATGATTCTTTCGGGCGCGATCTGCGGCATCGCAGGTCTTATCATGGTTGCCGGTACAGACCATACAATCGCTGCTGACACTGCAGGCGGCAGAGGCTTTACTGCAATTATGGTTTCGTGGCTTGCAAACTTCAATCCTCTGATGATGTTCCTCACTTCTTTCCTGATTGTTTTCATGGAAAAAGGTGCAATCGCAATCTCCTCACAATTTGAACTGAACAATTCTTTTGCCGATATCATTACAGGTATCATTATTTTCTTCATCATCGGCAGCGAATTTTTCATCAGATATTCAATCAAATTCAGAGAAAAGAAGGAGGTTAAGAGCAAATGATTGTTTCAATTATTAACCGCGCTGTCATGCAGGGTATCCCCCTTCTTTACGGTTCAACAGGAGAAATTATAACAGAAAAAAGCGGTCACCTTAACCTCGGTATTCCTGGTATTATGTATGTTGGTGCAATTTCAGGCGTAATCGGTGCTTTCCTTTATGAGCAGTCGGCAGAAACGCTCAATCCCCTTCTTGCCGTACTCATCCCTCTTGGTGCATCAATACTCGGCTCGCTCTTAATGGGTCTTCTTTATTGCGTACTTACCGTTACCCTTCACGCAAATCAGAATGTAACAGGTCTTGCAATGACAACTTTCGGCGTTGGATTCGGTAACTTTTTCGGCGGCTCACTTATCAAACTTACTGATAGCGATACTCCTTCAATCGCTCTTGTTCAGACAAGCCGATTCTTTAAAACAACACTTCCCTTTGCGGATAATCTCGGTAAAGTCGGTGAGCTCCTTTTCTCCTACAGCTTCCTTGCTTATGCGGCAATCATCATCGCTGTAGCTGCAGCAATAATCCTTAATAAAACAAGAGTCGGTCTTCATCTCAGAGCAGTAGGCGAAAACCCTGCAACCGCAGACGCAGCAGGCATTAACGTTGACAGATATAAATATGTTTCAACGTGCATCGGCAGTGTTATTGCAGGTCTCGGCGGCCTTTACTACGTTATGGACTACGCTGACGGAATCTGGTCAAACAATGCATTCGGCGACAGAGGATGGCTTGCAATTGCACTTGTTATTTTTGCAGTCTGGAAACCCAATCTCAGCATACTTGGCTCAATCCTTTTCGGCGGACTTCTTGTTATTTACAACTACATTCCCAATCTCTCATTTGAGCAGCAGGAACTTCTCAAGATGACCCCATATGTTGTTACAATCGTTGTTCTTGTTGTTATCAGCATGCGTCAAAAGAGAGAAAATCAGCCTCCTGCAAGTCTCGGACTCAATTATTTCCGAGAAGAAAGATAACAAAAACCGTGTATGGTACAAAACCATACACGGTAATTTTTTATCCGATTTTTGTTTTCTTTTCGGGAATAAAGAATATAAATACGAGCGAGCTTGCGAGAAGAAGCATGGGATAAAAAAGATTTTTAATAATTTCAAACGCAGAAATTTCATATCCGAGGGTATTGACTGCAGAAATTGCAACAAGAATCTGTGCACCGTAAGGCAAGAATCCCTGAAAAACACAAGAAAAAGTATCAAGAATTGAAGCTGTTTTTCTGTTGGAAATTCCGAAATCCTTTGCCATTTCAGCAGCAATCGGATTTGCCATGACAATTGCAACAGTGTTATTTGCAGTTGCAATATCCATAAGACCGACAAGCAAACCTATACCAAGCTGACCGCTTCTCTTTCCTTTGAACACACGGCGTATACCCTGAAGAAGTGCATCAAATCCACCGTTATACTTTATAAGTCCGCAGAGTGCAGCAACAAGAATTGCAACCATCGAAGTTTCAAACATTCCCGCCGCACCGCTTCCCATGCCGGAAAGAAGGTCCGGAAACTGTACTGCACCTGTTACAAGCATGATAATACCACCCGAAACAATTCCGATGAGAAGAGTCAGAAAAACGTTGATTCCTATAATTCCGCTGATTAAAACAAGGATATAAGGAATAATTTCGATAAGACTGTACTCCTTAATAATTCCTTCTGTGATATCCGATCCCATCGAAAGAATATAAATCAGCAGAAGTGTCACAATCGCAGCAGGAACAACGATTGCAAGATTCGTTTTGAACTTGTCCTTCATTTTGCAGCCCTGACCGTTACATGCAGCGATTGTTGTGTCAGAAATAAATGAAAGATTATCTCCGAACATTGCACCGCCGACAACCGTACCGACGCAAAGAGGCAGAGGGAATCCCGACCCCGCCGATATTGCAACAGCAATAGGAGTTATGAGAGTAATCGTGCCGACTGATGTTCCCATTGCAGTTGATACAAATGCGCTTATTATGAAAAGAATAACAATTGCAAATCTTGGCGGTGTTATCGAAAGCAAGAAATATGCAACGCTTTCTGCTGAATTTCTGCCTACAACACCCACAAAAATTCCTGCTAACAGGAAAATAATGAGCATGGTGATTATGTTTTTATCTCCTACTCCCTGCCCCATTATTTCGAATTTTTCTTCAATTGTTTTTCCACGCGTTTGCATAACCGCAACAAGAATTGCTATGAGAAACGCAACAACAACGGGAACTTTGTAAAATCCCATCGGTATTTTCATTACATATTCAAAAATAACTCCGAGCGAAAGATAAAACACAATAAATACACCTATAGGTATGAGCGCAGATAATTTCAATTTCTTCATACAATACTCACTTTTCTGTAAAAATAACAATGTATGGATTATAACATATTATGCAGAATAAAACAATACATAATATTTAATATTATTATATCGCAATTTAATTGAACATTTTTCTCTCATGATTCATAATGGTTGACAAATTATTCTTATATTGTTACAATAAAGAAAATACTGAAAGAGGGTGGACAAAATGACAATGAAGAGAATATTGAATCGGAGAGCCGTTTTGTCCGTTTGCGATTGATGAAATATCTTTCTGTGAATTTGCAAGGCATCTCCGTTTCGGGGGTGCTTTTAGTTTTAAACGAGGGTTTATTTATGAAAATTGCAGTTTTGGGATATGCGGGAAGCGGCAAAACATTTCTGTCCGATTACATATCCGAAAAGAAAATTATCCCTGTTCTTCATCTTGATGAGATCAAGTGGGACAAGGCATGGAAACCGATTGATGATTCACTCGTTTTACCGCAGGTTTCGGAATTCATGATGAATGATGACTGGATAATCGACGGCTACTATAATTATCTGTTTTATAACGAGCGACTTGAAGATGCAGACATGATTGTTTTACTTTTGCTTCCCCGACTTACTTGCTTCTACCGTGCAGTTAAAAGAACAAAATCACGCAGAAAAGACGGATATACAAATGATTTGAATTTGTGGTTTATAATGTTTACGTTATTCGGATGCAGAAATAAAGAAAGACAGCAGACTTATGCTGAAATCATAAAGAAATATAAAGAAAAGACCGTTGTGCTTAAAACACACCGGCAGGTTGATAAATTTATTAAAAGTTTAAGGTGAGAATTATGAAAGACACATTAAAACAAATAAGTTTCAAGCGTATGAACAGCGACGAATTCAAAGTATATTCAAAATGGTCAGCGAAAGCTTATGCTGACCACCTGATAAAATCAGGTGATGAAAGATTCAGATTTAAAGCATTGAGAGCAGCGAAATGTGAGTTTCGTGACGTGTTTCCCGAAGGTGCAGATTCCGCCGATAACTATCTTTATATTGTAGTGAATGATCATAACGAGAAAATCGGTGTTATCGGTTATCAGAAAAGTCCGTTTGAAGAAAATGCTGCTTTTGTAACCGAAAACGTTATCAAAGAGGAATACAGAGGAAAAGGTTACGGAAAAAGTGCGTTTGTGAAGATTCAGGAAGACGCCCGTGAAAAAGGTTTTTCAAAAATGGTGCTCAATGTTTTTAAACATACTCCCGTTTCGTATTCGATGTATGAAAAAAGCGGATTCAAAGTAATTGAAGATCATGGCGGAAGTGCGATAATGGAGAAAATCTTTGTTGAGGAATAACAATGAAAAAAGTAATAGTGATAGGCTGTCCGGGAAGCGGTAAAACAACATTTGCAGAAAAGCTTAATAAACTTACGGGATTGCCGTTATATTATCTTGATGCTATATGGCATAAACCTGACAAGACTCATATTCCGAGAGAAGAATTTGAGCAAAGAATTTCAGAAATTTTCACAACACCTGAATGGATAATTGACGGCAATTATAACAGAACAATCGAAACAAGACTTAAAGAGTGCGATACGGTTTTCCTTTTTGATTTGCCGACAGAAGTCTGCTTGCAAGGAGCTAGCGAGCGTATCGGTAAAGGCCGTTATGATTTGCCATGGATAGAAAAAGAATTGGAACCCGAATTTGAAGGGTTTATCAAAGAATTTTCAAAAACATCCTTACCTAAAATTTATGAACTTCTCGATAAGTACAAAGAAAACAGAAATGTTTTTGTCTTTAAATCAAGAGAAGATGCCGATGAGTACCTGAAGAACATAAGGTGATAAAATGATATTTCTTAATAAAACATTTTCAAAAAAAGCAACCACAGTCATTGAGCCACTCAATCCCGAAGACTATCACAAATGTTCAAACATCTGGAATATAAAATCTCAGCCGCTTACCGACAAGTGGTTTGAAGAAATAAAATCGGGCAACCGTCTTGTATTTATTTATAAAATCAACGACGAATTCATCGGCGAAGGTGCTTTGGTTTTAGATGAAGGTGACCCCGATTACACCATTCCGAATCGCAGAGTATACGTTTCAAGAATGATTGTCAAAAAAGAATATCGTAACCGTGGTATCGGCAGTGAAATTCTTGAGTTCCTTATCGCAAAAGCAAAAAGTATGGGTTATTCCGAAATGACAATCGGCGTTAATAAAGACAATGTAAACGCCCTGCACTTATATAAAAAGTACGGATTCACGGAAGTGCTGTTTGACGGTGCAGACGAAGACGGCGAGTATTTCAAACTGATGAAAAGGATATCCGTAAAATAGAATATAAAAATCAATTTCTGTCCGTTTTATGACACAGTAAAGAGTGTATAATCAAAGCACAACCCTAAAAGGAGGAGCAATATGCTTTATCTTGAAAGATTTTCTCTGCCGTCTGATTATACAGAAATCCAGTTTATAAGATTCGAAAACAGAACCTGTTTCAACACAATGTATCCGTTCAAGATTTTTCCCGACAAAGAATTGGAACATATCAGTTTTTCGCCCGTAACGATTTTTTACGGCGGTAACGGTTCGGGCAAAACAACCCTTCTGAACGTTATCGCTCAGAAGCTTCACGCCGCCCGTCAGTCAGAGTTCAACAACAGTCCGTTTTTCGGTGAATATGTTAATTATTGCCGTTCGGAGCTTGCCAAAAGACCGCAGGAAATCCGTTATATTTCGAGCGACGATGTTTTTGATTATGTTCTTGATTTGCGGAACATCAACGAGGGAATTGATTCCCGCAGAGAAGAAGCGTCCGAAACATATTTTGAGCTGAAATCAAAGATATCAGACCCCGAAGAAAGACGGTTCAAAGGTCTTGACGATTATGACCGATGGAAAGAAATTCACGATGCGGCGGCAAAGAAAAATTCTCTTTCAAAATACGTAAAAAAGAACGTGGGCAAAAATCTCGATATGTGTTCAAACGGCGAAACGGCAATGAAATTTTTCGTTGACCGCATAGGCGAAAATGCTCTTTATCTGCTCGACGAGCCTGAAAACAGTCTGTCAATAAAACTTCA
>JAZSCO010000012.1:0-5105 GCA_045602965.1 Acutalibacteraceae bacterium | reverse complement strand
TGGTCGCCGATTCTTTCAAAATCGCCGATTGCGTGAAGAAGTAAGGCAACGGTATTGCTGTCGTCGTTGGATAAAGACTGACTTGAAACCTTAACGAGAAATGACCCGAGCTTGTCTTCGTATTCGTCAAGCTTTTTTTCGTTTTCAACTATTGTATTTGCCGTTTTCTCATCATATTTTTCAATCACTGAAATTGAATGTATAATTGTATCAACAGCAAGCTTTGCCATGTCAACGGTATGATTTCGGCATTCTGAAACGGCAATTGCGGGGGTAAGAAGAAGTCTTTCATCAATGAAGGTCTGCTTTTCTTCGCTTTCTTTATCTTTAATTGTTCTAACTGCAAGTTTTTCGAGCTGTTTTGTGAATGGGAAGAGGAGGAATGTTGTTGCAAGGTTGAATATGCTGTGAACAATTGCTATGCCTGCGGGGTCGATTGTTGATTCTGCAAAGGCAAGGTCAAAAATTGTATTTAAAGCGTAGAAAAGGCTGAGAAGAACAGCGGTACCGATAAGATTAAAATAAACATGAATTGCGGCAACGCGTTTTGCATTTTTGCTTACGCCTATGCTTGAAATGAGAGCGGTGACACAGGTACCGATATTCTGACCCATGATAATGGGAATTGCCATCGAATACGAAAGAGCGCCCGTCAGAGAAAGAGCCTGCAAAATACCGACTGTTGCAGATGAGCTCTGGATAACCGCAGTCAGGACAACACCTATGAAGAGACCAAAAATGGGGTTGTTGAACATAACCATAAGGTCACGGAATTCCTGCATTTCGGAAAGGGGAGCCATTGAGTCGCTCATCATTTCCATACCGAACATCAGAACTGCAAATCCGAGACATATTCCGCCGATTTCTTTGAGTTTTTCTTTTTTGGCAACCATAATGAGCAGGATTCCGATGAATGCAACTATAGGAGAGAAGTTTGAAGGTTTCAGAAGGCTAACAAGGAAGCTGTCGCTTTCAATACCTGCAAGGCTGAGAAGCCAGGCTGTAACAGTTGTACCGATATTGGAACCCATAATAACGCCGACGGATTGTCCGAGCTGCATGATGCCTGAATTAACAAGACCGACAAGCATAACCGTTACAGCCGATGAAGACTGAATCGTTGCGGTTATGACGACACCGAGAAACAAAGCTTTTATGGGTCTGTCAGTCATTTTCTTGAGAATTTTTTCGAGCTTACCGCCTGCGGTTTTTTCGAGTCCTCCCGACATTGTGTTCATTCCGAAAAGGAAAAGAGCGAGTCCACCGAGAAGGGAAATAAAATTAAAAATTGTCATTTTTTACCTCCGAATAAGTCCTTCATCATTAATATAAAACAAAATCCTACAAATTTCAACAACAACATCAGATTTTATAATTATTTTATCCGCTCTTTCTTCTAACCCGCATTATTTCGCAATATATTTTTAATGAGGTGTATATTATGGTTATAAAATTGAGCAGAACAGTGTTGTTTGTTTCGGCAATATTATTGTTGCTGACATGCACCGTTGTCAATGTGATTCCGGTTTCATCACTGATTGAACTCAACGAAAGAAAGCTTCCTGTTGTCATGTATCATCAGCTGACGAAAAATCCGTCGAAATCCGGAAAATATGTACTGACAGTTGACCGATTTGAAAAGGATTTGCAATTTTTGAAATCAAAGAATTATAAATCAGTAACTGTTAAACAGCTTATGGATTTTTCAAACGGAGTGGGTGATATTCCCGAAAAATCAATACTTATCACCTTTGATGACGGCAACGAAACACTTTATGAATATGCTTTGCCTTTGCTGAGAAAATACGGCTATACGGCAGTCGGTTTTGTGGTTGGTGCAATTGCCGATTACTATACCGAAATCAATGACCATAACCTTGCTTATTCTTATCTTAACTGGCCACAGATTAAGGAGTTATCAGACGGAAATATAATTGAAATCGAGAGCCATTCTTTTGATTTGCATAAGAATACAGGAGAGCGTTCCGGCATAAAAAAGAAAAAAGGTGAAACATTTGATGATTACCGTGAATTTTTATGCTCCGATGTGTCAAAAATGAAAACAGCGATGGAGAACAATACGGGCAAAACGCCGACAGCTTTTGCATTTCCGTTCGGAAGCGTAAGTCCCGAAAGTACGGATATTCTTAAAGAGTGCGGATTCAAAATGACTCTGACCTGTGAAGAAAAAGTCAATAAAATAAAAAAAGCCGAACCCGAATCGCTTTTCGGGCTCGGCAGATATAACAGACCTGAGGGTATAAGCTCAGAGAGCTTCTTCGAAAAAATGGGAATCAGTTAAGCTTGGACTTAACCGAGAATCTTTTCTATTGCGGAAATTTCAACGCAAAGGCAAAGAATCTCAACCGCTTTGCAGAGTTCGTCCCTTGACGGGAAGGTGGGGGCAATGCGGATGTTTTTATCTTCAGGGTCTTTACCGTAAGGATAGGTTGCGCCTGCACCTGTGAGAGTGACGCCTGCTTCTTTGCAGAGTGTAACAGTTCTTATTGCACAGCCTTCATAAACATCAAGGCTGATGAAGTAACCGCCGTTGGGATTTGTCCATGAAGCAATTCCCTTGCCCGCAAGATTCTTTTCAAATGCATCGAGAACGGCATCAAACTTGGGCTTTAGAATAGCAGCATGCTTATCCATGTGAGCTTCAACGCCTTCTCTGTTTTTGAGATAGTTAACATGGCGGAGCTGATTAATCTTGTCGTAACCGATTGTCTGGATTGTCATTCTGCTCTTGACTGCCCTGATATTTGCATCTGAAGCGGCAAGAACGGAAACGCCCGCACCAGGGAATGTAACTTTTGAGGTTGAAGTAACTTCGATGAAATAATCTTCATTGCCTGTTTCCTTGCAGGCTTCAAAGATATTAAGGAGTTTATCGTGATTGTTGTTGATGTGATGAATGCAGTATGCATTGTCCCAGATAACTCTGAAATCCTTTGCGGCAGGTTTGAGAGAAGCGAAGCGACGGACTGTTTCGTCGGAATAGGTTGTTCCCGTGGGATTTGAGTACATGGGAACGCAGATAATGCCCTTAACTTTTTCGTCTTTGATAAGTTCATCAATCATATCCATGTCGGGACCGTTTTCGTTTGTGGGAATATTAATCATTTCAATTCCGAAATGCTCGAGAATTGAAAAATGTCTGTCATAACCGGGAACGGGGCAGAGGAATTTGATTCCTTTTTGTGCTGCCCAGGGCTCTGCACCTGCGCCGAAAATCATGCACTGTGCGATATAGTCATACATAATTGTAAGGCTTGCATTGCCGAAAACAATGAGGTTTTCGGGAGCAACATCAAGAATTTCCGAAAAGAGCTTTTTGCATTCGGGAATACCGTCAAGAATTCCGTAGTTGCGCACGTCAAAACCGTTTGATGCCTTGTAATCTCCAAGAAATGCGGGGTCAAGCATATCGTTTGTGATTTCAAGCTGGTCTGCGCCGGGCTTGCCTCTTGACATATCGAGCTTAAGTCCCATTGACTTATATTCATTATATTTTTCAGTGAGTGCCGCCAGTCTTTCCTGAAGCTGCTCACGCGATAAGTTCTGAATGTTCATTCTGATAACCTCCGAGGTGAAATTCAAATCTTGTATATTCTATAATATGCGCAGCGGTTTTGCAAGTGTTATTTTGAAATCTTGCAAAAATTCGTGGATTTGCACTACAAAGAGGTCTTTTTACGCATTTTTGCTATGCTTTTATATGCAAAATTTATCTTTTGACAGCAGAAATAAACTCTGCTGTTATTTTTTTATGTAAAACTTCAAAATATAAATGCATTTATTTTTTTATGAAAATTTACAAATTCCCTTGAAATTTTCGGGTGAAGATGATATTATAAATTCGATTTTGTTTAAAGAAAGGAAGGATTTTCAAAATGGAATTTGTGACCGGAATTATGACGGACATTTTTGGAAATTTAGCGTTCATTGACTACAAGCAAGTCATTATGTGGATAATTGGCGGCTTGCTGATTTTCCTTGCAATCAAAAAAGAAATGGAACCCACTCTTCTTCTTCCCATGGGCTTCGGTGCAATTCTTGTCAACCTGCCTATTCCTCCGGTTGCTGAAGGCGAAGCAGCTTCAGGTGTAAGGGGCGTTATCGATTTCCTTTTTGAAATCGGTATTGACAGCCATGAGCTTTTCCCGCTTATTCTGTTTATTGGTATCGGTGCAATGATTGACTTTGAACCCGTTCTGACCAATCCGAAACTCATGATTTTCGGTGCGGCGGCACAGTTCGGTATTTTCTTCACTCTTTGTCTTTCATCAGTTTTCGGTTTCGAACTCAAGGATGCGGCTTCAATCGCTATCATCGGTGCGGCAGACGGCCCTACATCAATCTTTGTTGCAAATATGCTTAACTCAAACTATACGGCGGCTATCATGGTTGCGGCATATTCATATATGGCTCTCGTTCCCATTGTTCAGCCTCCCATTATCAAGCTCTGCACAACCAAGAAGGAACGCCTTATCCGTATGGCATATACAGGCAAGAAGGTTCCCAAGCTCACAAAGATTCTTTTCCCCATCGTTGTAACAATCATCGTCGGTATGGTTGCACCCGATGCAACAGCACTTATCGGCTTCCTTATGTTCGGTAACCTTATCAGAGAATGCGGTGTTCTTAACTCACTTTCTGAAACAGCGCAGAACGTTCTTGCAAACCTCATCACAATTTTCCTCGGCTTCACAATCGCATCAAAGATGGTTGCAGAGGATTTCCTCAAGGTTGATACAATCCTTATCATGATTCTTGGTCTTGTTGCATTCATCGTTGATACCTTCGGTGGTATCATGATTGCAAAGTTCATGAACCTCTTTACAAAGAATAAGATTAACCCCATGATCGGTGCGGCAGGTATTTCCGCATTCCCCATGTCCGCAAGAGTTGTTCATAAGATGGGTCTTGCAGAAGATAACCAGAACTTCCTTCTCATGCACTCAATCGGTGTTAACGTTTCGGGTCAGGTTGCTTCGGTTATCGCAGGCGGTCTTATTCTTACGCTTGTCGGCGGCGCACTCGCTCAGTAATAGGAGGAATTGAAAATGGAAACAACAACAATTATTGAAACAACCGCTCCC
>JAZSCO010000011.1:0-12346 GCA_045602965.1 Acutalibacteraceae bacterium | reverse complement strand
AAACAGTGCTGACGTTTATTGTTTTGCTGCTGCACAGATTAAAAAGGCTCTTGATATCACCGTTAAACTCGGTGGTAAGGGTTACGTTTTCTGGGGTGGCAGAGAGGGCTATGAAACCCTTCTTAACACTGACGTTAAGTTTGAACAGGAAAATATTGCCCGTCTTATGCGTCTTGCGATTGGTTACGGCAGAAAAATCGGTTTTGACGGCGAGTTCTATATTGAACCCAAGCCGAAGGAGCCTATGAAGCATCAGTATGATTTCGATGCATCAACCGCCATCGGTTTCCTCAGACAGTACGGTCTTGACAAGGATTTCAAGATGAATATTGAAGCTAATCACGCAACTCTTGCAGGTCATACCTTCCAGCATGAACTGCGCATCAGTGCAATCAACGGAATGCTCGGCAGTATTGATGCAAATCAGGGCGATCTTCTTCTCGGATGGGATACCGATGAATTTCCGTTCGATGTTTATGAAGCAACAATGTGTATGTATGAAGTTCTCAAGAACGGCGGATTTGTTAACGGCGGTCTTAACTTCGATGCAAAGAACCGCAGACCCAGTAACACTCATGAGGATATGTTCCTCGGTTTCATTCTCGGTATGGATACTTTTGCACTCGGTCTTATCAAGGCTGCCGAAATTATTGAAGACGGCAGAATTGACGGTTTTGTTGCGGATAAATATTCATCATTCAACAGCGGAATCGGTCAGAAAATCAGAAGCGGCAACGTTACTCTTGAAGAGCTTTCCGATTATGCATGCGAAATGGGTAAGCCTGAAAATCCCGGTTCGGGCAAGCAGGAATATCTTGAAAGCGTAATCAATAATATAATGTTCGGGTGATAATATGAAATATGTTATCGGCATAGATTTGGGAACAACAGGACTCAAAACAGTTATTTTCAGCCGTGGTGGCGATGTTGTTGCTTCGGCATACAGAGAGTATCCGCTTTCTCAGCCTCAAAACGGTTGGGCAGAGCAAGATCCTGAACTTTGGTGGATTGCCGCCAAAGAAACGGTGAGCGAAGTGCTTTCAGAAAGCGGAATTTCAAATGAAGATATCGTTTCTCTCGGTATATCGGGTCAGATGCACGGCCTTGTTATGCTTGATGAAAAATGTGATGTCATTCGTCCTGCAATACTTTGGTGCGACCAGAGAACAGGTGCAGAATGTGAAGATATAACAAACATCATCGGCAAGGAAAGACTAATTGAAATAACGGCAAATCCTGCTCTTACCGGCTTTACCGCATCAAAAATTATGTGGGTCAAAAAGCATGAAAAAGAAAATTTTGATAAATGCAGACATATTCTTCTCCCGAAGGATTATCTTCGTTTCAGACTTTCGGGTGATTTTGCAACCGATGTTTCCGATGCATCGGGTATGCAGCTTCTTGATGTGAAGAACCGTTGCTGGTCGGATGAGGTTATTGAAAAACTCAGAATAGACAAGTCACTTCTTGCAACGGTATACGAATCCGTTGATGTTACGGGTCATGTCAGTGCGGAAGCGTCGGATGAAACAGGACTTTCCGAAAAGACTCTTATTGTTGCCGGTGCAGGCGATAATGCCGCAGCGGCAGTCGGCACAGCAGTTGTCCGTGACGGTAAAGCTTTCACAACAATCGGAACTTCTGGCGTTGTTTTTGTGCACACGGATGAACCGAAAATTGACCCCTTGGGAAGAGTGCATACTTTCTGCTGTGCAGTGCCCGGCAAATGGCATGTTATGGGTGTTACTCAGGCGGCGGGACTTTCACTTCAGTGGTTCAAAAATCAGTTCTGCCTTGCCGAAACGGAAGAAAGCGTTGCAAAGGGTGAGGATGTTTATAAAATTACCGATGAAAAGGCGGCAGATATTCCTATCGGTGCGGAAAAGCTTTTCTATCTTCCTTATCTGATGGGCGAAAGAACACCTCATCTTGACCCCGATTGCAGAGGTGTATTTTTCGGGATTTCCGCAATGCACACAAGAGCTCATTTTATCCGTGCCGTCATGGAGGGTGTCGGATATTCGCTCATGGACTGCCTTAAAGTTCTTGATGAAATGGGCATAAATCCGGATTCAATGCTTGTTACGGGTGGCGGCGGAAAGTCAAAGCTCTGGAAAGAAATGCTCGGTGATATGTTCCGACTTAACATTAAAACCATTCAGTCCAAAGAAGGACCCGCACTCGGAGTTGCCGTTCTCGCCGCAGTCGGTGCAGGTCTTTACGCAGACATATATGAAGCTGCTGATACTATGGTTAAATACAGCGATCATGAATATGTTCCCGTTGATATAAACAGTGAAAAATACTCGAAGAATTTTGCTCTTTATAACAAGATTTATTCTTCGCTAAAAGGTAACTATAAAGAACTTGCACAGTTATAAAAATTAACCGCCGCAGAGTAATTCTGCGGCGGTTAATTTTTATGCTTTATTTTATTGTTGCAAACGCATTTCTCATTTCGGCAACTGTTCCCGTTGAAATGCTGTAGTTATATTCAATCGGTTTGTAGCTTGCAAAATCATGCCATTCAATTGCAGCGATATAAGAAGTTGTAACATCTTTTGAAGGATCGGTATTGGAGGTTTTTTCTCTGTCGAATACGCCTGCAAGGAACGCGGGTCCGTTCGGAACATAGATTCCGATACCGAAGCTGTCGTCGTACTCACCGATGAATGCTGACCAATTTTCAGTTGTTTCAAAATTCGGATATCCTGCATCGGGCCAGAAAATGAGTTTGTTTTCATAGGAGAGATTCTGATCGTTTGTCCAAGGAGAATCGCCGTTGTAATATACGTATCTGTTGAAAGGTTCAATGCAATAGAAAGCAGGGCATTCCTGAGTTGTTCTGACGCCTTCATATCCCGAAAAATCAACGAATCTGCATGAAACATCAATAAGATTATTTTTCAGAGTATAGGTTGCTTCCATATATGAAGGAGTGATACAATCGGCAGATTTTGCCCAGTCAAGAGGACGGCATTTAATGTAAAGATAGTTATCGGTTGTGATGATGTCAACAATTTTGCTTGCCTCTCCGAACTGGTTGCCACCCTGAACGGGATTGTAATTCCATTTCTGATCCATGAACACACCGCATTCATAACCGTCACCCGATGTGCCGTAATAAGACTGCTGGACAAGTCTTCCCGGATCAAATCTGTTGATAAGATTAACGTTGTTGTTAACTGATTTGGAATTGTATCTTTCCGAGGCGTTTGAATCAACAAAAACTCGTCCGTCAATCTTAACCGCCTGAACATTTGAATTCAGGTCCTCAAGATAGCTCAGAGCACCGCCCCATAAAAGATCAATTCCGAGCTTGTATTCATTGTTCTGAATAAAAACTTCTCTGTCGGGAATTTTACGGTTGAAAGTTCCGATACCCTCAAGAGTAAAGTTCCCGTTTTCTTTGTCAAGCGGTGTGAAGGTGAAAGAGCAGATTTGATTTGCTTTGTTTTTGTCAAGCATACCGTCGATAAAGCTGTAAAACTTTCCGTTTTCGCTCGGTTCAAGGAAGAATTCTTCGGTGTGTTCTTCGGCATTTTTGTTTATATAAGTAAATGTTCCTTTTACGTATGAATCGGTTTTGTAATTAATTCCGAAATAATTGAACCAGTCGCATTTCTTTTCGCTGAAGTTATATGTAAATGCGCTTCCTTTTTTGAAATCTCCGCTTGTTTCGACAGCGGTCAATTCGCTGCAAAGCATAATTTCACCGTCTGAAAATCCGCATTCAAATCCGAAGTCCGTATCAATGTTTTTTGGAAAAAAGCTGAAAATAAACGAAGGAAACAAAAAAATCGAGAGTAAAAATGAGATGATCTTTTTCATTTGTATATATCTCCTTTGATTATATAATCAAATCTTATCACAGCAAAATCAAAAAATCAATATATTGCAACACTTGAAAAGAAAATGAATATTATTTATAATATTATCGGGAGGAGATATTATGCAGTTTTTTGTGACTCTTGCGGTAACGGTAACATTTTTTTTGCAGTCTTTGTTCGGAGTTAATGTTGTCACTGAATATGATTTCCCAGTTGATAAAAACAATGGCGGCGACCCTTTTATGGTTGAAGCGGATAGCGGATGTTATTATACATATACAACAGGCGGCGGAATAGATATCAGCAAAATAAAAGGACTCGATGATACAACGGTAACGGAAAGAAAAACGGTTTATTGGTCGGGTAATGACGGGATTGTCGGGGATATATGGGCGCCCGAAATCCATAAAATCGGCGACAGGTGGTATATTGTTTCCTGTGCTCTTTTTGATAAAAATTCCGTTGAAAAGGGTGCAATGCCATACGCTTCGGAATATGAAGAAAATAACGATTATTATCGTTACGGATTTGTGCTTGAAAGTAAAACGGAAGATATTTTCGGAGAATATGAATTCAAAGGAGTTCTTGCGCCTGACGGTCTTAACAATATTGACGGCACTTATCTTTGGAAAGACGGTAAATTATATTATGTTTGCTCAGCGTATGTAAATATAGCTCATCAGTGTATTTATATAGCAGAAATGGAAAATCCTTACACGTTGAAAACCGATGAAAACGGCAAGAACAATGCGGTAATGATTTCTGAACCTGAATACATCTGGGAGAAAAGAGGCTGGTGGGTAAACGAAGGCCCCGCCGCTTTATATAACGGCGAGGACGTTCACATTGTTTATTCTGCGAGTGGCTACAGCTCGGGTCATTATTCGCTCGGACTTCTCACTCTTCGCGGAGATAACCCTATGAATGCAAGGTCATGGACAAAAAGCGTGATGAAAGTTATGGGTAATCAGCCCGATAAAAATATATGGAGTGCAGGTCACTGCAGTTTTGTTTACCGGGAAAACGGTGAAATATTTATGGTTTATCATGCAACTCCTACGGAAAATTTCCATGATTCTCCGAGACTTACATATGTTAAACCGATTAAATTTATTTTCGGAGTGCCTGTATTTTTTTAAAAATCTTTATCAATAACCATCTGACGGTAGTCAAGCATCTCAAAGCCAAGTCGCTTATAGAGCTGTTTGGCACCGTCATTTTCGTCTCCGACTTCAAGACGGATGCGTCTGATTTTGCCTGAAAGTTCTTTTTTCAGGTGCTCAAAAAATGAACTTCCCACTCCGCAGGAACGGTATTTTTCCTCAACGAAAAGTTCTTCAATCCATGCTGCCATACCGCCGACCTCAGTTTCGAACTTCATTGAAACAACGGCATATCCGGCGATATTTCCGTCGCATTCGAAAATATATCCTTTTACAAGCTCGGGAATTTCCAATGCTGCGTCAAAGCTTGACATCATAACATCATCCGAAGGAAAGTGAAGTACTGCGGGAGGGGCATAGAATTTTTTGACCATCGAAAAGAAAATATCTCTGTCATCCGATTTGAAATTTCTGAAACTTATATCCATTTAATCTTCCTCAATTTTGATTTTGTTTGTGTAAATATAGTCCTGAAGGTATTCGCTTGCGGCATCAATGTCAACGATTTCCACCCATTGTCCGTTTTTGGTTCCGACTTTCATATGTTCATCAATCGGAACGCGGTTTTGCTCGATTTCAAATGTCAGAATACCGACGCCTGCTTTATATGCTAGACCCGTTATTTCGAGAGCCGACATATCGGTCTGGATAAGAGGGAAAACATTATTAAGGGTATCAATCAATGCGGAAATTCCTGCTTTTTTTGCTTGATTTATGAGAGCGGAGATGACCTTTCTTTGTCTGAAAGTTCTCATGTAATCCGAATCAAGTTTTCTGATTCTGCAGTAAACAAGAGCCTCATCGCCGTTAAGAGTAACGCTTTCTCCGCTTTCAACAGTTTGTCTTGTCGTTTTGTTTATGAAGTCCGCTTCTTTTTTTGTAACTTCAACGGTGACGCCGCCGAGAGAATCGATAATCTGAGTGAACATATCAAAATCAACCATAATATAGTGGTCAATGTCAACGCCGAAATTATATTCGATTGTGTCAACAACAAGCTGAGGTCCGCCCGAAGAACAAGCGGAATTCAGTTTTGCTTTTTTTCCTTTTGACGGTATTTCAACCCAGCTGTCACGAAGAAAAGAAGTGAGCTTTATCTTCATGTGTGCGAGGTCAACAGAAACGAGTATCATGGAATCTGAACGTGATGACGATTCAGCTTTTCCGTCAACGCCGAGAAGAAGTATGTTTGAAACAAGGGGACTGTTTTTCAGCGCGAGAGCAGAAACGTATTGATTTGATTCAAGGTCATTTCTTGTGTATCCCGACATCATCGCAAAGACAAAAATAAATACTGAACAAAAAACAAAAACGGTAACAAGAACCGTTGCGATTAATTTCAGAAAACGGTGTTTCTTTTTCTTCTTTTTTTGAGGTTCATCCTCCGAAGGCTCGGGCGATGGGGGAGAGGCCTCGTCCAGAAAGACAAAATCAATTTCATCGGACTGCCTTTTTTTCTTTGAAATATAGATATCTTCCATTATGAAGTCCTTTCGGTTTATTTATATTGAACATTTTAACGCAACTCAACAAGATATACAATAGCTTAAATGTAAATAAATTTTAATAATTATATATTTTATTTGACTTTTAATGTAATGTGATTTAAAATATTACCGAATGTGCCGAGTGATTTGGGCAGTCGCGGGCAGCTTTTGCTGCGTGAGGAAAGTCCGAGCTTCACAGAGCAGGATAACGGCTAACGGCCGCCGAGGGTGACCTTAGGGAAAGTGCAACAGAGATATACCGCCTGCTGTGCAGGTAAGGGTGGAAAGGCGAGGTAAGAGCTCACCGGCATGCGGGGAACCGCATGGCCCTGCAAACCCTATCCGAAGCAACACCGACCGGAGGAGGATTAATTTCCGTCGCTTGCTCGGCGATACTCCGAAGGGTGGCTAAAGCCGTGCAGCAATGTACGGCGTAGACAGATGATTGCCTTAAATGACAGAACTCGGCTTACAGATTCACTCGGCACATTTTATTATTCAAACATTTGTGGTTTATATGGAAGATTTTGTTACAGTAACTGGTGTTGTGGAATACATAACATATCAGAATAGCGAAAACGGTTACACTGTTCTTGAGTTTTCAAGCGACGGTGAACTTTTTACAGCTACGGGCAACATCGGTGATCTTTACTGCGGCGAAAAAGTAACTTTTACAGGCAAGTGGTCTGTTCATCCCACGTTCGGCAAACAACTCAGAATTGAAGGCTGTGTTCGTGAAATGCCTGAAACTGCAGCCGAAATGCTTTCATATCTTTCTTCAGGAATAATCAAAGGAATAAGAGAAAAAACGGCGCAGAAAATTGTTGAAAGGTTCGGCGAGGAAACATTTCACATAATTGAAAACGAACCTAAACGCCTTTCGGAAATCAAAGGTATTTCCCGTGACAGAGCGAAGGAAATTTCCGATGAATTCAGAAAACGTGCGGCAGAAAGAGAAGCTCTCATAGCTCTTGAAAAATACGGAATGACAACTGCCGAATGTCTTAAGGTTTTCAAAATTTTCGGTTCGAGGTCTGTTGAAATCGTTGAAAGAAATCCGTATCTTCTTTGTTCGGAGGGAATCGGAATAACCTTTGAAAAGGCTTGCGGTATTGCGCAAAAGCTGCCTGTGCCTCCTGCAGATGAATACAGAATTGCGGCAGGTATTTTGTATGTTGTCCGTCATAATTTATATAACGGTCACACCTGTCTTCCACGTGAAAAACTGATTTCTCCCTGTGTATCCCTTCTCGGTTGCACTGAGGATGATATTGAAATCGGACTAGATAAACTCACTGAAGAAGAGCAGCTTGTTTCGGATGTCATTTACGGAAGAGAGTTCATTTTTCTTCCTGAAATTTATGATGCAGAAAAGAAGGCGGCAAATACCGTACTTTTTATGAAACGTTTTGCGCCGAAATGTCTTGATAATATTGATGAACATATAAATAATGCTGAGCTTATCAGCGGCGTTTGCTATAATGATATGCAGCGTCTTGCGATAAAGCTTGCTGTTGAGCGAGGCATTCTTATTCTGACAGGCGGACCGGGTACGGGCAAAACAACAACCCTCAGAGGTATACTCAAAGTCTTCGAAAAGCAAGGGCTCGAAGTTGCTCTTGCCGCCCCGACAGGCAGAGCCGCCAAAAGAATGAGCGAGCTTACCGGAAGAGAAGCAAAAACGATTCACCGTTTGCTTGAAGTTGAGTGGGACAGGAACGATAAACCTTTTTTTCAGCGTAACAAACGCAATCCGCTTAGTGCAGGTGCAGTGATAATCGATGAGCTTTCTATGGTTGATATTACTCTTTTTTCGAGTTTGCTGGATGCACTTCCGATTGGCTGCAGACTTGTTATGGTCGGTGACTCCGATCAGCTTCCTCCTGTCGGTGCGGGAAATGTTCTCCATGACATGATTAATTCAAAAGCGCTTCCTGTCGTTGAACTCAAAGAGGTTTTTCGCCAGGCGATGGAAAGTCTGATAGTAACCAATGCTCATAAGATTGTTCAGGGTGAGTTTCCCGAGATAACCAGAACGGATAAAGATTTCTTTTTCATGGAGAGAAATTTACCGTCTTCTGCGGCAAAAACAGTAACGGAGCTTTGCGCAACCAGACTTCCGAATGCATATAAATATTCTCCGACTGATGATATCCAGGTTTTATGTCCGTCACGAAAAGGTGAAGCGGGAACGGTAACGCTCAATAAATATCTTCAGGCGGCAATCAATCCGCCTGCAAAGCATAAGCGAGAGCACAGCTTTGGTCAGCGCATATTCCGCGAGGGCGATAAGCTTATGCAGACAAAAAATAATTATAATATTCCCTGGTCAGCCTCTGATAAAGAAGGTCTCGGCATTTTTAACGGTGATATCGGAATTCTCGAAAAAATAGATGAGGTTGCCCATGCGCTTTATATCCGCTTTGATGATAAAATGGCGGAATATCCGTTCGAAGGCAGTGCAGAGCTTGAACATGCTTATGCGGTTACCGTGCATAAGAGTCAGGGAAATGAATTTGAGGCAGTTGTAATGCCGGTGACCGGAGTTGTTGACCGACTTGCATACCGTAATTTGCTTTATACTGCCGTTACCCGTGCAAAGAAACTTATGATTCTTGTCGGTTCAGAGGAAACGGTTGAGAGAATGGTAAGTAATAACAGCAAGGCGAAACGGTATTCTGCACTCAAAAGCTTTATAATGCTTGGTGAAGATAATTGAAAAATATTTTTAAAAGTCTGATTTATACTCTGTTTCCGAAACGGTGCGCATATTGCGGTAAGGTTATTTTGCCCGAGTGCATGATGTGTTCCGGGTGTGAAAAAGAACTCCCTAGAATAACGGAAGCTATCTGCGGAAAATGCGGCAGAGGAAAAGATAAATGTGTTTGTAAAGGTGCGGAAAGATATTATAATTCTGTGTGCGCTCCGTTCTATTACGACGGTAGCGTAAGACACGGTGTTCATGATTTTAAGTTCAGAAACGGATTCAGAAATTATGAGGCGTTTTCTTATGAAATGTCTGAAACCGTCAGAAACAGACACGGTGATGTTGAATTTGATTTCGTTACCGAAGTCCCCATGACTGCTAAAAGCAGAAAAAAGCGAGGGTATAATCAGTGCTTTTATCTTTCGAAGGGAATGTCAGAAAATCTCGGAATTGAACATAAGCCCTGCATCTTATCAAAAATATACGAAACAAAGATTCAACACGAAACCAAATACTATCTCCGGAAAGGGAATTTGTCCGGTGTTTTTGAGGTTTTAAATCCGGAAGAAGTAGCGGGCAAAACGATTCTTCTCTGCGATGATGTTCTTACATCGGGAGAAACTTTAAATGAATGCGCCAAAATGCTGTGGCTGTATGGCGCAAAAGAGATTCACTGTATAACGCTTGCGGTGACATTGTATAAAAAAGAAGAAGAAAATAAATGATAAAAGGCGGTGATAACATGCTCGGTGCAAATATAGGAATTGATCTCGGAACAACATCTATTGTTGTTTATGTTGAGGGTAAGGGCATAGTTATGACTGAACCTTGTGTTGCCGCTTACGAAAAGGAAGGCGGAAAGCTTATCGGTGTCGGAAAGCGTGCGTGGGATATGATAGGTAAGAATCCCGATTCAATCCGTGTTGTAAAACCGATGGTTCACGGTGTTGTTTCCGATTTCACGGCAACGAAGCATATCTTACGTTATGTTTTATCAAAAATTTGTAAAAACATGGTGTTTAAACCCAATGTTGTTGTTTGCGTACCTTCGATGGCGACAAGTCTTGAAAAACGAACAATTCTCGATCTTGTAACTGCGGCAGGTGCTGCAAAAGCGTGTCTGATAGAAGAACCTCTTGCGGCGGCACTCGGTGCAGGGCTCGGAAGCAACAGACCGGTCGGTACGATGATAGTTGATATAGGCGGAGGAACAACTGATATTGCGGTTATTACAATGGGTTGTATTTCGGTTTCCCGTTCAATAAGAATTGCTGGTAATGCACTTGATGATGCAATCGTTCGCCAGATAAAACGTGAAAGAGATGTTATAATCGGCGAAAAAACGGGTGAACTTATAAAGAAACAGATCGGCTGTTCACATCTTCGTGAGGTTGAGCTGGGTATGACAGTGAGAGGAAAGCATTTCATCACGAATATGCCTGTCAGTATTGAAGTCAGTTCAACAGAAGCTTATCTTGCAATGCGTCCGCATCTGGAAACAATAGCGGAGGCTGTTCGTTCTGTACTTGAATTGACACCTCCCGAATTGTCGGCGGATATTGCAGAGTCGGGAATTCGTTTGACCGGCGGCGGAGCTTTGCTAAAGGGAATTGATGAAATGATTGAACGCAAAACGGGCGTAAAAACCATGGTTTCCGATACACCGCTCAACTGCGTTGCGCTCGGCACCGGTGAAGCTCTTTCTCATATTGATATCCTCAGCCAGAACGGCTATGTGTTCAAAGCGCGCGATGAAATCGGCGGACTTGATTTGCAAACAGAATGAAAATTGTATAAAAGATATTGAACCGTCCCAGAATGTTGTTACAACATAAAAGGACGGTTTGTTTTATGAAAAAAATTAAAATTGCAGAAATCTCAATAGCAATAGGACTGATCGTATCAATTGTATTTTCAGTAATAGGTTTCGGTGCTGAGTGTAATGAAATAAGAAATAATGTAATAAGACTTCATATTCTGGCAAATTCAGACAACGAAAAAGATCAGGCAGTGAAACTTCTTGTGAGGGATGAGCTTCTTTCGTGCGGCAGCAGTCTTTTCAGCGGAACAGTAAATCAAAATAATGCCGAAGAAATACTTGAAAGAGAAAAAGGTCTGTTAACCGAAAAAGCAAATAAGGTACTATCAGAAAACGGGTTTGATTATAAAGCAAATATTTATCTTGTCAATGAATATTTTGAAACAAGAAATTACGAAACATTTACTTTACCGGCCGGAAAATATATGGCGCTGAAAGTGATACTCGGTAACGGTAACGGACATAACTGGTGGTGTGTAATGTTTCCGCCGCTTTGTCTTCCGGCTGCATCACAAAAAACAGAAACGGAGATTATTTTTGGGGAAAAAGGTGCGGAAATAATAACAAGCCCTGTGAAATATGAAATAAGATTCAAGTTGGTTGAAATAATAGAAAAAATAAAAAATAATATAATTAATTACAATATATAATATTCCGTTGAACATGGAATAATAAACCCAGAGAAAAAGAAACACTCGGATAAGTTGAAAACAAGAACGAAATTCTGATTAAAAAAGTGTTGACAAACAGATTTTGTTGTGTTATATTAGTCAAGCACTCCGCAAGAACGGGGATGCGACGCACCTTGAAAATTAAACAACGATTGATAGAAAAAAACCCTTGAAGATTAATTTGAGTATGTACTTTCAAGTACAGCAGTAATTCTCGTGAAACGAGAAAAGAGATGTCAGAGGACATCACGAGCGATTAAGCTCTAAGAATGGTTTGAACGCAACTCAGGTTGTGTTTAGATAAAATTTTTAGAGAGTTTGATCCTGGCTCAGGATGAACGCTGGCGGCGTGCCTAACACATGCAAGTCGAACGGAACTTTTATGGAATGAGACTTCGGTTGAATGAAGTTTAAGTTTAGTGGCGGACGGGTGAGTAACGCGTGAGTAACCTGCCTTTCACAGGGGGATAACGTTTGGAAACGAACGCTAATACCGCATAACATAGCGGAGTCGCATGGCTCTGTTATCAAAGATTTTATCGGTGAAAGATGGACTCGCGTCCGATTAGGTAGTTGGTGAGGTAACGGCCCACCAAGCCGACGATCGGTAGCCGGACTGAGAGGTTGAACGGCCACATTGGGACTGAGACACGGCCCAGACTCCTACGG
>JAZSCO010000010.1:0-5404 GCA_045602965.1 Acutalibacteraceae bacterium | reverse complement strand
ATTTTGCTCCGTTTAGGTAGTCTTTCGCAATAACAATAACCGAACCTCTTCAAAAGAATTGGTTCGGTTATTGTTATTTTATATATGATAAATATTTATTTAGCACAGTAAATTCTCGAAGATATAAACTTGAAATATCTTCTCTTTTATTCGGATAATCCGAGAATATTTCAATTGCTTTATCAATATCAACCCAGACAGGCGTAATACCGTGCTCAATTTCAATTTCAGTCAGCGATTGTGAACAAGCACCAACCTTTTTGCAAATAAAATAATTGCTAATATACAACGTTTCAAAGCAATATTCGTTAATTGTAATAAACCGTTCAAGCGGAATAACATCGTAACCTGTTTCTTCTCTTAATTCTCTTATACAGCATTCTTCAAGTGTTTCACCGTATTCAAGCCCGCCGCCGGGAGACATATATACATTTGTATTTACTTCATAAGAAAGCAAAACCTTTCCGTTTTCAACCACAATTCCCCTGCTGGCATCTCTTACTTTCAACGGAGGATTATCATACGTTTTTGCATATTGATTTATTGTTTCTACCATAAATATTATTACCTGACTTGTTAAATTTCATTATTATTAATTTTAATGATCTTTGAGCAATTCAAACAGTTATCTGTTCCGTTGCTATGATAATAAGCAACAAGGAGATAATCATCTCCCGAAAATATTGCAGGATAGCAATAACCGTTATCCAGATCATCCTCAAGATAATATATATTATCTTTTGTAAATGTTAAACCACCATTTTTGCTGACAGCAAGAACATAGGGCGTTCTCCCCCACGGTTCGCTGTCATTTCTTAAAACGTGTTCAGGAATAGGATTAAAAACAGCAACCGTATTCTCACCACTTTTTTTCACAAGCATTGGAGAGCAAGAGGAAGAAAAAAATAAATTAGGCTCAGGAACTGTCCATGTCAAGCCATTGTCATCAGAAAAAGTTTCAAACTGAAATCCGATATCAGTTCTGATATAACACCAAATTCTGCCGTCAGGTAAAACAAATAATCCAGGCTCTTCGTATCCGTCCGGATTGTTTTTAAACGGGCAAGGAAACTCTGTATCAGTTTTGTACCAGGTTCTCCCGTCATCATCTGATATAAAAAAACAAATTGTGCCGGGAGGAAAATCCTCATATCCTGCATATATCGAATGTCTTGCAACTGCAAACAATATTCTGCCGTTTTCAAGTTTAATTACTCTATCATTATTCAACACATAATAATCCTGAACATCAAGACAATCCATGCAACTGACAGGTTCGCTCCATGATTTTCCTTCATCATTTGAACGGGTAAACACTATTTTATCTGTTTCATCGGGGTTCTTAACTATATAAAAAGCACCGATATCATCATTATTCATTCTTAGAAATGAAAGGCACATGATATTAACTGCATTTAAAGGCTTTTCAAAAAGAAGAAATCTTTCCGACCATGTTTCACCTTCATCTTTTGAAATAACAGCAGACATTCTTGCGTTTTCTTCATCTTCGCGAGTAAGTCCTATAAACTCAGTAAACCCGTAGAGAATCGAACCGTCTTTCAATCTTATAAATGAGCCTTCACCGTTTCTGGGATTATTTTCACTTGATTCAATAAATAAAACCTGTCTGCCTATTTTTTTCATTATTTCACCCTTCAAAATGAACTGAGAGTCAGTTCAGAGTCTGAAACCATAAACTGAGGATATCTTTCGCTTGCGCCTGCATAGAATTCTCCGTCATAGGTAAGAAGCCAAATAAGAAAATCAGCATATTCTGAACCGTAATTTCCGCCAACATGAGTTGCGCCTTTAATAATATAAGTGTATTCAGGGAAAAGTGCAGTTGAAAGATCAACAACTCTGTCAGGTGAAAGATATTCAGGTTTATCCGCAACATAGCCGTCACCAAGGGTTTCACCGTATTTTGCAACAGTCGCATAACCTGACATCTGATAAGTCTCAAGTGTACCGTCGCCGTTAAAGTTGGCATTTTCATAAACAGGTGCAAGAGGTGCATCGTAATGAGCTACAACAGCAATTTCCACTCCGTCATCAATCATGTTATTGATTAAATCTGTTCTGCAGTTCATCATTTTCTGAAGCTTATCAGCTTTTGAAAATATTTCAGAATAATCTTCTATATCATCACCGTAAACAAAACTCTTTGCAATCTGATAATCTTCGGACTGAACAAGTCCCCAAAGAGGAAGCATATTGCAGAATACGGGTTTAAGAACTTTTTCATAAATATCCTGCTTATAATTATCAACAACAAAATCAGTGATTTTAGTAAGACCCTTGAATACACCTATTTTATTCAATACTTTAATTAAAAACTCTACCGCAGGTTTATCGGAAACTAAATTCAGAATAAAATTATAAAGATTATCAGCTGTGATTTCAATTCTTCCGCAAAGAAGATCAGAAGCAACCTGAGCACCGCAGAATGTTGAAGACATAAAAAGACATCTGTTTACCTTTTCATAGCCGTATTCAGACAGATAAGCAACCGTCATAAGTCCACCCATACTGCAACACACTAAATTTACTTTATCGTGTCCGGTTTCGTCAATAGCGGTATTAACCAAAGTATTAATTTCATCTGAAATTACAAAAGGATCGATTCGCCAGTCATAATTTAAATAATATGTATGACCGTCAGGGAGCTTTTCGATGCAAGTTCTAACCATACCGAATTCTCCCCAGTCACCGTTGCATAGCTCCTCATAATTCTCTGCACTTTCAGGGTATTGAGGATGACCGATATTATATACAGAATCTCCGTTTTTATCCATGGACATATATTTGAAAATGTCATATGCACACTCAAAAATAATATCCATTGTATTATCAATATTAAAAGTAAACAATCCGACGAAAATTGCCTTGAATACTTTTTTTATGATTTGGGAAACATCTGCATTAATTGCAGGCTGTGCATTTTCGGTTCCGTAATCAACGGTAAGTCCCCCAAAATCCATTCCCCTGACAATTATCACGGGATAAGTTCCGCATTCTGAAGCATTATGATCATCATCTGTTTTTGCAAATGCAGGAACAAATGAAACCATAAGAATTGAAATTATCAATATTAAACTGATTATTTTTTTCATTATAATCAACTCCGTTTATTTAAGTACAAGAGTTCCGTTTTCTTCTTTTATTCCGAATAAAACAGGTCTTTCAAGAGGGTTTTCATTGGGAGAATGAAGAATAAGGAATTTATTATTATTGAAATCATTAAATATCATTCCGTGACCGCCGTCTTTTTCAAAAAGAAGATCTTCATGAATCCAGTTTCCGTCAATATCATCATTATCGGAATGAGCAATCGCCTGTACATAACCGCTGGGAGTAAATGTTGACCAAATCATCAAAAGCTTTCCGCCTTCTGTTCTGTACATAAACGGACCGTCGGTTATAAATTTATCTCTTGATTTGTCTGCCCAGAATGGCTCTGATGCTTTGAACAAGACAAAAGGTTCTTCAACAGGATGAGATAAGTCTTCAGAAAGTTTCATAGCGCATATTTCGCCGTCAGTAACTTGAACCCATTCATGACAAAAAATAATATACGGATCACCTTTTTTACTGATATAGAATGTACCGTCAAGCGCAAGCCATTCTTTGGGTGTTATTGCATCATCAGTAAACGGTAAAAACGGTCCTGTCGGTGAATCGCTTTTCAATATCTGAGTTCCTCTGTTTCTTGTGTCAGAACGCAGAGAAACAAACATATAAAATTTATCTTTATATATATGAACTTCAGGAGCCCATACCTCTTTGTCAGCCCAGAAATCTTTTGTTACGGTAAAGCATTCATGAGGATCGCTCCAGTTTTTGAGGTCATCACTGACGTAAACATCAAGACCGGCTGCACTGCACCATGCAGTTGAACCTCTTGTACCGTAAAGATAATATTTACCTTCATATGGTAAAACAAACGGATCTCGGATATTTATGTCTTCAAAATTCATAATTATTCCTCCGTAAAAACAACATCGTAATGATGAACAAATACTCCCATTACTTTGTTATAATCAAGTACATGCATAACAGCACCGTCTTCATTAATACCAAATGTCATTCCTTCTGCTTCTACATTGTCGCCTCCGACATCTCTTTCGGCAAAAAGTCTAACTTCTCCGGTTTCAACGTCAACACTCAGAATGTTCTTTACAGTACCGTTATCATGAATATCATTTGAAAGATAGAGCGTACCGTTGTAAAATTCGCCACCCTGAATTCTGTCAATAACACCAAGACCTGTCAAAGGAATTTCTTTCACAAGCTTCATATTATCATTAATATCATAGGCATATATTGTTTTGGCTTCTGACCACTTTGAAGCATAAAGATAACCCAACTGAGTATCAACAGCACACCAAGGTACTCCGTCGTCATAGATTTCTGAAGGAAGATTATATACTTCACCTGTCGGCTTTAACGTATTGCAATCAAAAACTACAATACAAGGATAAATATATTCATCGCTGTCTTCAACCGCAGCGTATATTTTTCCGTTATAATAGCTTATTCCTCCGATATGGTCATCCCCTCTTTTGGAGCATTCTTTCGGAAGAGGATTAATCGCACTTTTAACAATCTCCATATCTTCAAATCTGAATTTTGCAAGAGCCGTAAAATCCAGAGCAGCAATTGAACCGCTTGTGTAATAGAATTCTCCGTCGGTTGTAATCCCCTGACCCGTAAGCAACGCTTTATCAAATACAAATAAATCTTTTGAAATTAATTTTGCAGTTTCTGTACTTTTTGCAATGGGACTGGTAAGTAAAGTAATTAATAACAAAGGTAATGTGAGAATCGACCAAATTTTTCTGATAATAATCATGTAAATCCCCTTTCTTTTTAAAAATATTTTATCATATTAAAGTATAAAATTCAAATTATTAGTTCAAATCACAAGCCAAATTTTACAGTAAATTTTTGTTAACTATTTACAAAATAAAAAAAAATATGATATAATAAACAAAAAATATGGGAGGAAATTTTAATGTTTAAAAAATCCATCGCTACTTTTCTTGCTGCAGTTATGCTTGTAAGTTGCTTCTCTTTTGCATTTGCTACAGAAGAAAACACATCAGGTTACACAATTACAAACCCTTATCAGAATATCAATTGGGAAACCGTTAATCAATATAAAGCGGCTCTCCATACCCACACAAACGCCAGCGACGGAGACGATACACTTATCAACTCAATCGAGCGTCATTATGAAACAGGTTTTGATATCGTCGCAATTACCGATCACGGTATAAGCGATAACAGTTGGACTGACAGCTCTAAGAATTCAAAACTTGTAACTACTTTCATGTCATTAATCGGAAAAACTGACGGTAATCTTGTTTTTCTTGAAGAACAAGGAACTTTGCCCAAAGGTATG
>JAZSCO010000009.1:0-6856 GCA_045602965.1 Acutalibacteraceae bacterium | reverse complement strand
AAAAGATTTACGGAACTCTTTCCGATGTTAGTCCGACAGGTGCAAACGATGTATGGCATATCAAAAGCGAAAACGGTAAGGAATATCTTATTCCTGCCATTCCGGATGTATGTGTTGAAACGGACGTTGCAAATGACCGTATTGTTATAAGACCTCTGAAAGGTATATTTGACGATGAGGATTGATATTTTAACTCTCTTCCCCGAAATGTGCGAAAGTGTACTCGGTGAAAGCATTATCGGAAGAGCAAGAGCCAACGGATGCGTTGAAATCAGCTGTGTAAACATCAGGGATTATACCCTTGATAAACATAACAGAGTTGACGATGCGCCGTACGGCGGCGGTACCGGAATGATAATGCAGACTCAGCCGATTTACGATTGCTATGCCGCACTCTGTGAAGAAATCGGCACAAAACCTCATCTTATCTATCTTTCACCTCAAGGAAAAACACTCACTCAGGAGAGGGTCAAGGAGCTTTCAAAGCTTGATAACATAGCTCTTCTCTGCGGTCATTATGAGGGTATAGACCAAAGGGTTATTGATGAAATCGTAGATGAGGAAATCTCTATCGGCGATTATGTTTTAACAGGCGGCGAATTGCCTGCACTTGTGCTCGCAGACAGTATTTCGAGAATGCTTCCGGGTGTTCTTGCAAACGAAGATGCTTTCACTCTTGAAAGTCATTACTCGGGACTGCTTGAATATCCGCAGTATACCCGACCCTACGAATGGCATGGAGAAAAAGTACCTGATGTTTTGATTTCAGGGCATCATGCAAACATTCAGAAATGGCAACGTGAGCAAAGTCTTAAACGAACTCTTGAACGCCGACCCGATATGCTTGAAAAAGCAGAATTAACAAAAAAAGATAAAGAGTTTCTTGATAAACTTAAAACCACCGAAGTCTGATGACCTCGGTGGTTATTTTTTTGTTTATGCTGCCGAAAATGCTTTTTTCTTCTCTCTTTTCTCACCGATTTTCTGAAGGAGAATCACAAGAATCATAATAGCGATACCTGCAATATCAGTTTCCCATCCGGGAATAATCATAAGCAGACCGCCTGCAATTGCCAGAAGTCTTTCCCAAATCGGCATCTTCTTATACATATAACCTTCCATGCCGGCGGAGATAATATATATTCCGCAAAGAGCTGTTATAACAAGAAGAACAATATCATACCAGGGTTTGTCTGAACCGATAATAAGCATTTCGGGACTGAAAGCAAAGATATAGGGAACAATGAAAGCTGTTATTGCAAGACGTGTTGCAATAACGCCCGTCTTCATGGGATTTGACTTTGCAATAGCCGAGCCTGCGTATGCCGCAAGAGCAACGGGAGGAGTGATATCGGCAACAATACCAAAGTAGAAAACAAACATATGAGCCGCAAGAACGGGAATGCTCAGGCTTCTCATAATAATGGGAGCAACCATCGATGCCATAATAACGTAGTTTGCGGTTGTGGGAACACCCATGCCGAGAACGATACACATTATCATTGTAATTCCGAGTGCAAGAATGGGGTGGATTCCTGCCGCTGACTGAACAAGAGCAGAAAGAACATTTGCAAGACCTGTCTGCTGAACCATTGCAGAAATGCATCCTGCAACTGCACATGCAAGAGCAACACCGATTGCATTCTTTGTTCCGTTTGCAAGAGACTGGAAATAAAGCGCAAAATCAAATTCGGGTTTCTTGTGTACAATGGATTTGATTATTCCTTCAACAAGCTTTACTCCGATTGCAGCAAGAATAGCTATAATAGCTGACTTGGCAGGTGAGAAATAATTCATTGCAATAACAAGAGTAACAACGGGAAGAAGAAGGTAACCTTTTGTTAAAACAAGTTTAAAGAAATTGGGGATTGATTCCTTGGGAAGACCCTTAAGACCGAGCTTCTTTGCTTCAAAATGAATCATCATGAAGATTCCGGTAAAGTAAAGAACAGCAGGAAGAATAGCAGCGATAGCTATCTGTGAATAAGGCATGCCCGTATATTCGGTCATAAGGAATGCCGCCGCACCCATGATGGGAGGCATTATCTGACCGCCCGTTGATGCAGCCGCCTCAACAGCCGCCGCAAATTCGGGCTTATATCCGCAACGCTTCATGGTGGGAATTGTAACAGAGCCGCTGCCTACGGTGTTTGCAACGGACGAGCCTGAATACATACCTTCCATTGCACTGGAAATAACCGCAACCTTTGCAGGTCCGCCTGTTGCCTTACCTGCAATTGAGTTTGCAAGGTCAACAAAGAATGCGCCGATTCCCGACTGCTCAAGGAAAGATGCAAAAATGATAAATAAAACAATAAATGATGCGCATACGTTAAGAGGTGTACCTGCAATACCTTCGGTTGTATAGAAAAGCTTATACATAATAACTCTCAAGGGATTGCGATCGGTAACTATGAAAGCATACGCAATAAATGCTGCCGAAACGCAAACAATCGGTAATCCGACAACTCTGCGGCACGCCTCAAAAAGAAGTATTGTTCCGATGATTGCAATTGCGATATCAATCTCATTGATTCTTGATGCTCTTGCTACGATAGCATCGCAGTTGATTGCATAATAGAAAAATGAACCTGCACCGACAACAGCAAATATGTAATCATAAAAAGGCACATGGTTGAGCCTTTTCTTTTCTTTCTTTCTTACCGGATAGATTATAAACGCCATGAAAACGATAACGCCTATAAACCATGCCATTTTCTGCCTTTCCTCCATTGTTCCGGTCCAGCCATCGAACATTACATACAGAGAAAAGAGAACCATGGCAATTTTAATTATCTTTTCAAATATACCTGAAAAATGACGGGTATTGGATTCTTTATCAAACTCCGCCATGAGTTTGTCAACGTCAATTTCTTCCTCATCGGCCTGCATGCCGATAGGCTTTGTATTTACATCTGACATAATCACATTCCTTTCGTCAGAATTTTATAAAGTGGGGCAATTTCAAAAACTACCTTTGCGTTTCTGCCGCACATATTGCGAAGACTGATTTCTTCGCCTTTAAAGGTAAGGATATGATCGGAAACGGTACCGACAATATATCTCAGAGGGTCATAGGTTATGTCAAAACCCGTTATTACCATATTCCCCTCTTTATCATAGGTCATTTTCTGATTTCCCTCAAGTGCCGTCTGAACTCCTGCACCGAATGAACGATAAGTTGTGGAATATGCCCGAATTTCGCAGTTTTCAATTATATAAGTATCTTTCACGGGGGTCTGATTAACCGAATGAACAAATTCAACCGAAAACATCATTCCGTCTTCGGCCTTCTCGGTTATATATCTGACCCCGGAATCAGAATCATATAAAACCAGATATTCTGCCGTCAGACAGTTTATAGCGAAAGCAGCCGCTGTAATGATTATCATTAAAACGGCTGCTGCGATTAACCCTTTTTTAAAGTTAGACGATTGCTTACAGCTCATCAGCTGATAGCGCCAACCTCTTTAAAGTATCTTTCTGCACCGGGATGGAAGGGAACGGAAATGCTGGAAACAGCATATTCATAGCTCATTTCTGAAGCTTTGTCATGTGTATATTCATCCTTGTTTTCATAGATAGCCTTTGTGAGCTGGTAAACTGTTTCTTCATCAAGGTCATTGCTTACGATGAATGTTGCCTTAACTGCAACTGTCTTTGCATCAGCGTCAACGCCCTTGTATGTTCCTGCGGGAACAGTATATTCTGCATAGAAACCGTAGTCAGCCTGAAGCTTTGCAAGGTGGTCAGCATCAATTTCAACAAGAACGATGCCGGTTGTTGTTGAAAGGTCTGTGATAGCAACTGTGGGTGCACCTGCTGTGCAGAAGAAAGCATCAATCTTGCCGTCCTTAAGAGCATCAGCGGATGCCTGGAAGGAAAGGTTCTGCTTATCGATATCTTCGAAAGTAATATCATATGCACCGAGAATCTGCTGAGCGTTGAATTCAACACCGCTGCCGCTGTCACCAACGGAAACTTTCTTGCCCTTGAGGTCAGCAACTGTCTTGATACCTGAATCTGCTCTTGCAACGATCTGGCAAACTTCTGCGTATGCAGCGCCGAGAGTTGAGAAGCTGTCGATTGCGCCTACATCAGCGAAAAGTGATGTGCCCTTATAAGCATAGTCCATAACGTCGTTCTGAACAATAGCCATATCAACGATACCGTCGTCGATATCAAGGATGTTTGCCTTGGAAGCGCCCGAAGACTGAATCATAAGATTTGCGCCTGTTTTTTCCTTAAGAAGTGAGGAAATAACATTGCAGAAACCGTAGTATGTGCCTGTGGAGCCGCCTGTGCCTACATTGATGCTGATGGATGAAAGGTCTCCGCCTGCAACTGCACCGTTTTCTTCAGGTGCCTTGGTAGTTGTATCACCGTTGTTACCACCGCAAGCTGTCATAAAGATAGTTGCGAAAACGAGAACGAGGGAGAGAACGATAGCTAATTTTTTCTTCATAGTTTACCTCCTATTTTTAATTTCCTTAACTCCGTAAAACGGCAGCGGAAATCAATTGCCATTTGATTATACACTATTTTGCAGATTATTGCAATAACTTTGCATGAATTACATAAAAATTGAGAATATCATTGCAAAGAAATCCATAATTGCTTTTATGATTTTCTGGAAAAGTGAGGGTTCTTCTGTTTCTCCGGTACCAACGGAAATTCCGTTATTCTCGGCATATTCATAAGCTGCCGAACCTTCCTCTGCAACAATTGAAAGAGAAGAACATCCGTCAAAGGCTCTTGAACCGATTGATGTAACGCTTGAAGGGATCTCGGTTTGACCGAGTGCGCTGCAGTTGAGGAATGCTCCCGAACCGATTCTTTCAACACTGTCGGGAATTGTAATGCTGCTGAGATTTGAGCAATTTTCAAATGCTCTCATGCTGATTTCTTCAACACCGTTTTCAAGGACAACTTCGGTAAGACCCGAATTATAAAATGCGCTTTCAAAATCTTCTACGGAAGCAGGAATTGTTATCTTCCTGAGAGCATCGCACTTGGCAAATGCCTGAGAACCGATATATGTTACTGTTGAAGGAATATTGATTTCCGAAAGATTCCTGCACATATAAAATGCATAGGCTTCAATTTTCTTGAGTCCGTTGGGAAGAGTAATCTTGGTAAGCTTTGAATTTTCGCCAAAAGCATAATCCGCAATAATCTTTACGTCCGAAGGAACAGAGAAAGAGTTTGCCGATGCTCCCTGAGGATACTGAATAAGAGTTTTATCGGCAATTGGCGAATACGCATTCGGGTCATACGAGCTTTCGAAAGGACCGTAAAGAACGCCGTTAACATCGCTGTAAACCGTGTTGCCCGATGCAACTTCAAAAGCAGCAACCGAGCCGCAACCGATAAACGCATTCTTTCTGATTGTTTTAACGCTTGCAGGAATATTGATAACTGTCAGTTTTGTACACATTTTAAAAGCTTCGGCACCGATAAGCTCAACGCTTGAGGGAATGTTTATGCTTGTAAGCGATGTGCAATCGTTGAATGCTTCATCGGGAATCGCCGAAAGTGAAGAAGGAAGCTGAATGCTCTTAAGTGCACTGCAGTGGTAAAACGCAGATTTTCCGATTGTACAGGTTGAACCCTCAAAAGTTATCTTTTCAAGGGAAAGGCAGCTTTCAAACGCGTTATTGCCTATTTTGGTAACACTTGAAGGAATAACAACCTCGGTTATTCCGCCGCAGTTTGCAAATGCTCCGCCGGCTATTTCTTTAACCTCTTTACCGGAATAGGTTGAAGGAATAACAACTTTTCCTGTTGCCGACATCTGGCAACGATTAAGGACTGCATATGCACGGGATGTGTCAAAAACGAATCCCTCTCCTGCTGCAGAGGCTAAAGTTACGGACGTGCAGGATAACACAATCAGAACTGAAAGTATTAAACTTGCGATTATCGTGATTCTTTTCATGGTTAAACCCCCGAATTATTCTTAGTAATAATATCACAGAATAGATTATACTTAAATTAAACAAAAAAATCAATAGTTTTTAATAAGATTTAAAAATATATTTGTTTATTATTGACAAACCACTGCTTAAGAATTACAATAATTTTAATATTACAGACTGGAGATTTTCATTGTTATGTATGATTCAAACGGAAATTTTTATAAACCCGAGCGAGGCTCATCTGCCTCTCCGGACCATATAATGATTGCATTCTGCGGCGATGCAAAAAGTGAGATGTCGGTTATTTGGAGAACAAATACCGACATTGAAAAAGGATATATCCTTTATTGCAAAGACGGCGAAAAAGAGTGGCTGAGGAAGGAGGCGGTTTTCGAAACCAAAGAAACCGATATCGACATCAGCAACTATTATTCCGTCAGACTCAGCGGTCTTGAGTCAGGCACAAAATACCGCTATACAGTCGGTTCGGACGAACACAGAAGCGACGAATTTTCATTTGAAACCGAACCGGAAAACCTTGAAAAATTCAGCTTTATTGTCATTACTGACCATCAGAAAGGCGATCCCTGTCATCTGCCCGATTATTCAATGGTAGGCGGAATGCTTAAAAGAGCACTCACAAGACATCCCGAATGCAAATTCATCTTCACCGCAGGCGATAACTGCGATAACGGTCAGAATGAGCTTCAATGGAACGGTATGTTTGAAGGTCTTAAGGGCATTATTGAGAGTATGCCCTATATGATGACAACAGGTAATCACGATAACAGAGGATTTCTTACATATTTCCCCGAGCCCACAGGCAAATTCTATCTTGAACACGCAGATTTCTTTGATTTTCAGTTTGCACCTGCTTATCCGGACAACGGTCCTGAGGGTTATAAAGGCGAGAATTATTCTTTTGACTACGGCAACGC
>JAZSCO010000008.1:0-9218 GCA_045602965.1 Acutalibacteraceae bacterium | reverse complement strand
GACTCTGTGAGTGAAATGATTTTCGGAATTCCTTATACTGCTGAAGCGGTAAAAGATGATTTCTTTTCTGAAATTGACGATGAAGATGTTGTTGCTGTTGATGAAAGTATGGGCTTTGTCAGCGATTTGACAGCTGTTTTTATAGACAGTGACTTATCATTTGCCGAAAAACTCTCGCTTTTCGGCAAAACAGGTGGAATGATTGTGGGATGGAGCAGCGTAATGGATTTGTATGTTATCCGATATTCTGCAATGGATTATAATGAAATAATTGAAAAATGTGAAAATCTCAATAAGACTGACGGAATTGTTTTTGCAATGCCTGTTACAACGAGTAAAACATCTTTGGATTATACTCCTGATGATCCGTTTGATATCTATGATTTCAGTTTTCCTGAATGGGACGAACTCAATCCCGAAGGCAGCAACTGGTGGCTTGAAGCTGTTGATGCCAGACAGGCATGGGATTATTCTGAATATTTTAATGAAATTGACATTGGCATAGTTGAATCCGGTGTTGAAGTTCTTCATCCAGATCTTGAAGGTAAAATTTTCTTCCCGAGCAAGAAACAGGAAAACAGAAACTTGCCTGATTACCATGGTACACATGTTGCCGGTATTATCGGAGGAAAGCATAACAACGAAACCGGTGTTTCGGGTATTTGCGAAAATTCACGCATTATCTGCGTTGACTGGCTTCCTGATGTAGGACAGTTGTGGGATATAGAGCTTGCAATTTTCTTCGGATTTGCCGAACTTGTTAAATCGGGAGCAAAGGTTATTAATATTTCTCTTGGCAGTGCAGGAGCAAAAGAAGGCAACGGAAACAGCTTCTTTGAAGAAAAAATCGTCTCTGCTGCAACCTCAATCATGATGACTTCGCTTCTTTTAAAGGGTTATGATTTTATTGCAGTACAGTCTGCAGGAAACGGCGATGCTTACGGTGAACCCGTAAATGCAAATTGCAACGGTAATTTCACAACGTTACACGAAGGTAATGTTGTGACCTATGGCGACGTTTCAAAAGATGATATTCTCAACAGAATTATTGTTGTTGCAAGTGCAGATAACCTTGGCAAAGGCAGATACATGCAGTCTGAATTCTCAAATGTTGGCGACAGTGTTTCTATAGCTGCGCCCGGAAATAATGTTTACAGCTGTATTGTAGGCGGATATGAATATCTTTCGGGCACTTCAATGGCAGCTCCCATTGTAACCGGAGTTTGTTCACTTGTCTGGTCTGTTAATCCTGAATTTACAGGCACTAAGGTTAAAGAAATTGTTTGTTCTTCAACCGATTCGATTGCTAAGATCAACAGATATCATTCTTATTATGAAGATGATATACTCATGGATTATCCCATGGTCAATGCAAAGCTTGCGGTTGAGAAGGCAATCAGTCTGACCGATGAAAGCGTTGGTTTTGTCAGCGGTCAGATTATTGGAGAGAATGCGTCTGAAATCGTTTACAACGGCAAGTCCTATGTTCTTTTCTCTGACGGCACATATTCATTTGTAACTCCTGAGTCAAGCGGCATAGTTCGTGTGCTTGATGCCGACGGAGAAGAAATCGGTTCGTTTGAAATTGCTGTTACAGCCGGAGAAGAAACCGTTGCAGGGGAATATGAAATAGTTGAAGAGTCCGAAGAGATTCCCGAGCCTCTTGTTTAAGAAAGGAAGATTTATATGGCAGAAATCAAAAAGCATTGGTATAAAGAGATGTCCGTCTATCAGGTATGGCCGAGAAGTTTTTATGACGGTAACGGCGACGGCATCGGCGATATCAAAGGCGTTATGCAGAAGCTTGATTATATTAAGAGTATAGGCGTTGATGCCATTTGGTTTTCACCTCTGTATAAATCGCCTCAGCATGACTACGGCTATGATATTGCGGACTATAAAAATATCGCACCTGAATACGGTACGATTGAAGAATTCAAAGAACTTCTTGATGTTGCTCACAGCAAGGGACTTAAGATTATCATGGACCTTGTTATAAATCATACTTCAGATGAGCATGAATGGTTTATTGAAAGTCAGAAGGGTCACGATAATCCTTATCATGATTATTATTTCTGGCGCAAAGGTAAGAAACCAAACGGCAAAAAACCTCCCAATAACTGGCTTTCAACCTTTGCCGGACCGGGTTGGCACTATAATGAAAATCTTGACGAATGGTATCTCACTCTTTTTGCAAAAGAGCAGCCTGACCTCAATATGGATAACCCGAAAGTCCGTGAAGAAATCAAAGATATCATCAGATTCTGGCTCGATATGGGCGTTGACGGATTCCGTGAAGATGTTATAACTTTTATTTCCAAAAAGGAAGGCCTTCCCAACGGATTTCCAATTCCGGTTGCATGCGGAATGGAGCATTATAAATGCGGTCCGAATCTTGATAAATACCTCAAGGAATTCAGAGCTGTTACTGATGAATACGATTGCATGACTGTCGGTGAAGCTCCGATGATGACTCCGAAGCTTGCTCTCAGATTTATTAGGGAGGGTGCAGACCAGACGCTTAACATGATGTTTAATTTCCAGCATATGGAAGCCGATTCATTTATGGTCAGTTGGATACCCATGCCGTTCAGCCTTAATAAACTGAAGAACGCTTATAACAGATGGCAGCATAAGCTTTTCGGTATTGCGTGGAACGCAAACTATATTGAAAACCATGACCAGCCCAGAGTTATCAATCGATACGGCAGCATAAAATACAGAGTGGAAAGCGCTAAAATGCTTGCGACGATGTATATCTGTCAAAGTGGTACACCCTTTATTTATCAGGGTCAGGAAATCGGCATGACAAACATCAAATTTGACAGTGTTGACAGATATACCGATACTCAGGTCAAGAGTACATATGAGCTTTTCAAGAAACTTGGTTTCAGCGATAAGATGTTCCTCAAAGTTGCAAACAGAGCATCCCGCGATAATTCAAGAACTCCCGTTCAATGGACGGCAGGGAAAAATGCAGGCTTCACAACTGCGGATAAGCCTTGGTTTGAAATCAACGAGAATTATACCGAAATCAATGTTGAAGCTGCTGAAAAAGACGAAAATTCGATTCTTAATTATTACAGAATGCTTCTTAAATTCCGTAAAGAAAATGAAATCTGTATTTACGGTGATTTTAAGCTTCATTATCCGAGAAGCAAAAAGCTTTTTGTTTATGAGCGTAACTATGAAGGCAAGAGAATGCTTGTTGTTAATTCATTTTCCGAAGAAAGCGTCAGCTTTGACGCACCTAAAGGATTTGATCTTGCAAAAGGAAAACTTATGCTTTCGAACTACGATGTTATCGACAGCAGCATGAACACATTCATGCTCAAACCTTTTGAAACAAGAGTTTACCTTTTCGATTAAATAAAAAAATATCCCCCTGATTCTGAAATGGAATCAGGGGGATTTGTTATGCGTTAATTATGCTGCGGAATAAGCACGGTTTCTTCTGATGTTATCGCAGAAATTCTTTGAAACCATGTTAATCCATGTTTCGTGTTTCTGGATGCTGTATGCGCCGTCTTCCTTAAGAAGATCTTCTTCGTAAGTTTCGAGAGCTTCTGCACCTTTTGCTTCCTTAATTGATGCTTTCCAGTCAAGGTCATCTGTATTGTCGCTTACGAAATACATGATGTGGCAACCGTATTCGGTTTCGATAATGCCGTAATCGCCGGGCTTTCTTGCGTCGCTGAATGACCATTCTTCAAAAGCTGCAACATAGTTATCGGTTGTTCTGATGCCTTCGTAGAGACCGCCTGTTTCAGCTGATGCGGTATCTTCTGTCTTTTCCTTTACCATAGCTGCGAAGCTTTCTTCTGTCTTATCACCTGCAAGCCATTCGTCAAGAAGAGCTTGAGCCTTTTGCTTTGTAGCAGTTTTTTCTGCTTCTGTAACTTTTTCTGTATCTTCTGTTTCAAATTTAACAAGGCAATGACGAACATCAACGCTGTTCATTGCATAGATGGGTTTAACGCTGTAAACGATATAAACGCCTTTTTCGCCTTCTACCATAGTCTTGTCGCCTGCTTTACGAGCAACATCGAATGCCCAATCAGCAGCTTCTTTGCAAGTTGAAGTTGTGAGAGAGTTGTATGTTGTGAACTCGGAAAGGGTTGTGTAATCTGTTTCTGTGGGATTTTCTTTGCCTTCATTTTTATAAGCTGTGATGGCAGCGGTGAATGAAGCTTCATCTGTGAGCTTATCAAAGATAGCCTTAGCTTCTGCCTTTACTTTGTCGTTTGCAGCCTTCTGTCTTTCAGCGCGGGCTTCAACTGATTCGCCTTCGTTAGCTGTGAGAGTTGTGAATGCAAATGAGAAGTAACGAACGTCAGCGTAATCGTAATTCTTTCTGTTTGTGTCGTATTCAGCCTTGATATCAGCTTCTGCAATGCTTGTTTTAAGTTCGCTTGCTTTATCTTCGGAGTAGTTTCTTGCAAGGGTTTCCATTTCAAGCTGAGTTCTGAAAGCTTTTTCATTGAAACCGCCGCCGAATGATTCGCGGAGATAAGCGTTGAGAGAATAATTGTTTGTTGCAGCTTCTGATCTGTAGCTTTCTATTGTTTCGTTGATTTCAGCCTTTTCGTCATCTGTGAGCTTATAGCCTGCTTTTACAGCTTCGTTGTAATAAGCATAAACAAACTGAGCATAGTTAATAGCTGAATCCTTGAAAACTTCATCCCAGGTGAGGGGATTGCCTTCTTCGTCCTTCTGGGTTGAATCCTGTTCATCAGGAGCAACGCTTGTGTCAAATCCCATGCTCATGCCCTGCTGAGCATACATGTTTGAATAGTAAGCCATCTGCTGATACTGGGTTGAATAATAGTAGTTAAACTGAGCAGCGGAGATTTTATTATCGCCGATTTCAACAGCTGTAACGAGTCTTTCGATAACGCCGATGCTGTCAACGATTTTCCATGCGATACCGCCAACGATTGCAACTGCAAGAACAATAGCAACAACCTTCTTGAGAATGCCTGTTGCAGCAGTTCTCTTTTCGATGCTTTTTGCGTTCTGCTTAGCTGCTTTAGCGATTCGGGCTTTTCGTTCCTCGCGATAAATTTCAGCCTTGCTCTTTGAGCTTTCATTTTTTGCCATAACTTGTTCATCCTTTACTTTTATAATAGTTGCTGACCGAACAAAATCAGCATAATAAATGTATTCTATACTATTTTTAATATTTTTACAAGTATTTTTTAAAAAATAATAATTAATTTGTGTCTAATTCATAGATTTATTTTGTTTGATTAGTCAGTTCACCGTTTAAAAATTCGGTTTTGAACCAGACGTCTTCAACGGAAAAGCTTTTGCCATTGAGGTATTCCAGAATACCGGCATCGCTTGTAAAGGAAAACTTGAGTCGGTAAGAATAGAGAAATTGCTTTTTATACCCCAACGCTTTGTTGAGGGAGTTTGTGCCGTATTTTCCGTCGCCGAGAAGAGGATGGCCGATACTGGAAAAATGCGCTCTTATTTGGTGCGTTCTGCCTGTAAGGAGTTCAACTTCGACAAGACTGAGTCCGTCGCGCTCGGAAATAACAGAATATTTCGTTTTTATTTCTTTTGAATCGGGCATCTGTTTTTCAAAGACCCTGACTTTGTTTTTCTTTTCGTCTTTGATTAGCCAACCGTGGAGAGTGCCGCTTTTCTTCTTAAGTACGCCGTGGACAACGCAGAGATAATACTTTTCAAGTTCTCTGTCTTTCAGTTTCTGATTAAGAATGCGGAGACTTTCAGCGTTTTTTGCCGCAATAACGATTCCGCCCGTGTTTCTGTCGATTCTGTTAACAAGAGCCGGTGCAAAAGAATGCTCGTCTTTCGGATTGTATTCTCCCTTTTCATAGAGATATCTCTTCACTCTCGTTATAAGAGTGTCGTTATATTCCGTTTCATCTGGGTGGGAAAGCAGACCGACCTTTTTATCGAGCAAAAGAATATTCTCATCCTCGTATACGATGTCGATATTCTTTGATGCGGAAAGAAAATCGTAATGCTCATCGGCGGGCGCAAAAAACTCGTCGTTGATATACATATCAACAATGTCACCTTCAAGAAGTTTTGTTGAAATTTCGCCTCTTTTTGAGTTGATTTTTATCCTTTTGGTGCGTATGTATTTATACATCAGCGATTTTGGGAGTGCAGGAACCGCTTTGGAAATGAATTTATCGAGTCGCTGACCCGAATCGTGTTTTAAAATTGTAAATGACTTCAAAGAAAATCACTCCGAATAAGATATTTATCAAAAATGTCTTTTCAAATCTATATGAATAATGTATAATGTTTTTGAATACCAAGTAGGAGAGTTTGATTTGAGCGATAATAATAAAAATAATAATCCTCACAAAAATCACAGAGCAAGGCTCAGGGAAACCTTCAGACGGACAGGCGTTGACGGAATGCCTGACCATAATCTTCTTGAGCTTATTCTGTTTTATTCCATACCACGCAAGGATACCAATGAGCTTGCCCATAGGCTTATCACCGAATTCGGCTCGCTGACAAGGGTTTTTGACGCAACGTATGAGCAGCTTCTTGATATTGAAGGCGTCGGAGAAAGCACTGCGCTTCTCATTTCGATGATGCCCGGAATATGCAGACGTTATATAGAAGGAAAATCAACGGGAAAGATTAATCTTTCTGACCCTGATGATGCCCGGAATTATCTCAGGGACAAGTTTTACGGCAGCAAAAATGAGATTTTCTATGTTCTCTGCCTTGATTCGGCAGGCAACCTCATAAATTGCTGCAAACTCGGAGAGGGCACTTCAGGGACCGTTCTTGTTGATAAAAGAAATGTCATGCAGATAGCATTCAGAAACGATGCCGAAAAGATAATCCTTGCTCACAATCATCCTAAAGGAGTTGCTGCACCGTCAAGAAAGGATCTTGAGCTTACAAACGAGTTTTCAAGAATGCTCTCATCAGTCGGAATAAAGGTGGTTGATCATATAATTGTTGCGGGGAATGATACCGTTTCGCTTTCATCAATTGATAAATTCAAAATATTATTTATATAGGCTGCCATGAAAGGCAGCCTTTTTGTTAAAATGCAATTGTTATCTTGTTGTTGCCGATGTTGCCGTTAACTTTGAGAAGTGAAGCACCGTTATCGCCAACGGGTTCAAGGGTATATTCGCCGTTGCATTCAATGCTCTTTGCTTCTTTATGAACGAATACTTCTGTAGGAACGTTGTATTCCTTATCCTGAGTATATTCAAGCGTGAAGATTTTGTTTTCTCTGTCGAGTGAATATTTGTCAATCTTACCGCAAACCGCAACGGGAGATGTTCTGATAAGGCAGGTCATTATCGGATTTTCGAGAAGACCGTCATAATATGCCCAATAGGTCTGACCCCATTGATTGCCGTCGAACTTATCGAGCAGATACTCGATATGATAGAGCCAGTCGGTGCCTTCTGACTGACCGCCCCATTCACCGACGATAACAGGTACATCGAGTCTTTCCTGCGATCTTCTGTGTTCATCGAAAATCGAGCCGACTCTGGAGTTGCTTGCGTATTTGTAAGCAGGAGTGTCAACCATAAGGTCGTATGCATGGGGAGCGAAGCAGAGGTTCTTTTCTCTTTTGCCTTCATAATTGACTGCAGGGCATGAATAGGGGATACCGAGATTGGAATAGTAGCTGTTTTCCATGATAATAATGCCGTTATCGGTAACCTCACGGATTGCTTTTGCCGTTCTGTTTATAAATTCGGAATAAACACCTGTGTCAAACTTGCGGATAAGATCATCGGCTGCAGATGTAACCTTTCTGAAAAGAGCGGGATCGTTAAACGGTTCGAGAACTTTGATGGCATTGCCAGTCACAAGCTGCTTTATCATCCAGAGCTTTTTGCATCTCTTATCTGTAATAACAGTCTTTGCGATGCTTGATATAAGCTTTCTGAAAACCTTTCCGCCGTCTGATCCGGGAAACGGCTCGTTAAGGACATCAAAGCCGAAAAGTGCAGGATGATCCTTGAATTTTTCTGCAACATGCTTCCACATATTGCAGTAGTAAGTCTGAATGGGAACACCGTTTATTTTATCGTTTGCCCAGAAATGGTCAAATGCTCTATGAACAGCTTTGCCCCAGAAGTAACCTTCCGCCCACACGAGCTTTGTCTTCTGGAGTTTTGCACCGTCTGTGATGCAAGCCCAGGGAGGAGCACCGTCGCCTGCAGTTTCTTTAGCGCCGCTGTAAAGATCCTGATGCATGTCAAGATAGAAGTATATGCCGTATTTTGTACATAAATCGGCAATTTTATAAACTCTGTCAAGATACTCTTCGTTATACTTGTTCGGTTCAGGTTCAACAGCATCCCATGTGAGACCGAGTCTTACGAGGTTGAAGCCGTATTCGCTGAGCTGCTTAATAAGTTTTTCGTCAAAGTCAAGAGGATAGGTTCTTCTTTCAGCACCGTCTTTGTGGTATCCTTTGTCGCAAAGATTGATACCGTTAAAAATTCTTTGTCTGCCTTCGGAATCTATAAAAGTTTTTTCGAAAGTTGATATTTTAAGCATAACTGACTCCTTTCATAAAACTATACAACAAAATTATATCATTTTAAAAGAATAATTGCAACATTAATGTTTGTGTCAGGTTTATTAAATAACTGTTGCAGAATAAAAAAATATATGTTATAATCAAGTTGTATATTTATAAAGAATAGAGGTAAATGAAATGGCAGCATCCGCACTTTTTAAAATGTATTGTAGAGCTTATCAGAGCATTTTCCGCGTTGCGGTTAATTTTCTTGATTGGACAGAGCCTCAGTTAATTAAGGGCGCAGGCAGTGTTAAGAAGCTTCCTGAAGTTGTAAAGAAGAACGGTCACGACAGTGTTCTTGTTGTAACCGATAAGGGTCTTATGGGACTTCATCTTCTTGACGGTATGTTTGACGGTCTTGATAAGTCAAACGTTAAGTATGCCGTTTATGACGGTACACAGCCTAACCCCACAATCAATAATATTGAAGACGCAAGACAGATGTATGTTGATAATAAATGTTCGGCAGTTATCGCTTTTGGCGGCGGTTCGCCTATGGACTGCGCAAAGGTTGCTGCAGCAAGAATCGCTCGTCCCAATAAGAGTGTTCAGAAGATGAGAGGAACTCTCAAGATTCTCAAGAAGCTCCCCACAATCTATGCCGTTCCCACAACTGCGGGTACAGGAAGTCGGATCGTAGCCATGTCGTTCTGTGAGCCAAGGAGTT
>JAZSCO010000007.1:0-12333 GCA_045602965.1 Acutalibacteraceae bacterium | reverse complement strand
GGTAAAATGATTGTTGCTCATTGTGAGGATAATTCCTTGCTTTACGGAGGATATATTCATGCAGGCAAATATGCCCAAGAGCACGGTCACAGGGGAATCTGTTCAGAGAGTGAATGGAAACCCATTGAGCGCGATTTGAAGCTTGCTAAAGAAACAGGCTGTGCATATCATGTTTGTCATATTTCAACCAAGGAAAGCGTTGAACTTATCAGAAAAGCAAAGGCAGAAGGTGTTGATGTAACTTGTGAAACCGCACCGCATTATCTTATTCTCAGCGATAAGGATTTGCAGGAGCACGGTAGATTCAAGATGAATCCTCCTCTGCGCGATGAAAGTGACCGCCTTGCTCTTATCGAGGGAATCTGTGACGGCACAATTGACATGATTGCAACCGATCATGCACCGCATTCCGACGAAGAAAAGGGCAGGGGTCTGGAAAAAAGTGCCATGGGAATAGTCGGAATCGAAACCGCTTTTCCTCTGCTTTATACATATCTGGTTAAAGAAAATATAATAACTCTCGATAAATTAATTGAGCTGATGAGCATAAATCCCGCAAAGAGATTCGGATTCAACAGTTCGCTTGAGGACGGCATGCCTGCTGATTTTACGGTGTTTGATTTAAACAAAAAATATGAAATCAATCCGGATGAATTTCTTTCAAAAGGCAGAGCAACACCGTTTGAAGGTTATGAGGTGTACGGCGAATGTGTTATGACCGTATGCGGCGGTAAGATTGCTTGGCAGAAAGGAGAAAGCAAATGAACCAGGGAGTTTACAAAATACTTTCTAATAAAGCCCTGACCAAGGATGTTTATGAAATGAAACTTGAAGGTGATACTTCGCATATCACCAAACCCGGTCAGTTTATTAATATTCAGCTTGACGGTTTCTATCTTCGCAGACCCATTTCAATCTGTGATTATGATGATAAAACCATAACCGTTATTTACAAAGTTGTCGGTGAAGGTACACAGGTAATGGCAAATCTTAATGAGGGTGAAAAACTTGATGTTCTTTGCGGACTCGGTAACGGTTTCGATACCGCAAAAAGTGGCAGAAAAGCTGTACTTATCGGCGGCGGTGTAGGTGTACCTCCGATGTATAATCTCTGCAAAAAGCTTCTTTCCGAAGGCAAGGATGTAACGGTTATTCTCGGTTTTAATACCAAAGACGAAATTTTCTATAAGGAAGAATTTGAGGTGCTCGGTGCAAAGGTCTGCGTTTCAACCGCTGACGGTTCTTATGGTACAAAAGGATTCGTAACCGATATACTCAAAGATCTTGAATATGATTATTTCTTCACCTGTGGACCCATGCCCATGTTCAAAGCTATTGAGAAGATTGCCGCAACAAGCGGACAGTACAGTTTTGAAGAAAGAATGGGTTGCGGTTTCGGTGCATGCATGGGTTGCTCATGCAAAACAAAATACGGCAACAAGAGAATCTGCAGGGATGGTCCCGTGCTCGAAAGGGAGGAAATAATATGGTAAACACAAAGGTTAATCTTTGCGGAATCGAACTAGATAATCCGATTATTCCGGCTTCCGGCACTTTTGGATTCGGTTATGAATTTGCAGAGCTTTACGATATCAACTGTCTCGGAACTTTTTCTTTCAAGGGCACAACAAAAGATCCTCGCTTCGGTAATCCTACTCCCAGAATTGCCGAATGTGACAGCGGAATGATTAACGCTGTCGGTCTTCAGAATCCCGGCGTTGAAAAGGTTATAAGCGATGAGCTTCCGAAGCTTGCAAAATGCTTCTCGAAACCTGTTATGGCAAATGTCAGCGGTTTTTCGCTCGAAGAATATGCTTATACCTGTGAAAAGATTGATAAACAGGAGCAGGTAGGTTGGCTTGAAGTCAATATTAGCTGTCCCAATGTTCATGGCGGCGGAATGAGCTTCGGCACTTCTCCCGAGGCTGCGGCAGAGGTTACAAAAGCTGTTAAAGACGTAACAACAAAACCTGTAATTATCAAGCTGTCGCCGAATGTCACCGATATAGTTTCCATCGCAAAAGCTTGTGAAGAAGCCGGGGCAGACGGTATCAGCCTTATCAATACGCTTCTCGGCATGAGAATCGACCTTAAGACAAGAAAACCTGTTATCGCAAATAAAATGGGCGGTTTTTCGGGCGCTGCAATAAAACCCGTTGCGCTGAGAATGGTTTATCAGGTCAGTCAGGCAGTCAATGTTCCCGTTGTCGGAATGGGCGGAGTTTCAAATGCGCGCGATGTTCTCGAGTTTATCATGGCAGGTGCAACAGCCGTTGAAGTCGGTGCGGCAAATCTTGTTAATCCTTATGTTTGCAAGGAAATCATAGAAGAGTTTCCCGAGGTCATGGCAAAATTCGGTATCAATAATTTGAATGAAATAAAAGGATGTGCTTACAATGGGTAAAGATGTAATCGTAGCTTGCGATTTCAGCAGCAAGCAGGCAGTAATGGATTTTCTTGATAAGTTCACAGATGAAAAGCCTTATGTTAAAATCGGAATGGAGCTTTTCTATGCGGAAGGTCCTTCAATCGTTAAAGAAATCAAGGAGAGAGGTCATAAGATTTTCCTTGACCTTAAGCTTTGCGATATTCCCAACACAGTTAAAAAAGCTATGAGTGTTCTCAGTAATCTTGATGTTGATATGACAAATCTTCATGCAAGCGGTACTATCGAAATGATGCAGGCTGCAATTGAAGGTCTCACAAAGCCTGACGGCACAAGGCCTCTTCTTATCGCTGTTACACAGCTTACTTCAACAAGCGAAGAAAGAATGAGAGAGCAGCTTCTCATTGATAAGCCTCTTGACGAAGTTGTTATGCACTATGCTTCAAATGCGGAAAAAGCAGGTCTTGACGGCGTTGTTTGCTCACCTCTTGAAGCAGGTAAGGTTCATGACCGTTGCGGTGCAAAGTTCCTGACAGTTACTCCCGGTGTTCGTTTTGCAGACGGCGATATCGGTGATCAGGTAAGAGTAACAACTCCTGCAAAGGCAAAGGAACTCGGTTCGGATTATATTGTTGTAGGCAGACCCATCACAGCAGCAGAAGACCCCGTTGCAGCTTACAGAAGATGTGTTGCCGAATTTGTCGGTTAATCAGTTAATAATATCAGGAGGATTTAAAATATGGAAAAGCTTATTGCAAAAGATTTACTTTCAATTGGTGCTGTTTTTCTTCGCCCCGAAGAACCCTTCACATGGGCAAGCGGCATCAAAAGCCCTATTTACTGCGACAACAGACTGGCTCTTACAGCACCCGAAGTTCGTACAGATGTTGAAAAGGGTCTCGCAGAAACAGTTAAGAAGTATTATCCCGAAGCAGAAGTGCTTATGGGTACTTCAACCGCAGGTATTGCTCATGCAGCTATCACAGCTCATATGCTTGATATGCCCATGGGTTATGTGCGTTCAGGTGCAAAGGACCACGGCAGAGGAAATCAGATTGAAGGCAAGCTCGAAAAAGGTCAGAAGGTTGTTGTTATCGAAGATCTTATTTCGACAGGTGGCAGTGTTATCGAAGTTGTTGAAGCTCTCCGTGAAGCAGGTGCAGAAGTTCTTGGCATTGCAAGCATCTTTACCTACGGCATGAAGAAAGGTCTTGACAGACTTGCAGCTGCTGATGTTAAGAATGTAAGCCTTACAAACCTTGACGTTATTGCTGAGGTTGCAGCTGAAATTGGCTATATCAAGCCTGAAGATGTTGCTCGCCTTATAGCTTTCAGAAATAATCCCTCCGACGAAAGCTGGATAGGGGGAGCAAAATGAGAAGTCTGATAGACATTCTTTCGCTCTCACTTGATGAAATCGACGAGCTTATTGCTGTTGCAGAGGATATAATTGCAAATCCTGAAAAGTACAGAGAGAAGTGTAAGTATAAAAAACTTGCAACTCTTTTCTTTGAACCGTCAACAAGAACCCGCCTTAGTTTTGAAGCTGCAATGTATGAACTTGGCGGTCAGGTGCTCGGATTTTCGGAAGCTAACTCGTCATCTGCCGCAAAGGGTGAAAGTGTTGCCGATACTGCGAGAACAGTAAGCTGCTATGCAGATATCATTGCAATGCGTCATCCCAAGGAAGGTGCACCGCTTGTTGCTTCAATGGCATCGAGCGTTCCCATTATCAACGCAGGTGACGGCGGACACAACCATCCTACCCAGACTCTTACCGACCTTCTCACAATCAAACGCGAAAAGGGAAGACTCAATAATATGACTGTCGGTTTTTGCGGCGACCTCAAATTCGGCAGAACGGTTCATTCGCTCATCGAAGCTCTTTCAAGATACACAGGTATTGAGTTTGTGCTTATTTCTCCCGAAGAGCTTACCCTTCCCGGTTATCTCAAGAAAGGAATTCTTTCTCATGAGGGTATGAAATACAGCGAAACCACCAATCTTGAAGAGGTTATGCCGAAACTTGATATTCTCTATATGACCCGTGTTCAGCGCGAGCGTTTCTTTAATGAAGAGGATTATTTAAGACTTAAGGACAGCTATATTCTTACCCCCGAAAAGCTTCAGAATGCAAAATCTGACCTTGCAATTCTTCATCCGCTTCCGAGAGTTAATGAAATTCATACTTCCGTTGACTCCGACCCGAGAGCGTGCTATTTCAGACAGGTGCTCAACGGTAAATTTATCCGTATGGCTCTTATTCTCAAACTTCTGGAGGTGGAATAATGCATATTGATTCAATCAAAAACGGCGTAGTTATTGACCATATCAAAGCGGGCAACAGTATGCAGATTTATTATCATCTTGAGCTTGATAAGCTTGACTGCACCGTTGCAATTATTAAAAATGTCCACAGCAAGAAAATGGGATTTAAAGATATCATCAAAATTGACTCGGATATGCAGGTTGATCTTGAAGTGCTTGGTTATATTGATTCAGATATCACCGTCAATATCATCAAAGACGGCATTCTTTGCGAGAAGAAAAAGCTTACTCTTCCCGAGCAAATCAAAGATGTTATCAAATGCAAGAATCCTCGCTGCATAACAACAACTGAGCAGGATTTGCCCCATATTTTCAAGCTTACAGATCCTGAAACAAAAACTTATCGCTGTATTTACTGCGAAGCAAAAGCAAAGTAATAAACATTGTAAAACTCCCGTTAATTCGGGAGTTTTTTGTTGATATATATAAAGTGATGTGTTATAATTAAAATGTATAAATATGTAAGGAGACGCATTATGATTAAACACATTGTATGTTTCAAACTTAAGGATAACAGTCTTGCCGAATGCGAAAAAGCAAAGGAAATTCTTCTTTCGATGCAAGGTAATGTACCTCAGCTCAGAGGCATAACCGTCGGCATTGATTTTCTTCATTCCGAGCGTTCTTATGACCTGATTCTCGAAGTCCTTCTTGATGATGAAGCGGCTCTTGAAAATTATCAGAATGACCCCTACCATTGTTCTGTTGTAAAAACTCATATGCACGCAGTCAGAGAATCGAGCGTAGCGGTTGACTATTTTGTCTGAGAGGTGGATTTGTGCAGTTACTTGAAATAAACAAAGAGAATTATATCGGACAGGCAGACCCGTTCATTTTGGAATCAAACGGAAAATTCTATATTTATACAACGGGAAAAGACGGTATTTATGCCTATTCGTCCGAAAAGCTTGCAGAGGGCTGGAAGTTTGAAGGCAGAGTGTTTGAGTATACAAAAGCCGATGTTTATGATTACTGGGCACCCTCTGTTATTGAAATCGACGGCACATATTATATGTACTGCTCATTCGAATTTGATGAGGATACACCCGATGAGGGAGGTCATCATCAAGCGATGCATGTTTCATCGAGCAAGAATCCTCTCGGACCTTTTGAAAATCCCAAACAGCTTCTTCATCCTTTCTCAATTGATTCTCATGTTGTAAAGAATGAAAACGGTCTGTTTATCTTTTATTCAACAAATGTTTTCAATGTTGAAAGACCGGGAACGATAATTGTTGTTGACCGTCTTCTTGACCCTGAAACACCCGAAGGAAATCCCGTTCCTGTTGTTGTGCCTTCAATTGACGAAGAAATATTCTGCAGGGACAGATATAAGAAGGGTACTCATTGGCACACAATTGAAGGTGCGTTTTATTTCAAAGAGGGCGACTGGCAGTATGTTATGTACAGCGGCTCATGCTATGAAAACGAAACATATTTTATCGGATACGCAAGAGCGAAAACTGATGAAACCGATCTGACAAAGATTAAATTTGAGAAGTATCCCGACGATAAAACATATTCTCCCGTTCTCAGAAGTAACGAATGGGAAGAAGGCACAGGACACCATTCCATGATTAAACATGAAGGTCAGTGGTATGCTGTCTATCATGCAAGAAATGCTCAGGCGGACGGTCTTGACGGCGACAGAAGAAATGCAAGAATCTGCAGACTCAATGTTAATGACGGAATAATTACCGCGGACAGAAAACAGTTTGAACTCTGATATTGAGGTGATTATATGGGTAAATTAAAGAAAAAGATATTCAAAACCGTAGGCAAGGTTGTAAACTATGTTACCGCCGCAACTTCTCAGGGAACTTCCGACGGCTCTCTGGGTAAAGATTTTGTTCCCGATAAGGAAATGATTGTGCTTTGCCGCGAAACAGGAGCAGAAGGCATAGTATTGCTCAAAAATAAGGATAATGTTCTTCCGATAACCGAGGAAAGAACCGTTTCCGTTTTCGGCAGAGTGCAGAATGATTATTTCTATGTCGGATACGGGTCAGGCGGCGATGTTAAAGTTCCTTATAAAGTCAGTCTTATGAAAGGGCTGAGAAATAACGGCAAGATCAAGGTGAATGAGCTTCTTGCAACTACATATGAAAAGTGGGGCGAAGCAAATCCCGTTGATGACGGATTCTGGGGCAATTGGCCGATGTGCTATGACGAAATGCCCGTTGATTTTTCAATGGCAAGAACCGCCGCTTCAATGTCCGATACTGCAATTGTTGTTATCGGCAGATCGGCAGGCGAGGATAGAGAAAATAAACTTGAAAAAGGCAGTTATTATCTGACTGATATCGAAAAACAGCTTCTCGATTCCGTAACGGCTGAGTTCAAAAAGGTTGTCCTTCTTCTCAACTGCGGCGGAATAATGGATATGGCGGAAATCGATGCTTACGGCGATAAGATTTCGTCAATTCTTTATGTGTGGCAGTCGGGAATGGAAAGCGGCAACGCAATTGCTGACGTACTTTCGGGTGATGTTTCACCGAGCGGCAAGCTGACTGATACAATTGCAAAAAGCTATGAGTATTATCCTTCAAGCAAAGATTTCGGCGATAAGAAATTCAATAATTATACCGAGGATATTTATGTAGGTTACAGGGGTCTTGAAACATTTGCCAAGGATAAAGTTCTTTATCCCTTCGGTTTCGGACTCGGATATACGGAATTCGCAATAGAGAATATTGAATGCAATTGCGAATATAAAACTCTCACCGTCAGTGCGGATGTCAGAAATGTCGGTGACTATGCAGGCAAAGAAGTTCTTCAGCTTTATTTTGAGGCTCCTTGCGGCAGACTCGGAAAACCTGCAAGAGAACTTGTGAGATTTGCGAAAACAAAGAAACTCTTACCCGGAGAATCCGAAAAAATTTCGCTTTCTTTTGATGTCGGTGATATGGCATCGTATGATGATGAAATCGAATTTGCGTATATTCTTGAAAAAGGTACATATAAAATTTATCTCGGTACTGATGTACGCTCTGCTTCTCTTTGTTGCAGCTACGGTCAGGAAAAGAACGAAATAGTCAGAAGATGTAAGCAGGTTTGTGCTCCTGTTTCTGAATTTGACAGAATCAAGTTTATTGACGGCGAAATCAAAAAGACTCCCGTCAATACGGCTAAATATGACCTTAAGCAGATTATACTTGACAATGTTCCCGAAACACTTCTTCAGACCGGTGACAGAGGTCATAAGCTTGCCGATGTAAAAGACGGAAAAATCACAATGCAACAGTTTGTTGCTCAGCTTGGTTTTGATGAACTTGAAGCAATAAGCAGAGGCGACTATGTAATGAACAGTCCTCTCGGCGCAGCAGGTAATGCAGGCACTTTCGGCGGTGTACTTCCTTCGCTTCGTGAAAAAGGTGTTCCTGCCGTCACAACAACTGACGGACCTTCGGGTATCAGAATCAATTCAGGTGCATCGCTTCTTCCCAATGCAACAGAGCTTGCGTGCACGTGGAATCCTGAACTTGTTGAAAAGCTTTATTCGCTTGTCGGTAAAGAGATGTTAAGAGTCGGCTCTGACATTCTTCTTGCACCCGGCATGAATATTCATCGCAGTCCTCTCTGCGGCAGAAACTTTGAGTATTTTTCCGAAGACCCCTATGTAACAGGTGTTATGGCTTCAGCGTTCGTAAAGGGTGTTCAGTCTGCAGGTGTTTCGGCTTGTCCCAAACATTTTGCATGCAATAACCAGGAAACAAACAGAATTTATAACGACTCCAGAGTTTCCGAAAGAGCGCTTCGTGAAATCTATCTCAAGGGCTTCGAAATCTGCGTAAAAACTGCAAATCCGCAGAATATTATGACATCATATAATAAGATAAACGGCGTATGGGGTCATTATAATTATGAACTCTGTATCCGTATTCTCCGTGAAGAATGGGGTTATACGGGCAATATTATGACTGACTGGTGGATGCGTTCGTCAAAGTCGCCCGAATTCCCCGAAATTAAAGACCAGGCTTACAGAGTCCGTGCAGGTGTAAACGTTCTTATGCCGGGCGGAAACAGAGCAGGTGTTCGTAAACCTGATGGTTCTATCAAAAAGGGAATTGCCGCTGAAAACGGAATAACCGTCGGAGAGCTTCAACAGAATGCAATGCATGTTCTTAACTTCGTTATGAACAGCAAGGCAATGGAAAGATTATGATTTAAAGGAGATAAATATGGCTTACTTACCTATGACAGAGTATGAAGGCGCAAGCGAAGAAGTCAGAAGAGAATACGAAGATCAAATTGCAAAGCACGGAAGAATAACCAACATGAAGAGAACTCTTCTTCATAACGTGCCTGCTTTTAAGGCTTATATGGAATGGTATACCCTCTATGACCAGCTTGTACCTGTTATCGGAGAAAGAGCGATTTCAATCTTTTCTCTAGCAATTTCAACAGGCAATGACTGTCTTATCTGCTCGACATTTTTCAGAAAGATTCTTGTTGATTCGGGCGATGACCCCGATAATCCGACTCTTACCGAAACAGAGCAGCTTCTGACAAAATTCGGTGCGGCAATCACTTCCGATCCTCACCATATTTCAAAAGAAATATATATAGCTCTTGCAGAAAAATTCTCGGTTGAAGAAATTGTACTTCTTATTTCATTTGCGGGAATTATGTATGCAACAAACCTTTTCAATACTGTTGCAAGAGTTCCTCTCGATGAAGTTCTTATAAATTATCAGAAAAAAGGAGATAACTGAAATGGGTGATTTTGATAACAAGGTTGCGTTTATAACAGGCGCAGCACACGGACAGGGTAGAGCGGTTGCTCTTTCACTTGCAGCAAAGGGCGCTGATATTGTTGCGTTCGATGTTGCAAAAAAAATTGAATATCCCGCATATTCATTTGGCACAAGCGATGAGCTTATCAGCCTTAAAGAAGAGATTAAAGCTCTCGGCAGAAACTGTGTTGTTGCAACGGGAGATGTAAGAGATGATGCTTCCATAATTGCCGCTGTTGATGAAGCAATTAAAGCTTTCGGCAAGATTGATATTCTTTTCAATAACGCAGGCATCTGCGCATATGCTCCCATTACCGAAATGACAGATGATGAATGGAATGCAATGATTGATATCAACCTCAAAGGACCTTTTAACGTAACACGCAGAGTTGCTCCCCATATGATTAAGGCAAAGAGCGGTGTTATCATCAATAATTCTTCTGTTATGGGTCTCAGAGGCGGTAACAGACTTTCACACTACACAGCTTCAAAATGGGGTCTCACAGGTCTCACAAAGGCATGGGCAATCGAGCTTGCACCTCACAATATCCGTGTTGTAAGCATCCATCCCACGGGTGTTAACACTCCGATGAATGACGGACTTGCAGAGCTTGAAGGCTCAACTCCTCTTGAAATTGCAGAGCGTTCGGCAGGCAATCTTCTTCCCGTTCCCTGGATTGAACCCGAAGATGTTGCTCACCTCGTGGATTATCTTGCAAGCGACAAGGCTCGTTATGCAACGGGCTCACAGTTCACACTTGACGCAGGTCTTCTCTCTGTATAAAAAACAGTCAGTATTTTAAGTTCAAATTATAATTATTAACATACGGTGTAATTTTGAAATACACCGTATGTTTTTTTACAGAATATAAAAACCGTTTCACTTGTGTGAAACGGTTTTATAAGAATATATGAAACATGATTATTATTTATTTTTTTTCATTTTGTTAATCAAAAATTTGATTAATTTTAATTCAACGAATATAAAAACGATGATAAGAGAATAAAATCCAACAATCCAGAACATTTCGTTTTCAATGATTTTGTTCCTTAAAATCAGAAATTTATTCTTTGTTTCAAGCTTTGGAATATGTGAATCTGAAAGCGGTTTTTCGAGATAAGAATCAAAAGACTCCGTAAACTGTTTCCATAATTCCTCATAATCGTTTGGAATTACACGTCCGTAATCATCGTGAAGTATTGACAGTTTGTGATTTTCTTTCCAATTTTTCAATTTGGATTGATATTCGTTCGGCTCTGTCCTTTCCGCAAATACAATCGGAACTATTTCAACGATCATATTCTGAAAATCAAACCTGACTTCAAAAACTGTTTCGTTTTCATTAGGAGTACCTGCGGTTGCCCAAAATTCATAAACGTTAGGAGTGGTTTTTAAAATCCAAACCAATTTATTACAGAGATTTTCATATGATTATTTCTAAAGTTTCCATCGTTTCTTTCGACGGTTCGGGAATATCTGCAAACGGGAATTTGATTCCCATGTTGTTATATTTTATACCGCAGAGTTTTCTGAACGGTAAAAGCTCAATTTTATCAACGCACTCATGCCTGTCTGCAATTTCTTTTAGTTTTACTATATTTTCCTCGTTATCGTTAAGTGTCGGGATTATAACCTGACGAAGCGTAACGGGGATTTTTTTGAAATTCAAATAATCAAGAAAATCCAGAACTGTGTCAATTTCACAGCCGACGTGATTGCGGTATAATTCGCTGTCGGTATATTTGATATCAAGAAGCACTCTGTCCGTTACCGAAAGAAGTGCTTTTACTTTTTCGTTCATTGTGCAGCCGGATGTGTCAAGACAGGTGTTAATTCCGTCATTGTGACAAAGAGCAAAAAGCTCTTTTACAAAATCTGCCTGCATGAGAGGTTCGCCGCCGGAAACCGTAATGCCGCCTTTGTTGCCGAAATAGCTTTTATATCTTGATGCTTTCTGCACGATTTCCTCTGCAGTGTATTCTTTTCCGCCGTTAAAATCCCATGTGTCGGGGTTGTGGCAACAGCCGCAGCGCAGGGGACAACCCTGCATAAAGACTGCAAAGCGCAGCCCCGGACCGTCCGAGGCTGCAAGACTTTGAATTGAATGAATTTTACCAATCATACAGCTTCATGGAATGTACGGCTGATAACTTCTCTCTGCTGCTCGCGTGAGAGCTTGTTGAAATTAACAGCATAACCCGAAACACGGATTGTGAGGTTAGGATAATCTTCGGGTTTTTCGTAAGCCTTCATAAGTGTTTCGCGGTTAAGAACGTTAACGTTTATATGGTGAGCGTTTTTTGAAAAATAACCGTCAAGAATGGAAACAAGGTTGTCCACTCTTTCTTCATCTGTTCTTCCGAGAGCTTCGGGAGTGATTGAGAAAGTATTTGAAACACCGTCACGGCAGTCATCGTAGCTGATTTTTGCAACGGAGTTAAGCGATGCAAGTGCACCGTTTTCTTCTCTGTTGTGCATGGGATTTGCGCCGGGTGCAAAGGGAGCTGAAGCCTTTCTTCCGTCGGGAGTTGCACCTGTGTTCTTGCCGTACATAACGTTTGAAGTGATTGTAAGAACGGAAAGAGTATGGATTGCATGACGGTAGGTGGGAGTTTTGCGAAGTTCGGTAATCATGCGATGAGCCATGTCTTTTGCAATAAGGTCAACACGGTCATCGTCGTTGCCGTATTTCGGGAAGTCACCCTCTGTCTTAAATTCGGAAATAAAGCCTTTTGAATCCTTGATAGGTTTAACGTTTGCAAACTTGATTGCGCTCAGTGAGTCGGCAACAACCGAAAGACCTGCAATTCCGAACGCCATGAAACGCTCAACCCCGGTGTCATGGAGAGCCATCTGAATCTTTTCGTAGGCATATTTATCAT
>JAZSCO010000006.1:0-68116 GCA_045602965.1 Acutalibacteraceae bacterium | reverse complement strand
CCTCTGTCAACGGCAACAGTGAAGGATAATACGGAAATACCGCTTCCTGTAGTGCGAAGCTCGGGGTCTGCAACAAGTCTGCCCATAATTACGGCATTGTTTAACATTTTGCGACCTCCTTAGTTCTTCTTGACAATGAGTGAACGAAGCACGCCGTCTGTGATCTTAACAACACGGTCGAGCTCTGCGGGAAATTCAGGTGTAGCCTGATAATTGAAGAGAACGTAATAACCCTCTGCTTCGTCGTTGATAAGGTATGCGAGCTTACGCTTACCCCATTCATCAACGCTCTCAAGTGTGCCGTTAGCTTCGATCATGCCCTTGAATTTCTCCATGAGAGGCTGAACAGCTTCTTCGCCGTTGGCAACTGAAAAAACCATCATTGTCTCATAGCTGATGTTTGCTGACATTCTTAAAGCACCTCCTTCTGGTCTTTGGCCACGGTGCATCCGTGGCAAGGAATAAAATTTGTTTTAATCCTGCTGCCATTCCGCAGCGGTTTATTATTTTAACAGAATAATCTCTGCTTGTCAAGGCTTTTTATTTTATTAATCCGAAAACAAGGCAGAAAAATCCGTAAATTCTCTCAAAAATGCTTGCATCTTCTTCATAAGCAAGATATGCGAAATCTGTAACCGCATTTCTGTTTGTTGAAAGATTTTCGATTTTTCCCGTACCGTCAATCGCACCTGCATCGAGAACTATATTCTCCGGAGTTTCACTCTTAAAATCGGCTTTGAAATTGGTAAGGGTTGAGTTGAATCCCTTGTCAGCCTTGAATGCGGTGTGTCTGTCTTTGTCGGCAGAATACCAGAAACAAAAACAGTTATTATAAATACTTGCGGCATAACCTGTTGTTCTGAATCCTACGGCAAACTGGTCGCTGTAGCAGTAATCGAACCAGTTGTTGCCGTTTTCATCGAGAAAACCGCAACTGTTCTGATAATCGGTATAGTCCGAATAATAAAGCGGATGGACATTCCGCAGCATATTTCCCGATGCCTTGAGATGAACGCCTGTAAAAATATTGCCTATGCGTACATTGGTGATTGTGTTATCAAACCCTTCGATCAGAATACCTACGGAATCGGTCCTGCCTGTACCGATGATGTTGACACCGGTTATATCCGCATCCGAAGAGCCGCTGTTTGCGCCGTACATGATGTGAATACCGACAACAGTATTTTTGATTGAAACGTTTCTTACGGCAGTTTCTCTGCCGCTGTTGACCGAAACGCCGTTTGCAACACCGCTGCCGTCAATGATTCCGCCATCAAGCGCATAGTTGCTTCCGTTGGTATGAGTGTCGTTATACGGATCCTTTCCGCCAAGCTGAATAACAGCCTCTCCCGATTGCCATTCACCAACAGCCTTTATAACCGCAAAATCCGAAAGTTCAAGCGAAACACTTTTGCGGGGATTTGCAGGAGTCAGAATCGGTTTTGAAACAAGATATTCACCGTCAGGAAAATATATTATTCTGTTTGGATTCGAATCAATGATACCCTGAATCTCTTCCGAAACATCCATTCCCTGATTCGGCGTGACTGTCACATAGTTTTTGCTTTCAGCATCGGCAAATACCACTGTATTAAAAGCGGATAAAAGCATGATCGTTGCAAGCAAAACAGAAACTGTTTTTTTCATAATTCCACCAACTTCTTTTTTCTTAATTATATCATGCAGATATTAAAAATCAACATTCTGCTTGCAGAAACTATATAATAAATGTATAATAATATAAAAATAAATTTCAGGAGGTGACCCCGATGAACGAAAGACTGCCTTATCTTCGCAAAAAATCCATGAACCTGCCACTGACTCCCGGGGTATACCTGATGAAAAACAAGAAAAACGAGATTATTTATGTGGGCAAGGCAAAGGCTCTGAAAAACAGAGTCAGCACGTATTTCGGTTCGCAGAATAACCACGGCATAAAGGTGCGCCGAATGGTTGAAAACGTTGAGGATTTTGACTATATCATGTGCGACAGCGAGTTTGAGGCGCTCGTACTTGAATGCTCGCTCATCAAACAGCATTCCCCGAAATACAACATCCTGCTTAAGGATGACAAGGGTTATCATTATATAAAAATCACGTCTGACGGCTGGAAAAATATCCTTGCGGTAAAACAAAAGCTTGACGACGGTGCGGAATACATCGGACCCTACACAAATTCATTCGGAATAACAAACGCCGTTGAAGAAGCAAAGAAAATCTTTCTCCTTCCCCAATGCTCAAAGGTTTTTCCGAGAGACTATAACAAGAGCAGACCTTGCCTTAATTTTCATATCGGCCAATGCTCTGCACCTTGTGCAGGCAAGACAACTGAAAAAGCTCATGCGGAAGCAATTGAGCAGGCAATAGATTTTATCATCAACGGCTCGGGCAAGGCGATTGATGCACTCACCGAAAAAATGCTTGAAGCATCCGAAAACCTCGAGTTTGAAAAAGCGGCGAAAATCAGAGACAAAATCAATGCCATAAAAAAGATTACGGAAAAGCAGAAAGTTGTTGCAGCTTCTGTCGAAGAGCAGGACGTTTTTGCGATTGTATGCTCTGAAAACAAAGCCTGTCTTTCCGTTATCCGATTCAGAGAATCCCGACTTTACGACACCGAGCACTTTATTTTTGACACTCCCGAGAATCTGCCCGAAGCAAGGCACGAGCTTATCAGAAGCTATTATTCGATGCGTGATTTCGTGCCGAGAAGAATCGCTGTTGACGGCGAAGTTTCGGAAAGTGAACTGCTGTGTGAATGGCTCTCTTCACTCGCAAAGCGCAAAGTAAACATTGCTCTTCCCCAAAGAGGCGAGCAACATTCGCTCATGGAAATGTGTCGCTCAAACGCGGCACAGAAGCTCGGAATTTATCTTGGCAAAACAGGAAAATCAACCGCTGCACTCGATGAACTTGCAACCCTTCTCGGGCTGAAATCAACACCCGAATTCATTGAATCTTATGATATTTCTCATACTGCAGGCAGTGAAAATGTTGCAGGTATGGTTGTTTTCAAAAGCGGTGTGCCTTACAAAAAAGCCTACCGTCGGTTTGCTATAAAAGGCTTTTCGGGGCAGGATGACTATGCTTCGATGGCTGAGGTTATTGAAAGAAGAATTCTTCGCTATTTCGAAGAAAAAGAAACGGGTGAAGGCTTCGGAAAACTCCCCGATTTAATTTTGCTTGACGGCGGAAGCGGTCAGGTCAATGCAGTAAAACCTGTGCTCGAAAAATACAAACTTGATATTCCTCTTTTCGGCATGGTAAAAGATTCACACCATCGCACCAGGGCGATTGCCTGCTCGGGCGACGAGCTTTCCCTGACATCAAAAAGAGCTGCATTCACCCTTGTTTCCACCATTCAGGAGGAAGTTCACCGCTATTCAATCGAATATCACCGAAGCCGAAGAAAGAAGGCTTCGCTTTCATCAACGCTTACTTCAATTGAGGGTGTCGGCGAAAGCAGATGCAAAGCTCTTCTCAAACATTTCAAAACCGTCAGAGCCGTTTCCGAAGCAAGCATTGATGAGCTTTCCTCTGTTAAAGGCATGAATAAAAATGCAGCAAAAGCGGTTTTTGAGGCATTTCACGGTAAAAATACAGACAAAGACGGGTGAATTTGTAACTTTTTTTCCTTTTATTAACATTTTGTCTTGACATTATATTACATTTAATGAGATAATAAATCGATAATACCCGAGGGAGAATTATATGAGAGTAATTACAGGTTCGGCAAGAGGCATGACCCTCAGAACACTTGAAGGAAACGATGTCAGACCCACAACCGATAAAGTTAAGGAAGCTGTTTTCAGTGCAATTCAGTTTGAAATTGAAGGCAGACGCGTACTTGATTTATTTGCAGGCTCGGGTCAGCTCGGAATTGAAGCACTCAGCAGAGGTGCAGAAAGTGCTGTATTTGTTGATTCCGACAAGGATGCCGTTAAAGTCATAAAAGAAAATCTTGCCAAAACAAAACTCGATTCTCTTGCTTGGGTTGCACAAACCGATTCCATAGCATTCATCACCATGACCGACAAGATTTTTGACGTCGCCTTCCTTGACCCGCCCTACGGCAAGGGTCTTCTGCAAAAAGCTCTTTCGAAAATCGGCGAGCATATCGCCGAGGGCGGCATCGTAATCTGTGAGCATCCTTTCAATGAAAAGCTTGAGGATGAAATCTGCGGTCTTGAAAAGCAGAAAGAATACAAATACAGTAAGGTTGCCGTAACTCTTTACCGAAAGGTATGATTTTATGAAAATCGCAATTTGTCCCGGTAGCTTTGACCCGGTGACAATAGGTCATATCGACATCATCCACCGTGCAGCAAAGCTTTTTGATAAAGTTATTGTTGTTGTTATGTTCAACTATCATAAGCCTGACGGATATTTCACCGTTGAAGAAAGAGTTGAACTTCTCAAACGAAGCATTACCGACATCGATAATATCGAAATCGAAATGTACGGCGGTCTGCTTGCGGATTACGCACAGCAAAAAGGCGCCTGCGCAGTCGTAAAAGGTCTGCGTGCGGTTTCAGATTTTGAATATGAATTCCAGCAAGCTCTGACAAACAAAAAACTCAATCCTGAGCTTGAAACCGTATTTCTCACTGCAAATGCGGAAAATATGTATCTTTCGTCCAGCGTAGTCAAGCAGGTATGCGAATTCGGCGGAGACATCAGCGAATTCGTTCCTGCGGTAATTTGTGATGACATTATAAAAAGAATAAAAGAAAGGAACAGGTTTTCAAAATGAATATTGAAAATTTACTCGACCAGATTGAAGATATTTTAGAGGCAGGTTCAAAAGTTCCTCTGTCAAATAAAACAGGCGTTGACGCAAGCGCCATTAGAACAATCATTGAGGATATCAGACTCAACCTCCCGAATGAAATCACTCAGGCAAGAGCAATCGTTGCCGACAGAAACAACCTTCTTGTCAAGGCAAAGAACGAAGCTGTCGCTGCAGTTACAGGCGCTCAGGAAAAGTCGAGAGCTCTTATTTCAACTGCAGAAGATAAGGTAAGAACTCTTGTTCTTAAGACAGAAGACTACACAAAGAATAAGGTTGCCGATGCAGAAGCTCAGGCAAAGCAGATTATAGCAACCGCAAACGAAGACGCAAAAATCATCAGAGCAAATGCACAGCTTGAAGCTGCAGCTATGGTTGACAGCAGCGAAATTGTTATTCAGTCCAAGGCAACGGCAGAATCAATTTCTCTTGCTGCTCAGGAAGAAGCTGCATCAACAATCGCAGGTGCAAAAGCTCAGGCTGAAAACATCGTAAAAGCAGCTGCAGAGCACGCCGAAAGAACAATTGAAGACGCAAGACGCCGCTCCGATGAAGCTATCGATAAGGCAAACAAGTGGTCTTCGGAAATCAGAATGGCTGCAGGCGATTTTGTTGAAGAAATCATGAAAACCGCTGACGAATCCGTCGCTGCAAGTCTTGAAAAAATCCAGGCTGCAAGAGGTAACATCAAAAACGTTATCGGCAAAATCGACGCACCCGAAGCAAACTGATAAAAAAACAAAGCCCTCTGTTTCTGACAGAGGGCATAAATGTGTAAAATTATTCCTGAACGTCGTTAACAATTTCAATATCGGCGTTAAAAATATCTTCGGCTGCTTTGAGAATTTCCGATTTGCGGATGCTGCCGCGGTAAAAATCGAGAAGTTGCTTTTCAGCCTTGGTAACGGTCTGCGTTTCGCTTGAATTATCATCGGAGTTTGCATAAGTTACTGCATTTGTTTCTCCGAGAAATGGACTGAGGAAATCATCCAGCGAGGTATTATAAAGCACGGAAAGCTTGATAACAACGTCAAGCTCAGGCATTCTCATCGTTTCATATTTTGCATATGTCGACCTTGCAATGCCAAGATAATCCGCAACTCTCTGCTGCGTCATTCGGTTCGATTTTCTGTAAATTTTGAGAATATCGCCAACCGCTTTGTCATCCAGCATAGAGAATTTTTTCATCACACCTCACATCCTTTCGTTTTTTACAGTTATAATATACATTTATTCGGATGTGTTTTGAGCAATTGTTCCGAATTGTCACAATTTTGTGGAGGAGTAATAAAATGGCAAATTGTATTTTTGAAAAAACAAAATATTTTATTATTGATATGGACGGCACTTTCTATCTTGACGGAAATATCATTGAAGGCTCCAAGGATTTCATTGAAAAGGTAAGAGAAAGCGGCAGAGATTTTTATTTTTTCACAAACAACTCTTCGAATAATGTTGAAGTCTGCCGTGCAAAACTTGAAAAAATGGGTTTCCCCGTTGATGAAAACAGAGTTATTATTTCATCCCACGTTGCCGCCGACTATCTCAACAAAAACTATGCAGGCAAGAAAGTTTTCCTGCTCGGTAACGAAAGACTGACAGGCGATTTTGAAAAAGCAGGTATCAATCTCGTGAGCGAAAATCCCGACATCGTTGTGCTCGGATTTGACACCACTCTCACCTATCAGAAGATGTGGGATGCTGTCCGTTATATTGACGGCGGTGCAGTTTACCTTGCAACCCACCCCGATCTTAACTGCCCCACCGCAGACGGTTATATGCCTGACACAGGCTCAATGATTGAGCTTTTTGCCGCATCAACAGGCAAAAGACCCGTCGTGCTTGGTAAACCGATGACAGCAACTGTTGACTATATAACCGAAATGCTCGGTTGCGAAAGAGATGAGCTTGCATTTGTCGGCGACAGGCTCGCAACGGATATTGCAATCGGTGCAAACCACGGAATTCCCTGCGCCCTTGTTTACAGCGGCGTAACCACTCCCGAAGAATATGCAAACTCAGATATAAAGGCAAGCGTAGCCGTTGAGAATCTCAAGGCTCTTGCTGAATATCTTTGATATAGACAGAGTAAAAAAACAACGTCAGTTCGTAACCTTCCTGACGGGCATCTGCTCGGTGCTAAACAAAACTAAAGGCGCTGCACGGCAGCAAAAGGAGCATCAGAATGAACAAGAAAAAAATCCTTGTCATGGCGCACGGTGCCATGATAGCGGCAATCTATGCCGCGGCAACCTATTTATGTGCGGTTTTTGCAATCGCTTACGGAAATATTCAGTTTCGTATGTCTGAAGCGCTGACAATTCTTTCCGTATTTACCCCTGCGGCAATTCCCGGACTCACCGTCGGATGCATTATCGGCAATCTTTCGAGCCCTTTCGGAGTATGGGACATCGTGTTCGGTTCGCTCGCAACACTTCTTGCGGCAATAACCGCGCGCGCATTGAGAAATATCAAATTCAGAGGTTTCCCCGTTCTCTCACTTATTATGCCCGTTATTTTCAATGCACTCATAGTCGGTGCGGAATTGACAGCACTGCTGCCGACGGACAAAACCAGACTCGCAACGTTTGCGATTTATGCGCTTGAAGTTGCGGCAGGAGAACTTGCAGTCTGCGTTGCAGGCGGAATACCGCTTTATTATGCGGTCAGAAAAACAAAAATTTTTGACAGATTTTAAAATCAAAGTTGTCTCTCTTCTGTGAGGCAACTTTTTATATTTCCTTACTGTAAACCATTTTGGTTTATTTGTCAATATACCACTTTGGTTTGTCTATAATATTGATATAAAACTTACGGAGTATATCAATATGTACAGACGAATCAGAGAATTGCGTGAAGACAGTGATTTGCTGCAAAAAAATATAGCCCAAATCCTCAACTGCACTCAGGTTGCCTATTCAAGATATGAATTGGGACAAAGAGATGTACCGTCTGAGGTGTTGATTATTCTTGCAAAATTCTATAATACAAGCGTTGATTATATTTTGGAACTAACCGACGAAAAAGAACCGTATAAGAGAAAATAAAAAATCCCCGATGTTCAGCAGAACATCGGGGATTCACTATTTTATTCAGTTCTTTTCAACACCCATGGTTACTTTTTCGCCGTTGATATCCCAATCCTTGGTGTAAGAGCCGCCTGCTGCGGTAAGGATATCGGTTGCAAGAACATCATGCTTGATTTCGTCAGCGTTTGCATTAAAGATTGCTTCAATCTTTTCGTTACCGCTTACATAAATCCTGATTGTATCCATAACCTCAAAGCCTGCGTCTTTACGCATAGTCTGAATCTTGGAAATAAGCTCTCTTACGAAGCCTTCCTCGATGAGTTCGTCAGTGAGGTTTGTATCAAGAACAACCGTAACGCCGTTTCCGCTTTCTGCATGATAGCCTTCCTTCTGAACTGTTTCAATGAGAAGGTCTTCAACTGCAAGAGAAATTTCTGTTCCGTCTGCGGTGAAGCTGATTGCACCCTTTTCGTCAAGCTCTGCCTTTGCAGCCGAACCGTCAAGAGAAGCAAGATAGTTTCTGATAGCTCCGAGAAGCTTGCCGTACTTGGGTCCGAGTGTCTTGAGCTGAGGCTTGAAGTTATAGGAAACATATCCCGATGAATCGGTTACAAATTCAAGCGACTTAACATTAAGCTCGTCCTCAATGATTTCGCAGAAATCTCTGTCGAGTGCCTTTGCAGCGGTTGCGTAAATCTTGCCGAGAGGCTGTCTGTTCTTGATGTTTGCAGTATTTCTTGCAGCACGTCCGAGAACAACAATATTGAGAACTTCGTCCATTGAAGCTTCAAGGTCTGCGTTAACAAGCTTTGCATCGGAAACGGGATAATCACAGAGATGAACGCTGATGGGAGCATTCTTATCAACGCTGCAAACAAGGTTGCGATAGATATCCTCTGCCATGAAAGGAATCATGGGAGCTGCAAGCTTTACTACTGTTACGAGTGCTGTGTAAAGGGTCATGTAAGCATTGATCTTATCCTGTTCAAGACCCTGTGCCCAGAAACGTTCTCTGCCGCGGCGTACATACCAGTTACTCATATCGTCAACAAAGCTCTGAAGTGCCTTTGCAGCTTCAGGAATAGCGTAGTTATCAAGATAACCGTCAACGATATCAATAGTGGTGTTGAGCTTTGAAAGAAGCCACTTATCCATGATGGAAAGCTTATCGTAATCAAGCTCATGCTCTGCGGGATTGAATTTATCGATATTTGCATAAAGAACATAGAAAGCATAGGTATTCCAGAGAGTACCCATGAACTTACGCTTGCCTTCAACAACCGCATTATCGTGGAAACGGTTGGGAAGCCAGGGTGCCGAATTGGTATAGAAATACCAACGGATAGCATCTGCGCCGTGCTTTGCAAGTGCATCAAACGGGTCGACGGCATTACCCTTGGACTTTGACATCTTCTGACCGTTTTCGTCCTGAACAAGACCGAGAACGATAACGTTCTTATACGGGGACTTGTCAAAGAGAAGGGTCGAGATTGCCATAAGCGAATAGAACCAGCCTCTTGTCTGGTCAACAGCCTCAGAAATAAATTCTGCGGGGAACTGCTGTTCAAAGAGTTCTTTGTTTTCAAACGGATAATGATGCTGTGCAAAGGGCATTGCACCTGAATCGTACCAGCAGTCGATAACTTCAGGGACTCTCTTCATTTCGCCGCCGCACTTTTCGCACTTGATTGTAACTTCATCGATAAACGGACGGTGAAGTTCAATCTTTTCGGGACAATTGCTGCTCATTGACTTGAGCTCTGCAATTGAACCGATTGAATGTCTGTGGCCGCATTCGCATTCCCAGATATTAAGAGGAGTACCCCAATAACGGTTACGGCTGATGCCCCAGTCCTGAATGTTTTCAAGCCAGTCGCCGAATCTGCCCTTACCGATGCTTTCGGGAATCCAGTTAACTGTGTTATTATTTTTAACAAGATTGTCCTTAACAGCTGTCATCTTGATGAACCAGGACTCTCTTGCATAATAGATAAGCGGAGTGTCGCATCTCCAGCAGAAGGGATAGTCATGCTCAAACTTGGGAGCTGAGAAAAGCTTGCCTTCGCTGTCAAGATCAACAAGGATCTTGGGGTCTGCATCCTTGACAAACATACCTGCATAGGGTGTTTCGTCTGTCATGTTACCCTTACCGTCAACAAACTGAACGAAAGGAAGATCGTAGTTTCTGCCGACCTTTGCGTCGTCTTCACCGAATGCGGGTGCAATATGAACAATACCTGTACCGTCGGACATGGTAACATAGTTGTCAACGGTTACAAAATGAGCCTTCTTATCCTGCTTCTTTGCAATTTCGCCTGCGCAGGCAAAGAGAGGTTCATATTCTTTATATTCAAGGTCTGTTCCGACATATGTTTCAAGCACTTCATAAGCTGCAACACCGTTTTCTTTGTCACCGAGTGAACCGAGAACTTTGTCAAGCAGAGCCTGTGCCATATAGTAAGTATATCCGTCTGCAGCCTTTACCTTGCAATAGGTTTCATCGGGATTTACGCAGAGAGCGCAGTTTGAGGGAAGTGTCCAGGGAGTTGTTGTCCATGCAAGGAAATAAGCATCTTCGCCCACAACCTTGAATCTTACAACTGCCGAACGCTCTTTTACTGCCTTATAGCCCTGTGCAACTTCGTGGGATGACAGAGGAGTTCCGCAGCGGGGGCAATAGGGAACAATCTTGAAGCCTTTGTAAAGAAGACCCTTGTTCCAGATTTCCTTGAGTGACCACCAGATGGACTCAATGTAGCTGTCATGATAAGTAACATAGGGATCATTCATGTCTGCCCAGAAACCGACTGTGCCGGAGAAATCTTCCCACATTCCCTTATATTTCCAAACGCTTTCCTTACATCTGCCGATGAAGGGTTCAAGACCGTAATTTTCAATCTGTTCTTTGCCGTTGATGCCGAGTTCCCTTTCGATTTCAAGCTCAACGGGAAGACCGTGAGTATCCCAGCCTGCTTTTCTGGGAACCATGTATCCCTTCATTGTGCGGTATCTGGGAATCATATCCTTGATAACACGGGTCAGAACATGGCCGATATGAGGCTTACCGTTAGCGGTAGGGGGACCGTCATAGAAAGTGTAGGTCGGGCAACCTTTTCTTTCTTCAATGCTCTTCTCGAAAATCTGATTTTCTTTCCAGAAATCAAGCACTGCTTTTTCTCTGGTGACGAAATCAAAATTCGATGAAACTTTTTCGTACATTATGCATTCCTCCGATTTATTTGGAATCGTATGCGGCAAAAAAGACCGCACGAATCTATTTTATATACTGAAAAAGTATAACACAGGATTTCTGCAATGTCAACATTTATAAAGATTATAATTAATATATAATCTGTTGCATTATTTTTGAGTTTATGTTATTATGTTTATATATGTTAAAGTGGGTGATTATTTGAAAATTATAAAATCCGTTCTTTTTTATCTCTGGCAATTTACTTATGCAATCGTTCAGAATATCATCGGTCTCATCATGCTCATCGTTCACAAATCAAAGGGCGCAAAGAGCGAATGGTATCACAACGCTCTTATCACATATATCGATAAGAAAAATTTCGGCGGAGTTTCCCTAGGGATGTTTATTTTCATCAATAAAAACAGAGAAGGCGATGCTCTTCACGACACAAAAATTCACGAATACGGACACACCGTGCAGTCACTCATCCTCGGACCTCTCTGGCTCTTTGTTATCGCAATTCCCTCTGTTATCTGGTGCAACGTTCCGTATTTTGTGAAACTTCGCAAGATGAAAGGCGTTTCATATTACAGGGCATATTGTGAAGGCTGGTCGAACGAATGCGGAGCATTTGCAACCAAAGAGCGTTTTCTGACCCCCGAGCTTATCAACAGAGGTAAATACGGCAAGCCCATGTATCCAAACAGAAGCAACCGCAAAAACATCAAAGGCAGAAGGAGAAGCAAATAATGGAAAAGAAATATCTTAAAACGAGTGAAATAGCCTCGTTCGCAACATCAGCTTTCGGCAGAAGCATGATATACACTCTCATGTCAACATATCTGCTCATTTTCTATACCGACGCTGCCGGCATTCAGGCAACTCACGCAGGCTGGATTATTTTCGGTGCAAGAATTTTCGATGCAGCAAACGATCCCGTAATGGGTATGATTGCCGACCGAACAAAATCCAAATTCGGCAAACTCCGTCCCTATCTGCTCTTCTCACCCTTCCTCATCATGGCATCCACAATTGCGCTTTTCTCTGTTCCCGATTTTCAGAGCTACGGTGCAAAGGTTGCTTACGCTGCAATTACTTATATTATCTGGGGTATCTGTTTCACCATTCAGGACGTTCCGTTCTGGGGCTTGAGCGCTGTTGTTACTCCTCTTGAAAACGAACGCAATAAATTTCTTTCAATCGCAAGAATCGGCAGTACCGTCGGCGGTATTCTTCCCACCGTTCTCATCCCCGTACTCCGCACATCCTCTCTCGGCATAACAAAAGGTTATTTTGTCGGCGGACTTATTTTCGGAATAACCGGTTCAATGATTTCTCTCCTTGCATTCTTCGGCACAAAAGAGAAGGTTGAACAGCCTCCCAAAAACAAAATTTCGGTAAAAGAGGTTATTTCCGCATATACCAAAAACAGACCCTTGCTTCTTCTCATCGCTGCAAGCATCCTCGGTTCTGCGATGCTTATGGCTCAGACATCGGGTTCATATATCGCAACATATCTTATTCAGGATTCGGGTATAGTACCTCACGGCTCGGTTCAGGTTGTTATGACAGTTGCAATCGGTGCAGGTATGATGATTGCAATGCTCGTCATGCCGACACTTCGCAAAAAGTTTTCCTTGAAACAAATCTATATCGGTTCCGCTCTTTTCGGAGCAGCAATTCATGTTGTTCTCTATTTCATGGGCTACAACAATTTCTATGCACTTCTTGCCGTGCTTGCAATCGTAGGTCTTCCTCTGGGAATTTTCAATGTTATTACCTACGCAATGGTCGGCGACAGCGTTGATTATCTTGAGTGGAAAACAGGCAGACGCTCCGAAGGCATATGCTTTGCATCTCAGACCTTCATCAGCAAGCTTACCGCAGGCATTTCAACCCTTATAACAAGCTTTGTGCTCGAAGCATATAACTACGTTGAGCCCATCAAGTCCAAAAACGATTTCGGCGTAACAATCGAGCTTGCACAGGCTCAGTCTGACGAAACTCTCAGAGGTATGTTTATAATGATTTCAATCATCCCCGCAATCAGCCTTGCTTTGTGTGCAATCCCGATGTTTTTCAATAATTATACGGGCAAGAAGAAAGACAAAATTATAAAGGAACTTCAGGAACGCAGGGAGAGTGCAAATGTCAATGCATAATGAATTCGATGCTTTTTCGCAGGGAGTTGAACCCGGCGGATTAAGAAGCAAAACGCAGATAAAACTTCTCATAAATTATCTCGTTGCAAACATAAAAGAGCCGATAAGTACCTCTATTATCATTGAGGCGCTTCAGCTTCACGGACTTGCAAATTATTTTGAGGTCACTCAGGCGATTGATGACCTTGTCGAAAACGGTAATCTTTCCGAGTCCGACGGAATGCTTTATATCACTCCGAAGGGTATTTTATCGCTCAGCGAACTTGCTGAAGAATTGCCGAATACCGTCAAGGAAATCGCCCTTGCAGACGCCTTGAAGCTCCTTCTTATCGAAAAACGCGAGAGCGAAAACACCGTGGATATTCAAAAAACGGACAACGGATATTTCGTAACCTTCAGAGTTATGCATAAAAGCATACCTCTCATGGAGCTCACCGTCTATGCGGCTGACTATGAGCAAGCCGAACAGCTCAAAAGCAATTTCCTCAGAGATCCCGTCCATGTTTATTCAACCGTTGCCGCATCACTTTTCATATAGGAGAAAAATTATGCTTGAAAATCTTAAACAAAAAGTATATGAAGCAAACCTTAAGCTCGTTGAATATAAACTTGTCCTTTTTACATGGGGCAATGTTTCGGAAATCGACAGAGAAAGCGGACTTGTTGTTATCAAACCGTCAGGCGTTGATTACGATAAGATGACGCCCGACGACATGGTTGTTATGAACCTTGACGGTGAAAAAGTTGAAGGCAGACTCAATCCGTCGTCCGATACACCGACCCATCTTGAGCTTTACCGCCGTTTCTCTGAAATAGGCGGCGTTGCTCATACGCATTCCACTTTTGCCGTATCGTTCGCTCAGGCAGCAAGCGAAATCCCCTGCTACGGCACAACTCATGCCGATTTTGCATTCGGTGCTGTCCCCTGCACAAGGGATTTGACAAAAGAAGAAATCGAAGGCGAATACGAGCTGAACACAGGCAAGGTTATTGCCGAAGCATTTGAAAACGGCGGTATCGACTGCAATGCAGTACCCGCAGTGCTGGTTCATTCCCACGGCCCTTTCACATGGGGCAAAAACGGAATGGAAGCCGCCAAAAATTCAGCAATTCTCGAAGAAGTTGCAAAAATGGCTTATCTGAGCAAAACTCTTGAGGCAAAACCCGCCAGCGAAGATATCCGCAAAAAACATTATTACAGAAAACACGGTGCAGGCGCATATTACGGACAGAAATAATTTCTTGACATAACACTGCAAAATATATAAAATAGAAATATCAATTATAAAGGTGTGTTTTTATGGCTAAGTGTCCAAAGTGTAACCGTAAACTTCATATATGGAATGTCAAAGCGGAATGCCCCGATTGCGGCGTTAATATAGCAAACTATGACTGGGAAAACCGTCTTGAACAGGACGCAATTGAGGCGGAAATTGCATTTGCAAAGCTTCGCGAAACCATGAAAAAATTCAAATATTCTTTCGTGGGAACAAAGCTTAGAATTGCAAGAATCCCCATCAGCGTTCTTCCTCTCTTCTCATTTCTTCTTCCTCTCGGCACTCTTTCGGTTGCGATTCCGTTTTTTGAAGAGACCTTCTCACTCAACGCAATCACAATCGTTATGAACATACTCAATTTTGACATCGGAGGAATTTTAAAAGGGCCCTCTTCAGCTGTCATCGGCAACGGAGCTCTCATGTTCCTTCTTGCGCTTCTTTTGGTTGTTCTCAGCGCACTTTCGCTTCTCGTGAGCCTTGTTTTTCTTATGCTTAACTTCAAGAAATTCAACAGTCTCGGACTCTGCATAACCAATTTCGTTGCAAGCATGATGATGTTTGCAAGCGCCTATTGCTTCAACAGTCTTTCGGATATACTTGCATCGGGCACCCTTGCAGACGCGGTAAGCTGTGCTCCGAGCTGGGGAGTTTTCGTAAGCGGTGCGCTCTTCCTTGCTTCATCGGTAACAAACTTCATTGTTTCCAGACAGAAGGTTGTTCTTCCCGATGATAAAAAAGAAGAACCCGAAGAAAAAGAATCCGAAAAAAATGAAACGGTAAATGCATAATAATCAAAGCGGTTCGTTAATCGAACCGCTTTTTGTTATATTTATATATTGTCATTTTGTGATAAATGTGATAAAATACATTGATTTTTTGTTATGGGTGATTTTATGACATATTATATCGGTCAGGCTTTGGGGCTGGTTGTTACTGCAGGTGCAATTCTGACAATGCAGATTAAAAACAAAAAACCGATGCTCATTGTTTCCGCAATAGTCAATGTGCTTTCGGCTCTGAACATTCTTCTTCTCGACAAATTCAGCTCGGGAGTTATCATTTGCCTCGTCGCCGTTTTTCAGATTATCGATTCTCTCTGGCACGAAAAAAAGAACACCGAGATTTCGCTTGCGGAGAAAATAGTTTTTCTTGTTCTCTATGTTGCAGGCGGTGTGATCGGTTTTGAAAAACCGATTGATATTCTTTCAATCATTGCCGCAATTCTCTATATGCTGGCGATGTTCCAGAAAAAAGAGCAGAATATCCGACTTTTTCTTCTCGGCAACATGACAACATGGACGGTTTATCATACAATTCTCGGCTCAACCGCTGTTTTTGCACAGCTTGCAGGCATAATTTCTTCTCTTATCGCGCTTTTCAGATACAGAAAAAAGAAAAGCGAGTGAACCGATTATCCGCATTAAAAATATAATGTAACATAACTCTTTGAGGAAGGTATATAATATGATTTGCAACACTATTCTCGATGCGATGGGTGACACTCCCATTATCAGACTCCGCAATATGGTCGATGAAGATTCTGCGGAAGTCCTTGTTAAATTTGAAGGTCTGAACGTTGGCGGTTCAATCAAAACACGCACCGCCATGAACATGATAAAAGACGCTGAAGAAAGAGGAATCATCAATTCCGAATCAATTATCGTTGAACCTACAAGCGGAAATCAGGGCATCGGCCTTGCACTTGTCGGTGCGGTAAAGGGCTATAAGGTTAAGATTATCATGCCCGACTCTGTAAGCGAAGAACGCAGAAAGCTTGTTGAACATTACGGCGCAGAAGTTATCCTTATTCACGACGACGGCAACATCGGTCTTTGCATCGAAAAATGTCTTGAGCTTGCCCTTAAAATGAAGGAGGAAGATCCGAGAGTTTTCGTTCCTCAGCAGTTCGAAAATCCTGCAAACCTTGAGATTCAGCGTATCGGCTCGGGCAGAGAAATTCTTGAACAGGTCGGAAAACCCATCCACGGTTTCTGCTCCGGAATCGGTACGGGCGGAACAATCACGGGTATCGGCGAAGTGCTCAAAGAAGCAAATCCCGACATCACAATCTGGGCTGTTGAGCCGGAAAATGCGGCGATTCTTTCCGGCGGCTCAATCGGCACTCATGTTCAGATGGGTATCGGCGACGGCATTATTCCTGCCATTCTCAATCTTGACATTTTCAACGACGTATGTATTATCAACGACGAAGAAGCTCTGCAGGCATCGAAGGACCTTGCTTCAAAGGAAGGCATCATGTGCGGCATCAGCAGCGGCACAAACGTTGCGGCAGCAATAAAACTTGCCAAAAAACTCGGCAAGGGCAAAACTGTTGTAACCGTTCTTCCCGATACGGCAGAGAGATACTTCTCAACTCCCCTTTTTGAATAAAAATTACGGCTTGTACGGTTAATTCCATACAAGCCGTTTTTTCTGAAATTATAACAATCTTTTGCGAAGGTCTTCCGCACTTTCTGATGAAAGATATGCGGGAGGAATATCGAACATTGTTTTGCATCCAACCATGCCTTCCATCTTCATGCGGTACGCAGCTCTTGCCGAGGCAGCAATAACACTCGCGGTAAATTCGGGGTTTGAATCAAGCTTAAGGCTATATTCAATGACGTGACTGTGTTCATCGTTCCAGCCTGTTTTGCCCGTTCTGATAACAAATCCGCCGTGAGGAATTCCGCTGTGGTCACGAAGAAGCTCTTCTTTTGAAATAAAATGAACAACCGTGTTATAATCCGCAAAATAATTCGGCATATTCACGATTTCGTTCTCGATTCTTTCTTTGTCCGCACCTTCTTCTGCAACAACAAAACATTCTCTTATATGCTTATCACGAACGGCAAGCTCGGGATTTGAGCCGCTTCTGACGGCATCGAGTGCAGCATCAACGGGGATGGTGTACTGCTTTGCATCGGCAACTCCGTCAATTCTGCGGATTGCATCGGAATGACCCTGGCTTACGCCCTTGCCCCAGAAAGTGTAGTCGTTTCCCTCAGGAAGAATTGCATTGGCATAAAGTCTGCTGAGCGAAAACATACCGGGGTCCCATCCGCATGAGATAACGGCAACGTTTTTGCCTTCCTTCGCCGCCGCATCAACAGCCGCAAAATGCTCGGGAATCTTTGCGTGAGTATCAAAACTGTCAACAACGGTGAAATGCTTTGCGTACGCAGGAGTCTGCACGGGAAGATCGGTTGCACTTCCGCCGCAGAGAATAAGGACGTCAATTTTATCGGTAAAATTCATTACTTCATCTGCATGATATACTTTTGCGGTTTCAGTCAATATTTTAACGGTTTCGGGATTTCTGCGCGAAAAAACGGCTACAAGTTCAAGGTCGCTGTTTTTCTTGACAGCGCATTCAATGCCTCTGCCGAGGTTTCCGTAGCCCATAATTCCGATACGAATGCTCATTTTCATTATCTCCTTTTGTGTCTTCCGTATGATTTGCAATTATATCACAATTTTTTGAAAAATGATATAAATAAAATTAAAAAAATTATAATAAAAAGGGGTGTAATTTTGTTGAAAGTATGATATATTTATGGTGTATAACTATAATCTCAGCTACGATTGGAGAAGATTTTTTTGGCAAAAACTCTTGTTTTAACCGAAAAACCGTCTGTTGCAAGGGATATTGCCCGAGTGCTCGGATGCAAGAAAAACGGCAACGGTTGCATAATCGGTGATAAATATATCATCACATGGGCACTGGGTCATCTCGTCACTCTTGCCGACCCCGAAGCCTACGACAATAAATATAAAACATGGCGTATGGAAGATTTGCCCATGCTGCCTCAAAATATGAAGCTCGTTGTTATCGGTCAGACGTCCAAACAATTCAAGGCGGTAAGCTCGCTTCTTGGCAGTAATGAAGTTGACAAAGTTGTTATAGCAACAGACGCGGGTCGCGAGGGTGAATTGGTTGCGCGCTGGATTATCAAAAAGGCAAACTGCAGAAAACCCATGATGCGCCTGTGGATTTCTTCGCAGACGGACAAAGCAATCAAAGAAGGTTTCGCCGCACTCAAACCCGCTTCGCAGTACGATAATCTCTATAAAAGTGCACAGTGCAGAGCAGAAGCGGACTGGCTAATCGGTCTCAACGTCAGCCGCGCACTCACCTGCAAACATAATGCCCAGCTTTCCGCAGGCAGAGTGCAGACTCCGACTCTTGCCATGATAGTCAAGCGTGAAGAAGAAATTCTGAAATTCCGACCCAAAGATTACTTCACCGTCAAAGCGGATTTTGAAGGCTTTTCAGCTATATATAAAGATTCACGCAATCAGGCAAGATTTTTTGATGCAGCAGATGCACAGGCTGTTGCCGATGCGGTCAAAGGGCAGAGAGGTTCTCTTTCCGAAGTCAAAAAGACCTATAAATTTAAAGCTCCCCCTGCCGCATACGACCTCACCGAGCTTCAGAGGGATGCCAATAAAAAATACGGATATTCCGCCAAACAGACTCTCTCACTTATGCAGAGTCTTTATGAAACCCATAAGCTCCTCACCTATCCGAGAACGGATTCGAGATATATAACAAAAGACGTTGCCGCAACTCTTGCCGAAAGACTGCGTGCAATCGCAATCGGACCTTACAAAGATTTCGCGAATGCAATTCTGCGCTCAAAACCCATCCCGACCAAATATATTGTCAATGACGCCAAGGTTACAGACCATCATGCGATTATTCCCACGGAGCAGTATGTTGACCTTAACAAGCTCTCCCGTGAAGAAAGACATATCTATGATTTGGTTGTGCGCCGTTTTCTTGCGGTGCTGAGTGCTCCGTTTGAATACGACGAAATGCAGGTCACAGTTACAATCGGCAAGCATAAATTTTATACCAAGGGTCAGGCTGTAAAATCGGCAGGCTGGAAAGCTCTCTACGATTCTTCTCTCTCGGATGACGACGACGGCGACGATGATGTCGTTTCTCAGCAGCTTCCTGCTCTCTCGCAGGGTCAGCCCGTATTCCCCAAGGGAGTCCGAATTGTTGCCGGCAAAACAACTCCTCCTGCAAGATACACCGAAGCAACTCTGCTTTCAGCCATGGAAAATCCGACGGGTCAGGTTGATGACGGCTCGCTTAAAGACGCTCTCAAGACTGCAGGCGGACTTGGTACACCTGCAACAAGAGCCGATATAATTGAAAAACTCTTCGATTCTTTCTGCGTTGAGCGCAGAGGGAAAGAAATATTCCCCACCTCAAAAGGCAAACAACTCATTGAAATCGTGCCTCCCGACCTCAAATCCGCAGAGCTTACTGCAAGATGGGAGCAAAGACTTTCACTTATCGCAAAAGGCGGTGCGGACAACAAGAAATTCATTGAGGAAATGCGTGCATATGCAACATCGCTTGTTTCGTGCGTAAAATCGAGTGACTCAAAATACAGACACGACAACATGACCCGTGAAGTTTGTCCCGAATGCGGAAAATATCTGCTTGAAGTCAACGGAAAGAAGGGCAAAATGCTCGTTTGTCAGGACAGAGAATGCGGATACCGCAAGAGCATTTCGGTTGTTACGAATGCGAGATGCCCCGAATGTCACAAAAAGCTTGAAATGCGCGGCGAGGGCGATAAAAAAGCCTTCTTCTGCGTCTGCGGATACAGAGAAAAACTCACCGATTTTGAAAAGAGAAAAGAAAGCTCGGGTGCAGGTAAAAGAGACGTTGCAAAGTACATGCAGCAGCAGTCAAAACAGAAAACCGCAAGCAATCCCCTTGCAGACCAGCTTGCAAAATGGATGGAGGAAAACAAATGAAGCGTTTTCTCTCTTTAATGTTGGCACTCATAATGATATTCTCACTTGCCTCATGCTCCGATGACGGTGCAGGCGGGTCGATATCATATGCTCTCGACGCATCTCCGTCAACGCTTGACCCCCAGTATGCAGGCGAAACCTCTGCACAGATTGTTATCAACAACGTTTTTGAAGGACTTGTCCGTGTTTCGGAAAACGGTGAGGTTGTCCCCGGAATTGCCGACAGCTGGGAGATATCCCCCGACGGTCTGACTTATACTTTCAGACTCAACCAAAACACAAAATGGAAATGTCCGACAGTCATACAAAAAGAATTCGGCGATGAATTCTATAATAAATTCAACGTTGCTCCCGTTACGGCACACGATTTTGTTTTCGCAATGAAAAGAGCGGTTTCTCCCGAAATCAATTCACCCCTTGCTCACCGACTTTTTGCCATAACCAACGCAACGGAAATATATTCGGGAAAGCTTGATGCTTCATCGCTCGGAGTAACTGCGCCCGATGACTATACCCTTGTCATCAATCTTCGCGAAAAATGCGATGATATGCTCGAAAGACTCAGCGAAGGTGTTTTTATGCCTTGCAACGAAGAGTTTTACACCAAAATGAGCGGCAGATACGGTCTGACCCAGAAACACATTCTCTGCAACGGACCTTTCTATATTACTTCGTGGGATTCATCGTCGCAACTCATCATCAAGAAGAATGACGAATATGTGCGACCTGAAAACGTTATCCCTTCATCGGTTATTTTCAGCTTCACAGATGATTTAAAAACAATCACCAACCGTCTTGAAGCCCAGACTCTCGGCGCAGCGCTTCTTCCGCCCGACTGCAAAACTCCCGAAAACACGGTTATAGCCAAAGAAAACGAAAATTCCGTTTTCGGATTCATTTTCAATTGCTCGGATTCAAATCTTAAAAATGCAAATATTCGCAAGGCTCTCTGTTCCTCAATCAACAGAAGTCTCTTTGAATTTGAAAGCATAAACGGTACTCCGCAGTCAGGATTTGTACCCAAAAGCTGCACGGCAGGCGGTCTCAATTACAGAGCCGCAGTCGGCTCGCAGACTCCTGAAATCGTCTATGACAAAGATGCTGCGGCAACACTATGGAAGACAGGACTTTCCGAGCTTGGCGTTAGCAAAATCTCCCTCACCGTCATCTGTCCCGAAGAACTTGATTCGGCAGTGCGCAGACAGCTCCAGATATGGCAGCAGGTAATGGGTATCAGCATTGCGGTAACAATCGAAAATGCCGCTGCGGACGAAATCAGGAATTCCGTTTCAAGCGGAAACTATCAGATTGCACTCTCCGGAATTGAGTCCGAAAACGAAAGTGCCGTTGACTTTTTGGCTTCTCTCGAGAAAGGCGGAGTTTTCCGTTTCAAGTCCGAGGACTACGGCATGATTATTGACCGACTTCTTCAGGTTGAAGGCGACAGCGAACTTCTCGGCGGATGCTTCACTGCCGAAAACTTCATCCTTCAGCAAGCAATCTGCTATCCCCTTTGCTCACGCTCAAGCCGTTTTGTGACAAACGAGGACATCGAAGGAATTACAATCCACGGTGCGGAAAACACAGTTTCATTCATTGGTGCAAAGAGGTTTGACTGATGAAAAAAAGCGTAAAAATAATTATTTCGTGGACAGCTGTACTGATTTGCATGGCTGTAATATTCATTCTTTCCGCACAAAAAGGCGATGATTCTCAGCAGCTGAGCGATAATCTTATCTTTGTTTTGGGCTTAGGACTCAACAGTGAATTTGTCCGTGCCTGCGCACATTTTCTTGAATATTCAGGTCTTGCGGTGCTTATTTACAATGCGCTTTATCAGTCCTGTTTACGCACCAGACCCTTTCTTTCAATCATCATTTCGGCAGCTTATGCCGTCACCGATGAAATCCATCAGTTTTTCGTTGAAGGACGTGCCGCCCAGATTTCGGATATCGTCATTGATACCCTCGGTGCGGCGGCAGGAATTGCAGTAGTAACATCACTGATTATTATCTGCAAAAATATAAAAAGGAGGAAACAAGCATGACAGACAGCGAAAAAATTCTTGCGGCAGGTGTTGCTGCAGGTGTTACGGCTGCAGCCATACCAACGGTTTACGGCTATATGAAGGCGATTGCGCCACGCCCGATTACCGATGAAGATTTTCTTCGCACGGAAAACGGCGGATTTGTTTCCGAATGCGGTGCTCGTTTTACTCTGAAGGGCATCAATCTCAACGATGACATTTTCGGTTTCACCAAAGCAGACCTTGATGAAAGCGCAAAGAGCTACGATGTTTTCGCCTCTCTTGAAAGCCGTTTCGGCAGATACGGAGCAAAAGAGCTTGTCAAAAAATATAACGAGGCATTCATAGCCCCGTCAGATTTGAAATATATCAGAAAGCTCGGCGCAAACTGCGTGAGAATTCCTCTGCGCTACAGATATCTTTACCGCAAGGAAAACTGCAAGGGAGATATCGATTTCGAAAGACTTGATTTTCTTGTTGAGAAATGCAAAAAACTCGGCATCTATGTTATCTTTGATCTTCACTCCGCACCGGGATTTCAAAACAGCAGTTCATCCTGCGCAACGGGCGAAGAATGTGCGCTTTTCAATTCGGGCAAAGACGGATTTGAAGCAAGAAACTCTGTTATAAGACTCTGGACTCAGGTTGCGGCGCATTATAAAGATGAGCCTGCTGTCGCTGCATACGACCTTCTCAACCGACCTTTGCATTTTGTTGCTGACTGGGAAAAGAAACTCGATACTCTCCATAAATTCTACAGAAGAATTTACAAGGCGATAAGAAACGTCGGGGATAATCACATCATCATCATGCAGGCGCCGTTTGACCCCGACACTCTTCCTCCCGAAAACGAATTCCACAAGGACAACGTTGCTTACGGTCTCTATTCTCACTTCCGCACAACTTTCGAAACCGATGCTCTTGTCAACGGTATTAATTTGCTTAAATCACGCAACGTACCGTTTGTCATCTGTAAAATCCGCTCGGAAGAAAATCTTGACTACTCACTTTCGGCACTCAACGACACGGGTGCATCCTGGTTTGTCGGCGATTACAAGGGCTGCGGAGATAATCTCATCTATCTTTTCAGCGGCAAAATCGAACCTGCAAATCTCACCGATGACAGCTATGATATCATCGGAGAAAAATGGTCAAAACCTATTGCGACAAAGAATTTCACCGAAAATAAAGACACCGCAAAAATCCTGAAACAAGCCTTTAAATTCGGAGATATTCTCACTGTGAAAACCGAAGAAAACAAAAAGGGCAAAACAAAATTCAAAGTCAAATTCGGATACAATGTTGTAAAGGGAATAAACAAACCTGTGGAAGAATAATCAGCTGACACATTTTTCATAAAATCATTGCAAATTGCATCGAGATATTGTAAAATATATTAACAATCCCATTCAAGGAGGGCTTTTATGCCGACAACAAACATTACCAAAATCAAAACAAAGAGAAACAATCTTTTCCTTCGTGTTGCTCAGGGACATTTTGCAACAAGCCATTCCCACAGCAACTATTATATCGACGTTGCCGCCCAGAAATCCAGACTTTCAGAAGCAAAAGCTGTTGCTCAGGAGCTTTGCGCACATTATAACTATAAGGTCAAAATTGTTGACACGATTATCTGCCTCGACGGCACAGAGGTTATCGGCACTTGCCTTGCCAACGAGCTCACCAAGAGCAATCTTATGAACATAAATGCTCACCAGACCATCTATGTTGTTACCCCTGAAATGACTAACGGTCAGCTTTTGTTCAGAGATAATATCGTTCCCATGATTAAGGGCAAGCACGTTCTTGTGCTTGCAGTTTCCGTTGCAACGGGTACAACCGCCAAAACAGCCATTGAAGCCGTTAAGTATTACGGCGGTGAGGTTGTCGGTATCGCTTCAATCTTTGCAACCGTTGATGAATGCGACGGTCATACCGTCAATTCCGTTTTCAACCCCAACGACCTTGACGGCTATTTCACCTGCCCGTCACACGAATGTCCTCTTTGCAAAGAAGGCAAAAAGCTCGATGCTCTCATTAACTGCCACGGATTCTCAAAGCTTTGATAATAACATCGGCAATAACAAAGCCGTCTGCTTCTTCGGAAACAGACGGCTTTTCAATTTATATGTTCTTGCACACGTCAATCCACTTTGTGAAAAGTGACGCCTCTTCAAGCTGGGGAATTGTCATCTTCACCGCACTGTTCGAACTTCCGCAGGCAGGATAAACAATTTCAAATCTTCTGAGCGATTCATCAAGATAAACCGTCACGCCTTCATTTATTCCGAACGGGCAGACACCGCCGACTGCATGACCGATTAACTCTTCAACGATCTCAAACGGAATCATCTTCGCTTTCGCATGAAATTCAGCCTTGTATTTGGCGTTGTCGATTTTTACATCGCCTGCAACAACGATGAGTATCGGCTTTTCATCGACAATAAACGAGAGAGTTTTTGCAATTTCTCCTTCGCTGACCCCAACGGCTATTGCCGCCTCTCCGACAGTTGCACAGGAAACATCAAACTCCGCCACGAGAGCGTCCATTCCGATTTTTTCAAGATGTTTTTTTGCTTTATCAAACATAATACTGCCTCAATCCGAGCTAACTCTGCACAATTTCATATTTCCAGTCAATTATACCGCCGAATTCCTTCACATTGATATAACCGAGCTGCACAAGCTTTTCGGAAGCAAGCTTGCTTCTTCTGCCGCTTCGGCAATAAACAAGAATCAGGCAGTCCTTATCGGTAAGCACCGATTCCGCCTTTGATTCGATTTCATAATCGGGAATCAGAATTGCACCTTCGATATGTCCCGAATCAAACTCTTCCTGCGTACGCACATCGAGAATGACATAATCCGATTCGGTATCCATAATCTTTTTCGCCTCTTCGGGAGTTATCTGCTCATAGGTTGCGGACTGTGCGGAAACAGTTGTTTCTTCAAAAACCGCAGGCTCATTTGCAAGACATCCCGTTAACCCAAAAAGAAAAAACACGGCAATCACCAACAGAATTATTCTTTTTTTCATGCTTCAAGCATTCTGACAATAACATCCTTCATGCAGTAGCCGACATTCTGCGAAACAAGTTTTCCGCCTTTAAAAACGAGGAGCGTAGGGATGCTGACTATGCCGAATTTAACTGCAAGTGCGGGGTCTGCGTCAACATCGACTTTGAAGAATTTCACATTGGAATATTCACGCGAAACTTCTTCAATAATCGGAGAAAGCAGTTTGCACGGACCGCACCAGTCAGCATAAAAATCAAGCAAAACCGTTCCGCTGAAATTGATAACTTCCTTTTCAAAATCATTTGAGTTAAGTTTATTTACAGACATTGTGATTCTCCTTATATTCAATCTTTGGATTTATAATAAAGCATACAGTGACAGTAACCCTCAAAATCGGGGTCTGCAATCTGCTCTCTGAATTCTTTGCATATGCATTTGTATTCGGGCAACTTCGGAAGTCGGCACGGACAGTAACCGTCCTTTGCTTCAAGTCCCTTTTTGATGTTTTCAACGATTTCCCTGTCTTCGTTCAGTCTGACTGCCACGGTCAATCCTCCTTTGTAAAGGTACAGTAATATTATAAACCATTTTCATCGGCATTTCAATAACTTTTGTATAAAATAAATCCCGATACCTGATCGGGGAATTGGAAATATGAATTCAGTTCACCTTTAACGTCATCGCCGTAACTTAGCCCTTGATTTGTTTGGGCATAAGAAAGAAAAAATCATTTGCGAAGAAGTTGTCTTCGTTGTTTTTTCTGACATTCCCCACGCATGTGACCGCATTTATTTCATATAATTCTTTGTTCAAAAAACCACCCTTTCAAGACGTTTGATAACATGATATCTCCTCGCTTCGGGTGATTGTAGTTTTGATTTTATATATCAATCTGTGCTGACTTTACGGAGAATTGCAATCAGTCTCGCCTCCGCCGCCTCAGCTCTTGTTTGGTCAGCAACGGTTAACCTGAGCACGGCTTCACCCTCAGCTATCGCTGCACAGAGCTCTGCTTTGTCATCTTCGCCAAGTTTCGATTGGTCAACCCTCTTTGCTTCGGGGAGTTTCCATCTGCGTATGTTTTGAGTATGGCAGAGCCCGTTATATTGAGGATACATTTCAGGGTTATCGTTGACATTTGTAACCTCGCCGAGAATTATCGCCTTTATGAGATTGAGAACAACATCGTTACGCCCCACTTCATGGTGCTGTCCAAGAAAAATCCATGTGTTTTCGGGAAGAATCGCCGTTGATACATCAACCGTACCGTCGGATGAAACGTGGTTATGGCCGGGATTATCGCAGTATGTGCGTTTTTTGTAATCCATACCGTCAAGAGTGCTTTTGCCGTACGCTCCCGTTGCGCCGAGTGTTGTTGACGAAAGGTTGATGATGCCGTCGGAATTAACCTTTTCAGCCGACGCAACGATATTGAAATATGTATACATTTCTTCACCGAAATCAAGGTTTGCACATGCGATAAAGTCAACGTGAACGCCGTCGGCAACAGCGGTGAGAATATTCTGTCTGAGATTGAGTCTTGCCGCCTGAAAACTGTCGGTTCTTGCTCTGAGTTTCGGTTTGCCGCCGAGATATCTCTCTGCAAGAACGCTGTATCTGTAAGAAGGAAGCATCGCCCAGAACTGGGGACAATTGAGCATGATAGAGTCAAGAATGCCGCTTATCGAACCCGAAAGGAATGCGTCAATGCCTGATTGCGGAATTATGTGCAGAAGCGAATTTACAAGACGGGAGAGAGAGGTTTTACACTTTGATTCAGCCAAAACATCGGTTACAAACTGGTGATAAAAATAATCATCATCAAGCCGCCATTCTCTTGCAAAAAAATCTGCCGCGATGTCTGTACCGTCAAGACAGGCAACGGTATTTACGATTCTGTCAATCTTTTCGTGACCGTATTTTTCGAGATATGCAGTGAGAATTGTTCCGCCGAGACTGACAGGAAGAAGCGTTACCTTATCATGACCGGTCTGCACTTTTACCATTTCGATATATTTGTCGAGTTCGTCTGCGGAATCCATGGGATCTCCGACAAGATTGAAGGTGAAGAAATAAACATGATCCTCTCCGATTTCATCGACAAGAGACTTCATGGGCACCATTCTGTAAACCCAGGCAAGCTCATCCTCAGTCATATTTTTAAGAGAATGGTTCCATCTCTGAGTTTTAAGATTCTCAATATAATCACCTTTTTCGTCGCATCTCTGGAACCTGAAAATTTCGCAAACGAGATCATACATCGCCTTGCCGATACCAAAGTCTGTCCTGAAAACAACCGCTCCGAGCACTCTCGCAATTACCTTGGCAATTGCTTTTTTTGAAAGCGCAGCTTCGTTGGGGATAAGAAGCGTACCGCCGATGCGTCTGCCGTTATACATGCAAGGCTTATTATTTTTATCGTAAAGATATGTCGGCGAATGGTTTATTCCCGGAAGAACGATAACGGGAGAATGTCCGCATTTGCCCATGCAGGCAGTTTCGGTTGCCGCAGATGTTCCAAGTTCATAATCCATAACATACGCCTCTCTTTCCGTAAAATTTTTCGTTTTTTGATTTTAGCATATTCAGTCGGAAATTACAATGCAAAAACCGTCACAAATAAACATCGCCAAACAAATTAATTTTCGGAGCACACGAACAAAACACCAACGATGAAACGAATTAAACAAAAAAGCAGTCGGTTTTTATCGTAAATTGTCAAATAAGGTTGACAATATTTTTGAGTATCTATATAATTTTGAATAGTACGTTTGTGAAATTGATTCCCGGATATATTCACTAAAAACGCGGCGTATTTCATCAGCTATAAAAAAGGAGATCGGGTATGTTTTCAAAAATCAAAGAGTGGTTCAGCATTCAGTTGGTTAAAAACCCCGGAAGAATGGTGCTTGGCGTTATCTTACTGTTCAACATCATCTTTTTCCTTCTGGCATCGGTTATAATCAGCGCGATGTCTCTTGAAGGCACAGAAAAAATGGGCATTATCGAAGCGGCATTCTGCACCATAACAATGATTCTGGATGCCGGATGTATTTCGTATGTTGTTGAAGATATCGGTAAATCCGGCGTAGCAATCACTCTGGTCTGCCTTTGCGTTGTGTTGATTGGCATGATTTCATTTACCGGCTCCGTTATCGGTTACGTTACAAACTACATTTCCAGCTTCATTGAAAATTCGAATTCGGGACGAAAAAAGCTTGATATTGCAAATCACTTTGTTATTCTTAACTGGAACAGCAGAGCCTCTGAAATCATAAATGATATGCTCTACAGCGACGAAAAACAAAAGGTTGTTGTTCTTGTTCAGTCCAGAAAAGAAGAGATAGAAAAAGAAATCGAAGAAAGACTTCAGGACACTATCAACAAGGAAAACAGAGATATTATCAAAAAATATGAATCATTGCCCTTCCCCAAGAAACAGCTCGCAATCATGAAAAACCGTTTCAAAAGAAAGGTTACGGTTATCGTTCGCTGCGGAGATGTTTTTTCTTCCATGCAGCTCAATGACGTTTCCCTGGCAAAAGCAAAAGCGGTTATTATTCTCGGAAACGACGTCAATAACACAGTATGTAAACTTGAACAGAAAGAAAGAATAGAAGAAAACGGCCGTGGCAATTCGCAAACCGTTAAAACACTGATGCAGGTTGCGGATATTACTGCCGCTGCTTCTTCGGCGGATAACCAGAAGGTTATTGTTGAAATAACCGACGATTGGACAATGGAACTTGTTCAGAAAATAATCACGGCAAAACAGGTTGACGGAAAATGCAATATTGTTCCCGTTCGTGTTAACGAGGTTCTGGGCCAGTTGCTTTCGCAATTCTGTCTTATGCCCGAACTCAACTCCGTTTACAGCGAAATTTTTTCCAACAAAGGCGCAGAATTCCACTCTGTCAAGCAGTCTTTTGAGAGTGAAAAAGCCTTCATCGGCAGTTATCTGAAAAATCATAACCATGCAATTCCCGTCACAACAATGAAAACCTCAGACGGTGAATTTGCTTTCTACCTTGCAAATAACGATGAAGACGTTCATAAAAAATCTCAGATTCCGTCAACATCCTACAAAGTTTCACTGAACAGTAATTATTGGATTGAGCCTAAAAACGTCATTATTCTCGGTCACAACAGCAAGTGCAAGAATATTATGGCCGGCTTTGCAAGCTTCAGCAACGAGTGGAAAAAAGGCGATGATGAAATCGTAAGAATCGTTGTCATCGACGAGAAAAAGCATCTTGAAAAAATGAACCATTACCGTGAATATCCGTTTGTTGTTGAAACCGTTGAAGCTGATGTATATGACAAAGAAATCATTTGTTCAACCATAGAACGCTTCGTTTCCTCAACATCAGAAGACGTGAGTATACTGATCCTTTCCGACGACTCCGTTCTCAACGAAGACATTGATGCAGGCGCTCTTGCAAATCTGATTTATGTCAGAGATATTATCGATAAAAAAGTGAAGGAAAACCCGAAGTATGACCTTGACAGCATTGACATCGTTGTTGAAATCATCGACCCCAAACACCACGATATCGTCAACAGTTACAGTGTTAACAACGTTGTTATAAGCAACAGATACATAAGCAAGATGATTACTCAGATAAGTGAGTACAGCGCTTTGTTTGAACTTTACTCGGATATCCTTTCCTATGATTCCTCAAACGATCATACATACAGCAGCAAGGAAGTTTATATAAAGAAAGTCAAACGCTATTTCAGCAGTATTCCCGAAAAGACAACCGCAGCTCAACTGATAAGAGGCGTTTTCGAAGCGTCCGTAAACGAAAAAGAATACGGCACTGTCAATCCTACCGTCGTTCTCGGATATGTTAAACCCGAAGGTGAGATTGTGATTTTCGGCGGTGATTTAAACAATGTTCCCGTTGAATTCGGAGAAAAGGACAAGATTATTTTGTTCGCTGCTCATTAAATCAATTCAATATCATTCAGCATACCGACTCCGTCCATTGACGGGGTCGGTTTTTTATTCCCCGACGTTAGCTTTAAAAACTGTGATGTTTCTTTTAATATTTATATTATAAATAATTGACATTAGTATTTTAAAGTGTTAGAATAAATTATCTGTAACAGTCGAAAAGTGTATTTTTATGCATTTTTCGAAGGCGCAGTGTAATTTTTAAAATCAGTTTGACAAAAAAACAAAAACAAATCCGAAACGGAGGAGATGTTCTATGAAACGAGTTGCAGCGATTGCATTGGTTCTGCTGATGCTGTTGCCTCTTTGCCTGACGGCTCATGCCGAAACATTTATTCCCACAAGAACCATTAACCTGGTTTATGACGACTCGGGAAGTATGATCCGTACCGGCTCCGACACAGGCTCCAAATATGTTGATACCTGGTGTCAGGCAAAATACGCCATGGAAGTTTTCGCGGGTATGCTTGGCGAGAAAGAAACCCTCAACATCTATTACATGAGTGATTATGCCGACGGGTCAACAACTGCACCGCCCAAATTAAGCCTGAAGGGCAGCAAGGATGCAAGCGTAACCGAGGCAAACGTCAAAAAGATTCACGACCTGATTACTGATGCTTCCGACACTCCTTTCGGTTCGGTCAAGAAAGCTTACGAAGACCTGAAAACAGTCAATTCCGATGAACGCTGGTTGGTTGTTCTTACCGACGGTGAATTCAACGACGCAAGCAACTCAAGAGTTGAAAATTATTTTCAGGAATGCGTTAATGACGGCAAAACAAGAGTCATGATGCTTTCGATGGGACCTGAAGCAGCTGTTATCACTCCCGATCCCGATAAGCACATCTACTTTGAAAAAGCAGAAAACACAACAGACATTCTTCTGAAGATTACCCGTATCTGCAACCGCATTTTCCAGAGTAACGCCCTCAATGTTGACGAAGCAAACAACGTTTCGTTCAATATTCCGATGAGCCAGCTCATAGTTTTTGCTCAGGGTAAATCCGTTAAGATAGACGGCATTTCCTCTGCTGACGGTAAAAAGGTGAATGCTTCATCAAACGTTCATGTTCAGTACAGTCAGACAGCAACCATTGACAAGAATTATCCCGTCGATAAGGTTATCGTTGCCGATAATCTGAACGGCTACGTTGCAACCTTCAACACTGACTTCGAACCCGGAACATACAAATTGAACGTCAGCGGTGCGGACAACATTCAGGTTTACTATAAACCCAATGTTTCAATCGTTGCATATTTGTTCAACCAGGATAACGAAGAGGTTACCGAAAAGGACAACCTCGTAGCAGGCACATACCGACTTGAATTTGGTTTCGTCAACGGTACAAACGGCGAAAAGGTTACGGACACCTCTCTTTTGGGCAATATCGAATATAAGTCCTCTATCGTTAACACAACTTCAAACGGTGAAACAAAAACCTCCGAAGCCATGTCGGGCGATACAATCACAATCAAAGACGGAAAAATCGATATCGACGTTACAGCAAGATTCCTTGAATATAACACCGTTACGGCAAATCTTTCTTATCAGGTTTACTGCAAAAACGATATTATTTTCAAGTTCGATAAAAAACCCGTTTACACTCTGAACACCGACGGCTTTGAAAATCCTGAAGACCCCATGATTCTCAGCGTTCAGATAGACAGCGGCGACGGAATCGTTGACCTGACAGAAGAACAGTGGAAGCTTCTCGGCGTTCCCACCGTCACAACAACCGCTGATCTTGGTGAATTCAGAATCGAAAAAGCTGAAACAATCGGCAGTTTCAAAGTCTATCCCACTCTTAAGGACGGCAATCCTCTTGAAACCGCAAGCGGAAAAATCCCCGTGGTTGTTGAAGGCGGATTCAAACAGGGTCTTTCATCTGCACAGGGTAAGCTCGAAGACAACTTTGAAATCGGCAGCACAATCACCTTTATGGACCGAGTCAAGGATTGGCTGTCAGATCACTGGCCGGAACTTACAATCAGCCTTGCGCTCCTTATTCTCATTCTCGGCTACATTCCCCCCTTCAAGAAATATCTTCCCAGAAAGCTCAAGAAAAGACCCATCATTGAATGCAGTGCAGAAAAGATCGGCGGTAAGGACAAAGAGGTTCACGGCAAATTCAAACGCAACACCCTGTCGACCTTGATTCCTTATAAAGCTGAAACAGGCTTCGTCGTTTTCTCACCGTCACCCCATAAGAAAACAGCTCATCTCAAGGCTGCAGGCGGAAACGGAATGTACATTACAAACATGAAAAACTTTGCAGGTAAGGAAGAATTCTCGTTCAACGGAATGGCAATTGAAGCCGGCAGAGTAAAGCCTTACCGCATCGGCGCAAGTTCATCTATTTCACTCAGAACAACAGAATTCACATACACTTGCTATTTGAACAGATAAAAAAATATTTTCTATATAGGAGGAAACAATCATGATTGCACCGACATTATTAGTAGGTCTCGGAGGCACAGGCTCTAAGATTGTTTGCCGTGTTTCCAAAATGGTAACTGAGGAACAGCGCAAACGCATCGGATTCGCAGTTTTCGACACAGACATCAACGAACTCCGCGAAATCCGCGAAGCAAATCCCTTCATCAAGACTGTTCAGACTTCAACAAAACTCTCCGTCGGAGAATATCTGAACATCGACACTCATGCAAGAGATACCTGGTTCCCCGTTAATGCAATCCTCAACAGCAAAACTCTCACAGAAGGTGCAGGTCAGGTGCGTGCTATTTCAAGACTTGCGCTTGATACTGCTATCCGAGCAGGCAACATGGAACCCCTTCACACTGCAATCGAAGATCTTTACAAGCTCGAGGAAGAGCAGTCAGATCAGGCTCTCCGCGTTATCATCGTCAGCTCATTGGCAGGCGGTACAGGCTCGGGTCTCATTCTCCCCGTTGCTGCATACATCAAAAATTTCCTTACAACAAGATTCCAGCAGAGCGCTAACATCACCAGAGGCTTCTTCATTCTTCCCGAAGTTTTCTATGAAGTTATCCGCGGTCAGGCTGAACGTAACAACCTCAAGTGCAATGCATATGCAACTCTCCGCGAACTTGATGCATTCCTAATGAAGGGTGACGCTACTCTCCCCGACAAATATGCTGACACAGTCAAGCTTGAATTCCCCCGCGTAGGCTCAGGTGAATTTGAAGAATATAACGTAAGACCCTATGACTTCTGCTTCCTTTTCGATGCACAGAATACAGAAGGCAAAAAGCTCAACGACTTCAATCAGTATCTTGATCACGCTGCAAACTGCATCTATTCGCAGTCAATCGGTCCCATGAACAAGCGCAGCAACTCCTCTGAAGACAACACAATCCGTGAGCTTTGCGCAGAACAGGGCCGTAACCGTTATGCAGGCGCAGGCAGCCCAATGCTTATCTATCCCGTTGATGACGTTAAAGAATACATCGCTCTCAAGTGGACTCAGGAATGCGTTTCCGACCAGTGGCTTGTTTTCGACCGTATGTACAAAGAAAAGTGCATCAACAACGCAGAAATGCGCAGCCAGGGTTATGCAGTAAAAGACGCTAACCCCGCCATCGACTATATCGAATCCGTTGAACAGATGTCAAAGCAGAAGAATCCTTTTGCTCTCTCAATCGTAAATCAGTGCACAATCTTCGACGAAAGCGGTCTCACCAAGGAAGGCGTTCGTTGGGAGATGTATGTCGGCAACCTCAAGAAATTCGTTGAAATCAACTCCTCATCAGGTCAGTCCGACCTTGATTCCCAGAAGCAGAATGCAAAGCTTGCCGTTGACGAAATCAAGGGCGGCACAGAAGTATGGTCCGAATTCCAGGATGCATTCAGAGAGATGGATAAATATCGCGCAATGATTGTTAAGCGCAGCGAAGACACCGCAAGAACAATCGCTTACTCCATCTTCAAAGCAAAGAACGATGCCGTAACAAAAGAAAAACAGAGCTATCAGCTCGAAACATATCTCCGTGACGGTGAAGGTAACTTCATCCATCCCAACGCAGTAAGATATTTCCTCTATCAGGCATTCGAACTTCTCAAGGCCGAAAAGAGAATGGTTGACAAGAGACTCCGTGACGTTGAAAAGTTCTTCGAAGATTTCAAGAACACATTCGACGATCCCAAGACAGAAGACGAAGAATCAATCGATCAGCTCAGCGATCGCCGCATCTCCGCAGCTAACCGTCTCGGTAAGCTCACAGGCGACCAGCAGGATATGAAGCAGAGCTTCCTCACTTACATGAAGAAGGCTGACGAATACCGCGTTAACGGTATCCTTGCCGCTGTTCTTGCAGAAGGTATTGACTACGTTAACGGTCTTTGCGATGCTTTCCAGAGCTTCTATCTTTCATTCGAAAGCAAGATCAACAGCATCACAAGAAGAATCAACGTTATCTCCAAGAAATATAACCACACTTCAGGCAAGACCGCTCGTTACGTTTGCGCTTCATCCAACTGCCTCGGCAAACTTGTTGCAAAAATGCCTTACACAGGCAGCGCTGTTGCAATCGACGGCGACCTTGCAGACGATATCTACTCAAAGGTCAGAAATTATTCAATGCTCAAGGATAAGCCCGATAACAACGGCTACTTCAGCGAAATCTTCGAAGTCGGCATCATCGGCTACTTCAAGAAAAAACTCATGCAGACCTACGGCGAAGATGTTAATATGGACATCATCACCGCTCTTGAAAAAGAAGCTGAACTTGAGCAGAACGAATGCGATTCCGCAAAGGTTGAGCAGTACGTCAAGCACGTTATCGCTGAAACAAGAAAGCTTTCCAATCCGTTCATTGAAAGACCTCTCGGCGAACAGAAAGCTCCCATCTCCGCCTGCACATATAATACCAAGCTTGATCCCTGCGACGATTCACCCAGATCAAGCCTCATCTCAAAAGAACTCAAGAACTACGGCGGTACTCCCGATGAGGATATCCCTCTCGGCATGATTATGTTCTATCAGTCAATCTACGGTCTCAGAGCAAACAAACTCTCGAAGTTTGCTCCCGCTGACGAAACAGGAAGAGGCGAAGGCGAATACTTCAAGGCTTATTATGAACTTGTAAGTCAGATCAAGCCCAAGTCAGACAAGACTCCCGTTATCACTCCTCATATCGACCGTAACTGGCATATCATTTCCGCTATCCCCGACCTCGACGACAAGAACCAGATTGCTCAGGAAAACAAAATTTACAAGGCATTCATGCTCGGTCTTATCTTCGACATGATCAAATATTCGAAGGTTTCCGAAGGCAAATATCTTTACAGACTTGAAATCAAGGGCTGCAAGGCAGAAGACTTCGTTGTTTCCAACCAGACTCCCTGCGACAACTTCTATGAAGTTCTTGACGCTCTCACAATCAATCCCGTTATCGTTAACTGCATTATCAGCGCCGCCGAAAGAATTTTCGAAAAGGAAATCAACGGCGCAACCAAGGTTTCATTCGCAACAAGTAAGCTCAAGACAAGACTTGATGCTCTTGAAACCAAGGAATACAACAAAGATAACCTCACTCTGTTTGACCTTGCAACTCTTCTCAAGGTTTCAACCCCTTCCGCAAACTTTGATAAGAACCTCGGCGCAGATATCATGAAGGTTATGCTCGACGTTGTTTATGACTACATGAAGACCATGACCCTCTCAAACGATGTTGACTTGCTTTACGGCAGATTCATCGTTGAACAGTATAAGAAGTTCGACGCAAATATTGACTGGTATCTTGAAAACTGGAAAGATAACTTCAGTGAATATATTGATGATATGATTCGTGTCGCAACTGAATCCCTCGAAGATAAGGATCTCGACGACCTTTGGGAGGAAATCAGAATCCACCGTAAGGAAGCCCAGGAAAGAAGAGGCTAAAAGCAACATCTCAATAAGGAGGTGACGGTATTTGTTCACGGTCATCATTCAAAGCAAGCGCTCCTCCGATTTGATGAAAGATCATAAGTTTTTGTTCAAGCCTTTTATAGATGACGGTTCCGTTGCGTTCTGTGACTGGAATGAGTCCGGTACGGATGTGCGCTCATCCGTGCCGGATCTGTACAACATTGTTAAGGGCAAAAAAGAGTGGCGCGCTTTGATTTTAAACACAGATTCAGTTTATGATTACAAAGGTGTTATCAGCCCGAGTCGTAATAACCCCTTTGATTATTCAAGCTATGATCAGGAAGAACTGCCGCACGAAAGTCCGGTTCCGATTATCAGACTTACCCATATAATCGGCGGATATTCGTCTGCACCGACCAAAGAATTCGAAAAAGCATTTGAATATATTGATGAAGAAAGCGGCGAAAAGATCCGCGTACGCGAATCCGAACTCACCGATGAAGAAATCCATCAGTTATCACTCGATCATTATGAAAACCTGACTTCCGTTTATATGGAAAAAGCAGAAGATCCCGAAGTTGCAAGACTTCAGGAGGAACTCTCCGAAAAATACGTTTTCACCGATATCCGTCCAACAGAGATTCTTCTGGTGTCAACCAAGAAAAAGGTTGAGAATAATGAAAAATCGAGAATTGTTGAGTCATGGAAAAACCATCTGGAAATGACCAGCTCAACCTTCTGGGAGCGCAATAAGTATCCCAATAACTGCAGATTCCTTTTCTACGATATCGCCAACACCGATAATTCAATGTACCAGAGAGAATTAACAGAATTCTGGCTGTCAGTTCTTACCCTGTCCATCAATAAAATAGCAGCAAGTACTCTGCAGGCATACAGAGTTTACAGAATGCGCATTGACGTTTCTCAGGAAGAACTCGGGAAAATCGTCAATATGCATCTTAACAAGATGACCTCCGCTTATGCTTTCGTAAAAGAACAGCTTAAGCTCAGACCGGATTACAGCTTTGACGAGGAAGAAGAAATCGTTACCCGTCAGAATATTCCCGTTGTCATTGAAAAGAGCGAAGGAAAAGGCTTGTACATGAACCTCAAAAAAATCGGCTTTTGCAGAGACTGCCCCACCGACGAAAATGCATTCTGGAGCTCTCAGCTGAGAGAAAAGAAAATAAATCTCAGCAATTATCTCAAGATGCCCCGTCGCGCAATCAACAAATCAGCCAATATGCTCAGGCTGAAAACCGACAGCTTTGTCGGCGAATATTATGAGCTCGATAAATTTCAGCTTGACGACCTCAAAGAGATTATGGCCGAACTGGAAATGAAGATAATTTCCTCCGGCGCTGAAAATCTCATTGATAAGAAAAAAATCAATGATGAAATTGCAAAAGTCGATAAGAAGGTAAGAAGAGAAATCAGTTTCCGTCTCAGGAAGAAAACCGCAATAATCGGCGGAATCATTATTCTTTTGATTATTCTTGCCGGCTATATCCCCTATCTTATCAGAATGCAGGAAATTTCAGACAAAGCATTCACAGCCGGAATCGGACTTGTCCTTCTCATGCTCATCCTCTCGTCAGTCGGCGGATTCGCTGCGCTTCTGCTTCAAAGAATACATATAATTAATGTAATGAAGAGCTTCAATTCTCTCATGAGAGGCATTGTGGGAAATATCAGAGCCTATGCTTCGAAATTCGAAACATATTTTTCCGATATCTGCACTTACATGAAAGCTCAGTCAATACTTGACGGAATTAATATCCGCAAGGAGAATGCTCTTTCGAATTACAGCGTTCTCAATTCTCACAGACGCGCTCTGCACTCCGCTATCGAAAGAGACGAAGAATGGATTTTCTCTTACGGCATTACCCGTATCGACGAAATGATTCCCACAGTAACCTCATTCTTCAAGCCGGACATCATTCCCAGAGAAAACCCGTTATATTATTTCGCTGCAAACATTGACGAAAAAGATATCCCCATCAATTCCACGGGTGATTACGTTACGGCGCCCTATAAATTCATCGAAAAACTGTGGATTGAACGCGAGGATTTGTTTGACGAAGAGGAGGCGAAATCTTAACTATGGAGTTTCTTTATTTCTTAAAAACATTAGTGGGAGTTCTGCCTTTCCTCGGACTTTGTTTAGCCGGATTCAAAACGAATTTAAACAAAGCTGATCGTTCCAGACAGTTCCTCATGCCTGTCGTTGCGCTCGCATACTGCATAGCAGGCGTCGTTTTGCTTGACTTTATTGAAGATATTCTTCGCACGGTATTCAGTCTGCTCGGAGAAATTTTCTCCTTCCTTGTCGGAATCTCGTGGCAGAATATCTCAAGCTATGTGCTCAACTCAGCATTGGTTGTCGGATTTTTCATTGTCAAAGGCATTGTACTGCCGATAATCAACGAAATCTGGAAATCCTCCGCAACTCTCAACGATTATACTTCCGGCTGGTTCTATGACCGCGAAGAAGACGTTGACAAATGGTTGCTCAGACCTCAATTTGCAAACTTCAGAGGTTTAGTCAAAGGCTTCTATATTGCGTCGCTGATTGTTTCAATGGCAGTGTTCGTTCTTTCACAGAATTACCCCGAATCCATATTCTTCAAAGCTAATTTCTATCCCGTATTCGGTCTGCTTGTCCTTGGCGAAATAGTTTATTTCCTTTCGGGCATGACAAAGACGGAATTCGTTGAAGATGTTCTCGGAGAAGACGAAGAATCATACAAAACCGCAAACTACGGTATTCTCAGAGAAATCCTTCGTGACCTTTTCACTGACAGAGTTCTCCACGAAAATACCTGCGACACTTCCGACGGCATTTCCGAAACCTTCGATGAGCTTGAAGAAATGACAAAGAGCGATGACCCTTCGCTGAAAATGATAGGCTCCTATTATCAGAATCTCAAAAACAGCGGTGCCGATATTGACATAAACTATGTCAGAAGCACGGTCAGCCTCCTCAACGGAAAAAGCACCCTTTTCTGCAATCCTTTCTACCGCGATCTGACCCATTACATAACACTTCCTATGATAAAACAGCTTATAAGCTATAAAAAGTGTCTGATTGTTCTCGGTCGAGATTCTGCTCTTGACGATGTCAAGGAATGGATTGATACAGGTCTTGAAAACTTCTCAAACACCGACAGTCTCTGGCAATCACAAGTGCTTGATGAGCACGGAAACGTATCCGATGTGGGTATTATCAAGTTCTGCGATATTCATAACCTCAAAATCCACAGAGCAAACAAAGAATTCTTGAAAAAGGTCGGTTTTATTCTGATTGTCGAACCTTCAAGAATCCTTGCCAGCGGTCAGATTGGTCTTAGTCTTCTTGTTAACAACTGTGAAGGCACAGGTAAAGACATCGTGTTCTGCGCTTGCGACCGAAACTGTGACGGTCTTGTTGACGCACTTTCCCATACGCTCAAAACCAGCATAACCGAAGTTACCGCAACCGTTAACGGCGGCGGAAACAACTCGAATATGTACTGGAATGCCGACGGAAGCTATATGCACCACAAGATCTTCCCTAATATTTCCAGATATCTCGGCATGGGTACGGAAATCAATGCGGTTGCAATGAAATATAAGCTCGATCACACAGGCTGGGTCGGCAGTGAAAAGTTTCCCGTTCTTGATATGAAATGGATTGCGGGACAGTATCACAAAACCATCTGCCGCTATGCAGATTTGCCCGAAAGCCAGGCTTCGTTTGACCGTACTTTCAATGTTTATTCGAACCTGTGGAGCACTGAAAGAAAAGACAATTCCTTCCTCGTTGTTGAAGACGAATTCCAGAATTTGTTTGAAATCACCCGTGTATTCGCTTCAAGATCAAGAAGCCAGGGCTTTGTTAACGTTATCAGCGAAAATTATTTCCTGAGAGATTATATGCTCGATAACGTTGAAGTCTTCACGGCAGACCCCAAAGCAATTCCCACCATTGTTCCCGATTACGCAAGAACCGAACGCAACATGATACTCAAGCTTATCATGATGATGGCTTACGAACCGGTCAGTGAAGACAGAATTGCAAAAGAGCTCATGCTGTGCGGTATTCCGTTTGAAGATCCGTACACAACATTGAAAGAATTGATATTCAAGCACTGCAACGTTCAGGATGCTTCTCTGAGCGTCAGATTCAAGGAAGAACTTCAGAACGATTCTCTCAACAGCATTGTTATCAAACACTACGAAATCAACGAAACCAACGAGCTCTTTGAATACGCAAAGTTCCTTAAAAACGCTTATTATATCGCCGAAGACGAAGAGGGCGAAAGCCACTTCATCGGTGCAAAACTCTACGGTCATGTTTTCCAGGCAATGTTGCCGGGACAGTTCATGACATTCGACGGAAAATACTACGAAGTTCAGACGGTAACGCCTCTCAACGGTGTTGTTGTCAGAAGAGCTGCCGACCATATCACCGACCGCCGTTACTACAGACAGATTCGCCGCGTTGCAATCGAAAGCTGGGCTGACGGAACGGAAATGGGCAGCAAGAGAACATCCTCCGACATTGAAATTACTCGCGGATATGCCGATATTACGGTTGAAACCGACGGATATCTGGATATGAGCTCCTACGGCAACCTTAAAAAGGCAAAGAAGGTTGAGCTCAACGGAATCCCAACCAGAAAATATCGCAATAAGAGCGTTCTCAAGGTCAAACTTCCCGAAAGCAGCACAAGCCGTATAAGATACACTGTCTGCTTACTGCTGAATGAAATTTTCCGCACAACCTATCCTGAAACCTATCATTATATTTCGGCTCTGACGCCTTATTCGGATGAAATCAAATCCGAAAACCTCGCCTTCGCAACCTACCGTCTTGACGGTGAAAACGAAGAAAACTGCATCTATATTGTTGAAGACAGCGACATCGACCTTGGTCTTATAGTTTCTGTTGAGAGAAATCTCAACAGATATTTCGGAATTATTGCAGATGTTCTTGACTGGCATACCAAAAAGATGGATGAAAAGCCTGCCGAGCCCAAAGAAGAGAGCGATGAAGAATTCGTTCCTGATTTCGGCGATAAGCCCGAGCCCGAAAAGAAGGGAATCAAGGGCATAATCGATAACGCCAAGGAAGCTCTCGGCAAGCTGTTCGGCAAAAAGAAAAAGGATGAGGAAACGGAAGCAACCGAAGCTGAACCCGAAGTTGAAGAAACTGCCGATACTCCCGCTGAAACTGCAGAGGAAATCGCAGAAGAGATTCCGGAAGAAATCAACGAAGAAATCCCTGCTGAAATTTCCGAAGAAGATAATCCGCAGGAAATTGCAGAGGTTGAACCGGAAATTCCGGACAAAGAAATTTCAGAAGAAGTTTCCGAAAATATCACAGAGGAAACAGCAGAAGAAATTCCTGACGCCACACATATTTCCGAATTCGATACGGATGCAGAATCAACCGATGAAACGGCTGACGATACCGAAGGCTCGTTCAGCTTGTTGAGCATTATGAAGAACGTAAATCCCGAAGAATCCGAAGTTCACGCTGAAGAAACAACGGAAGATGCAGAAGAAGAATCCGAAGCAACATCTGATATCGGCGGTGAAGATGAAGAACTTGCAGGAGTTGTGGTTGTCAAGGAAGAAGAGGCAACTACATATCAGAATACCTGCTTCCTGAAGTTCGGTTTCGACGATTTCGATGAAGTTCTCGATATAAGCGGCACTCTCGAATTGCTCAGAGAGCTTGAATTTGATAAGAATCCGCTTCAGCAAGTCCGTGAAACATCAGGAAAGGCTCAGGAAGGAATCAGCGAATATGACCCGAATAAGTACGGCGCTCATATGTGCGACTTCTGTGGCGTTGAGCTTGTCGGCGGCGAATATGAAGTCCTCAAAGACGGACGTGAGCGCTGCAACCGCTGCTCAATGACAGCGGTCAAAAAGGTTGATGACTTCAAAGCTCTTTACAAAACCGTATTGAGAAATATGGAAGCCTTCTACGGAATCAAACTCAATGTTGCCGTTAAGGTCAGAACAACCAACGCAAAGCAAATTGCCAAGCACGTAGGAATGGAATTCGGTGCAACACCCGGATTCGACGGAAGAGTTCTCGGATTTGCACGAAAGGATAAAACAGGCTACAGCCTTTATATCGAAAACGGCTCTCCCAAACTCGCCGCAACAGCAACAATTGCTCACGAACTGACCCATATATGGCAATATCTCAATTGGAATGAAGCCGAACTTGCCAACAAATACGGAGAGCAGAATATGCTTGAAGTCTATGAAGGCATGGCAAAATGGGCTGAAATCCAATATCTGATGCTCATGAACGAAAAACAGTATGCAAAGCGTCAGGAAATAACAACCATTCTCAGAAATGACGAATACGGCAGAGGTTTCATTATTTATACTCAGAAATATCCTTTGTCGGAAGAATCAAGCGTTACAAAAACTCCGTTCAAGGAGAATCCACCCCTTTAATTAATGATTACGCGACTGCATTCTGCAATCGGAATGCAGTCGCAAAGTCGGGGTTATCCCCGATATATGATAAGGAAGTAATCAAATGATCTGGATAATATGCGCAGCTATCTCTTTCACCCTCATTATATTGGGTGTCCGAGCCTTTTTCGATAAAAGGAAAGGTTCTTTAAGGGTTTTATTTGTTCTGCTCTGCCTTATCGGCGCAACCTATATTGCTTATTTACCCGCTTACCTTAATAAATATGACGTTGTATCAGGTCTTGTAGGCAACTTCATTCATATCCTTCAGGTTGTGACAATCGATGCAGACATCATGGAATTCTACGATGTTATAAGTTCGGGAATGCCACACCCCGTTCTCACTAAAATCTATATGGTTTTACTGGGATTAATTCACATTTCACTCCCTGCACTCTCTGCAATTTCAGCGGTAACGGTTTTATTCCGCTGTTTCTCATCAATGCAGCTGTTCATTGCCAACACAAGAAAAAGACCCGTGTTTGTCTTTTCTGAGGCTAACAAACGCTCACTGCAACTTGCAAAGAGTCTTGAAAGAATGAAGTGCGACATTGTTTTTGCAGACAGCGCAGACGATACTCTAACCGATGAAAATGAAAACAAACTTGGTTATATTTTTAAAGAAGAAGAAATCGAAGAGCTGAATATCAAAGGCAGGAAAGACAAGGAGGTTTATTTCTTCTGTATTTCCGAAAACGAAGATGATTCTCTGAGTCACACTCTTCAGCTGATAGAAAAATATTCAAAGCTCAAAGATTCGGAGCAGGAGCACATTCATATTTATCAATTCTCCAGACACGAAGACTATGCCGTTTATATCGACTCGGCAGATAAGGATTCGCTGGATGTTCATTGCATCAATGAATATGAAACTCTTGTTTATAACCTTCTCGATAAATATCCCCTGTTCAAATATACTGAATCCGATATTCACGTTTTGCTCCACGGAATGACTCCGCTGACAACCGTTGCCCTCAAGGCGATTGCCTGGTGCGGACAGCTGAACGGCTTCGGAATGAAAATATCCGTTGTGGGCATCGACATAAACAGTAAGATCGACGACCTCAAGCTCTCCGCTCCCAACTTATTTACCGACCGCTATAATATCAGTTTTTATGACTGCAAAACCGATAAGGAAATGGTCGATGCAATAACCAAGAATGCGGCAGATGCAAACTACATTATCGTTGCAGATGACACCGATAACGAAACAATGAAAAGCGGTCTTGTTCTCAGACGCCTGTTTTACAAGCTGGACAAGGACTTCAAGAATTGTCCCCCGATTTTCTGCCATATCCAAGACCCCGCAAAGATTAATATTGTCAAAAATTTAACAACAGCAGAATCCAACGCAAAAAGAAAAATGAGCTATGACTTGATTCCGTTCGGAAGCCTGTCAGAAGTTTTTTCATACGAAATTCTCGTTGACTCTGAGCTTGAAAAGCTCGCCAAAAATGTTCATCTGGCATATGAAGAAATCTTCTCCGACGGAGAAATTGATGTCAAGGATGCATTGAAACGATACAACATTTTTGAAGTCAATAAACGTTCAAACCGCGCCAACGCACTGCATATCAGATATAAGCTCAACCTCATGGGACTTGACTATTCCGCAGATGCAGACGATTCAGAATGCGTAAAGATGAACGATTATTATACAGAGGAATATATCGAACGTCTCTCCGTTTCGGAACATGACCGATGGATGGCATTCCTCGATTCCGATGGCTGGACTCAATCCACGAAGGAAGATGTTTACGCTTACCGTGAAAGCGGCATAAGCAAGGGCAGACACAACTGTCCGATACTTAAAATGCACCCGTATCTGTGTGCATATGAGGAGCTCAAGGAATTATCCGAAGACCTTGAAGGAAAAGACACAACGGTTTACGATAAAGAACTTGTTCTCAGAATTCCGGATATACTCGGTGACAAATGGAACGTTGCCGGCAAAAAATACAAAATAATTAAACTTAAATAAACAGGAGGTCTACAACCATGGCTAATCAGACAAAAAAGACAGCGACTAATCCGAAAACCGGTGAAGAATATCCCTTGATTCTTACAAAATTCGAAGCTTACACCGGCAGTGAACCCTATCTTTTTGTAAGCTATTCTCACAGAGATACTGCAAAAGTTTATCCCATTCTTGACGCACTGTACGACAGAAAATACCGCATCTGGTACGACGAATCCTGCGAAAACGGCAACGACTTCAGAGATGAACTTCGCAAGAGAATCGAGGGCTGCTCCGCAGTTATCCTTTTTGTATCCGAATCTTCAATGTCATCTCCCTTCTGCGGCATGGAAGTTATCGTTGCACGCGAAAACGGCAAGAGACTTTATCCCATCTATCTCGATGAAGATACCTCTGTTCCTCCCGCATTCGAAATTCTTCTTGCAAATACTCACCACAGCACTGCAGACAACATGGATAAGCTTATCAAATCAATGGTCAGAGACCTTCCTGCAGAAGCTATGGACAGACTTACTCTTGATGACGGCAAGCTCAAGAAATGCGAAGACAACGGTAAAACAATTGACGTTGACGAAGGCGTACGCATCATCTGCGCAGGCGCATTCAAGGACAGAAAGCAGCTTCAGACAATCACTCTTCCCGAAAGCCTTGAAGATATCGAAACAGAAGCTTTCCGCGGCTGCAGCAATCTCAAATCAATGCATATTCCTCAGAAGACCGTGCGTGTTGGCGAAAGTGCTTTCCGTGACTGCGTAAGCCTTAAGACCCTTGTAGTTGATAATGACTGCATCAAAATCGGCGAAAGAGCTTTTGAAAACTGTGCAGTTCTTGAAAATATCACTCTTCCCGAAGGTCTCACAGAGCTCTATGGCGGCGTTTTCAACTCCTGCAAGAGCCTTAAGAATATCAAACTTCCCTCAAATCTTACAATTATCGGCGAAAATGCTTTCTCCGACTGCGTAGGACTTGAAAAAATTTCTGTTCCTGATACAGTTACAAAGATTGATGACCTTGTTTTCAACGGCTGTATCTCTCTTTCATCGGTTGAACTTCCCTACGGTTTGAGAAAAATCGGTAAGAGTGCATTCAAAAATTGCAAATCGCTCACCAAGGTTGAAATCCCCGCATCGGTTATAAGCATTTCGGAAGCTCCCTTCAGAGGCTGCGAAAACATGAAGTCAATCAAGGTTGACCCCAAGAATATGCAGTTCAAGTCAGAGCCCAACAAGCGTGACGGTAACGATTTCGTTCTCTTCAACAAGAACAAGTCAATACTTATTGCATATCCCGCAAACAGCCGTGAGGTTCAGTATGATATTCCCGACAGCGTTACCGTTATCAGCGACTGGGCATTCTGCGACAGCAAAAAGCTCAACAGAATCACAATGCCCGACAGCGTTAACGAAATCGGTGAAGGTGCATTCTGCAACTGCACACTTCTTGACGAAATTGAGATTCCCAACAGCGTTATCAAGATTGACGACTGCGCATTCAGAGGCTGCACAAGCCTTGACACCGTTATCATCCCCGACTCCGTTAAGGATATGGGCTGGGGCATCTTTGACGGTTGCGAAGACAAAGTTGTTGTTTACTGTAACGAAGGTTCTCTTGCTCAGGAATATTGCCGCCGCAACGGTATTAAGGAAGCAAGACTGTCTGATAAATACGATGACTGATTTCTGAGGTGAAAAACAATGAATGCTGTTAAAACATTTTTTGGCAAGGTTATCGCATTTGCCAAAAAAGAGGTTGTATTGTCTGTTGCAACCGTTGCAACGATAATCACTTTGTTCTTCGTTCCGATTGACAAAGAATACCTCAATTATTTTGAATTCAAAACACTTATTGCTCTGTTCTGCATGCTTGCAGTTGTTGCAGGTCTTAAAAACACAAACGTTTTTGAACTTATTTCCAAAAAACTTATCGGTATGTTCAAAACCAGACGAGCAGTTATTTATTCGCTTATTTACGGTACATTCTTCTTTGATATGATCGTTGCAAACGACATGTCTCTGATTACCTTCCTCCCCCTTACATATATTGTTCTGCATTCAACCAACAACGACAAATATCTTGCGTTTACGTTTATCATGCAGACAATTGCCGCAAACATGGGCGGTATGATAACGCCATACGGTAATCCCCAGAATCTGTACCTTTACTCATTTTACGAGATTCCGACCCTTGAATTCTTCGGCGTTCTGCTTATCCAGTCAATAACGGTTGCCGTACTTCTGTTTGTCGGATGTCTCTTCATCAAAAACGATAAACTCGTTCTTGAAAATAAGGAAAAATTCGAAATCAAAAAGAAGGAATTAGCAGTTTATGCCGTTCTTTTTGTATTCGTTATTCTCAGCATCTTCCGTGTCGTTCCTCATGTTATCACCCTTGCAATTGTTATTATTGCCGTTCTGATTGTTGACAGACAGAGATTTAAACACGTTGACTACGCACTTCTCCTGACCTTCTGCGTATTCTTCATTTTCTCCGGCAACATCGCAAGAATCGATACCATAAAGGACTTCATCGCAAGCATCGTTGCTGATAACACCCTCATCGCAGGTATCGTTTCCTGCCAGTTCATCAGTAACGTTCCCACCGCTATTTTCCTTTCAAAGTTCACTCAGGACTACCGTGAACTTCTTGTTTCGGTTAATATCGGTTCATTGGGCATCATTATTTCCTCTCTTGCAAGCTTGATTACTCTCAAGGAGTATCTGAAGCACCAGCCCAAAAACTTCAAGAAATACATGGGTCTGTTTACGCTTATCAATACCTCATTCCTTGTTGTGTTGGTTATTGTAACCCTTCTTGTTGAAAAATAAAAATCACGGCTTGATCGGAACAGCATCCGGTCAGGCCGTTTTTTTACGGCATTACGAACTTGACAGATTAACCTCATTTTATTAAAATAAAAATATCTCAAATTCCGATTGGAGTTGAAATTATGAAGAAGATTTTATCGGTTATTCTTGCTTTCGTTTTGACTGCGTCCGTACTGTCCGTATCATTTGCGGCAGAAGCGGAAACGGTTATTCTTTACACGAACGATGTTCACTGCGCCATCGACGATTATCCGGTGCTTGCTGCTTACAGAGCTGAACTTATTGCACAGGGTAAAAATGTTGTTCTTGTTGATGCGGGCGATGCGATTCAGGGCGAAGTCATCGGCGCTCTCACCAAAGGCGAAGCAATTGTTGACATCCTGAACACCGTCGAATATGACTATGTCATTCCCGGCAACCACGAATTCGACTACGGCATGGATGTGTTCCTCAACCTTGCACAGACCAAAGCGGAATATGAATATATCAGCTCCAACTTCTATTATCTTCCCGACAATGAAAGCGTTTTTGCGCCCTACGCAATCAAGGATTTCGGCAGCTGTCAGATTGCTTTCGTGGGAATCACAACCCCTGAAAGCGTTTCCAAGTCAACTCCCGAATTCTTCAAAGATGAAAACGGAAATTTCATTTACGGTTTCCCCGCATACCCCGGCGAGCTGACAAACGAAATCCTCTATGAAAATGTTCAGAACAGTGTTGACAGCGCCGTTGCTGAAGGTGCAGACCTTGTAGTTGCGTTAGGTCATATGGGCATTAATGAAACAACGGAAGGCTGGAAATCAACCGATATAATTGCAAACACTGACGGCATCGACTGTTTCCTTGATGCTCATTCCGAAGAAATAATCGAAAAATCCGTTTACAAAAATAAAAATGACGAGGATGTTTTTCTCTCCTCAACAGGCGCAAAATTTATGTATTTCGGCGTAATGACAGTCAGCGGCGATGACATTAACTTGAAGCTTGTAAACCCAGACGACGTTGATATCGATGCGATGTCGGCAGAGGCAAAATCAGCTTATGACACCGTTAAGGAGAAGGTTGACGGCTATAACGAAGACATCGCTTATCTTTATGACCCCATCGGCACATCTGAGGTTGAGCTTGTAACCGGTGATGCTGACCTCAACTGGCTTGTACGCAGAAAAGAAACCAACGCAGGTGACTTTGTTGCCGACGCTTACCGTGCGATAACGGGCGCTGATATCGCGGTTGCCAACGGTGGAGGAATCAGAAATAAAATCAATGCCGGCGATGTTACAAGAAAAATGCTCATGGATATGAATCCGTTCGGCAATTCCATGTGTGTTCTTGAAATTACCGGTCAGCAGCTTATCGACGTGCTTGAACACGGTGCACGCGCTTGTCCCGAATTCTTGGGTAGCTTCTTCCAGGTTTCGGGTATATCGTTCGAAATTCACACCTACAGAGAAACTCCCATTATCTGCGACCAGCTTGATAATTTCATCGAAATTGATGAAACCAAGCAGCGCAGAGTTCAGAACGTTCTCGTTGGCGGTGAACCCGTTGACCTTGAAAAAACCTACACAATCGTTGGCAGCCAGTACGTTCTCACTCAGGGCGGTGACGGTCTGACAATGCTTGACGACGCAAAGGTTATTCAGAAGGACGGTCTTCCTTGCGACAACGAAATGCTTATCGAATATTTTACCGAGACCCTGAACGGCAAAATCCCTGCGGATAAATACAGCAATCCCGACGGCGACGGAAGAATTACAATTATTGACACAGACCCCGACGCACCCGCATTCGATTATGAAATCAAATGCGGTGAAACTCTTAGAGTTTCCGTTAACGGTGAAAATACCACAATCGTAAAATTTGCTCCCGAAGCAGATTCCGTCTATAGGTTGAAGGCGGCATCGGATGAACTGGACACTTTCTGTTTCCTTTTCGACGAGGGCGAAGAAGCTCTTATGTCGGCAGATGATGAAAACGGCATGGATTTCATTCTTGAGTATGAGTTCGAAAGCGGAAAAACATATTATTTTTATATCGGCGTATACAATGAAGGCGACTACGAATATGAAATCACCCTTGAATGCGGTCATTCATTCAAAGACGAAGTTTGCACAATATGCGGCGAAATCTGCGATCACAGCGAGATGAGTTCACTCGGCTACTGTCCCTGCGGAAAAATTTACTTGGGAGAAAACCTGATTCCCGACAATGAATACGTGCTTGATTCCGAAACGAATGAAAACTCATGGTTCAGATTTACTCCCGAAATAAGCGGCGCATATTCATTCAAATCCGTATCGGATAATTCAGAGCTTGATCCCGACTGCTTCATCTATAACGCAGAAGGCGATTGGCTTGCAGGCAGTTATGATGTCAACGATATGGATTTCGACCTTGTTTTCAATCTTACTGCAGGCGAAACCTATTATTATAATGTTCAGAAGTATTACGGTGAAGGCAGTTTCACAGTTGTTTTCACCCTTCTTACTCATACCGCTGCTGATGGCAGCAAACATAATGTTGAGTATGTTGAAGGAACATTCCCCAACTGCACGGAAAAAGGATACGCAGACGGACTTTACTGCGCCGTTTGTGATGAATTCGTTTCAGGTCACGAGGATTTGGGAATTAATAAATATTATCACATCGACGATGACCTTGACGAAGTCTGCGACCTTTGCGGCAAAGAAAACATTTATTATTGCGAATGCTTATGCCACAGCGATCATTGGTTCTGGAACATGATCTGGAGAATTGCAAACTTCTTCCACAGCGTTTTCGGCGTCCTGCCCGAATGCGAATGCGGTGAAACGCATTATTAACAGCGGAATGAATTATACGGATTATATTTTAAAAGGAAGTATGTTATGAACGGTGTTACAATAATGATAATCTCTCTTGCCGTTTTGATTCTTGCTTATATTCTTTACGGCAGGTGGATTGCAAAAAAATGGGGAGTTGACCCAAAAAGGAAAACTCCCGCTTACGAACAGCGCGACGGCGTGGACTATGAGCCTGCACCCAAGAGCGTTGTTTTCGGTCATCAGTTCGCTTCAATAGCAGGCGCAGGTCCTATCAACGGCCCCATTCAGGCGGCTATCTTCGGTTGGGTGCCCGTGTTGCTTTGGGTACTCATCGGCGGTGTGTTTTTCGGCGCTGTTCAGGACTTTGCAGCCATGTACGCCTCCGTCAGAAACAAAGGCAGAAGCATTGGCTACATAATTGAAAAATATATCGGCAAAACAGGCAAAAAGATGTTTCTGCTTTTCTGCTGGCTTTTCTGCATTCTGGTTGTTGCAGCATTTGCGGATATAGTGGCAGGTACTTTTATGGGCTTCGCCGTAACTGACGGAGTGCAAGGCACAAATATAGCAGCAAACGGTGCTGTTGCTACAACATCGGTAATGTTTATCGTTTTCGCAGTTGCTCTCGGTCTTATCCTCAAATATACTAAATTGCCGACAGTCGTGAATACTGCCATCGCAATCGTAATGCTTGTTGCATCAATAATCATCGGGCTTAAAATGCCGATTTTTCTTTCGCTTGATATCTGGCATATCCTTGTTTTTATTTATATCCTGATCGCTTCGGTTGTTCCCGTATGGATTCTTTTGCAGCCGAGAGATTATCTTAACAGTTATCTGCTTGTTGCAATGATAGTTGCGGCGGTTATTGGCGTATTTGTTGCCAATCCTCAGATTAATCTGCCTGCATTCATCGGTTTTGAAGTTGACGGCAGTTATCTTTTTCCGATTCTTTTTGTCACAATTGCCTGCGGTGCTGTTTCCGGTTTCCATTCATTGGTTTCTTCGGGTACGGCATCAAAGCAGATTAAAAACGAAAAGGATATGCTTCCCGTATCTTTCGGCTCAATGCTTCTCGAAAGTATGCTTGCCGTAATCGCACTCATTGCTGTTGCATCATTTGCAAGCGGTGAAGCCGCTGCACAGGGCTGGAATACACCCGCTCAGGTTTTTGCAGGTGCAGTATCCAACTTCCTGACAACTCTCGGCTTGCCTTCTGATATAGTTTATACACTCATCACTCTTTCAATTTCAGCCTTTGCGCTGACCTCTCTTGACTCCGTTGCCCGTGTTGGCAGACTGTCATTCCAGGAGCTTTTCCTTGACGATTCCATAACTGATGAAAATATGGGCAAAGTCAGAAAGGTTCTGACAAACAAGTATTTCGCAACAATTATCACTCTTGTGCTCGCATACGGTCTCACTCTTGTGGGCTATAAAAATATCTGGGCACTTTTCGGCGCATCAAACCAGCTTCTGTCCGTATTTGCATTCCTTGCCTGCGCAGTCTTCCTCAAGAGAAGCAAAAAGGTTCGTTGGTTTATGTATATTCCTCTCGGTGCTATGCTTGCCGTAACCTTCACTGCACTGGGCATGACAGTTTACAACAAGGCAACTGCACTCATCACATCTTCAAGCGCAGATGTTTTCGGCGATATGCTTCAGCTTGTATTTGCAACGCTGATTATTATTCTCGGTGTCTGCGTTGTGATTGAAGGTTTTAAAAAGCTTTTTATAAAGGAAAATGAGTACAAGAGAAAAAATCAAAATGAAGAAATTAAAAAAATGAATTAACCTGTTGAATAAAAAATACCGTCGAAGAATTTTTTTCGGCGGTATTTTTGTGTGCGCAACCTTTGTATATGTTTTTTGTAATTTTTGATAAAAGCGGCAAAAGTAACCGTACCATAGCTTCCTGATGAGGAATAATAAATTTTTTAAAAAAACAGCAAAATAATTCACATTTACACTATACAATTATATTGACATAATCCAAAGGGGCGATTGTATGAAAACCATCAAAGCGTTATCAATCATTTTTGCTGTTTTGTTTGCTCTCAGCGCTTGCGGAAAAGCGCCTGCAAACGCAGTACCTACGCTGAAACCGATTGAAAACTGAACAACAAAATACTGCGCAAGCCAGCCTACGCTGAGCATTACAATTTCTTTATACGGAACATATTCACCGGGACGCGGATTTTTCCAATATAAAACTATTTCTTCAAGCATGGCTTTGGCTTTTGAAAAGATGTTTTCTGCTTTTTGCATCAGAATCACCGCCAATCAGTAAATAAGGAAAATAATACTCGTCAGAATTATATCGCGACCAAAAATATCTACCAAGTATTGAATAAAATACAACCGCTTTACCGATGAGTAGCATCAATGAAGCGGTTGTATTTTATAAATATAAGTTCTGTTTATTCGTCTGCAATATTTTCTTCTGCTTCAGCCTGAATTCCGGAATCATAGGAAAGAACGGGTTTTTCGTTTTTATTCTTAACCTTGCGGTCAATGTAGTTCTTGGTGATTTTTATAACAAGCGGGAAGAGAACAACAACGCCGATAAGGTTGGGTATCATCATAAGTCCGTTGAATGTGTCGGAAATGTCCCATGCAAGTGACGATGTCATTACTGCACCGAAAATAACGGTGATAACGTGGATAATCTTGAAAATAACGGTTGTTTTTGTGCCGAAAAGATATTCCCATGCCTTTGAGCCGTAGTGTGACCAGCCGAGAACAGTTGTGAATGCAAAGAGGAACATTGCAACCGCAATGAATTTTTCACCTATATTGCCCCAAGAGAAAACGGAATTGAATGCACCTGCAACAAGAGTTGCATCGGAAAGACCTTCTGCAATAGCACCTGTCTTTGTATCAAACACGCCTGAAGTGAGAACAACGAGAGCTGTCATCGTGCAAACAACCATTGTGTCGGCAAAAACTTCAAATATGCCCCACATACCCTGCTTTACAGGCTCTTTTACATTGGAGTTTGAATGAACCATAACGGATGAGCCGAGACCTGCCTCGTTTGAGAAAACACCGCGTTTAAAGCCCTGAGTAACTGCAGCACTGATTGCCGCACCGAGCGTTCCGCCTACAAAAGCTTCGGGTTTGAAAGCATTAACAAAAATTGTTTTGAAAGCAGGAATAATCTGATCGTAATTTACGCCGATAATAACAAGACTGCCTGCAATAAAGAGAATAATCATGAAGGGAACGATTTTCTCGGCAACGCTTGCGATTCTTTTCAGACCGCCGAGGGTGATAAGCGCAACAAGAGCCATAATAATTATGCCGAGAATGATGTTATAAAGCGAAATTCCGCCCATAACCTGAATTGATGAAATTGCCTCAACATCAAAAGCAGATGCAACATTGGCAACAATTTTGTTGACCTGACCCATGCTGCCGATGCCGAAAGATGCAAGCATTGTGAAAATGCAGAAAAGAACCGCAAGAATTTTACCGATTGTTTTGCAGCCTTTTTTACTGCCGAGACCGTCACGAAGATAATACATTGCACCACCCGACCATTCGCCTTTTATATTGCGGCGACGGAAATAAATACCGAGAACGTTTTCTGAATAATTCGTCATCATTCCGAAGAATGCGGCAACCCACATCCAGAAAACCGCGCCGGCACCGCCGATACATATTGCTGCAGCAACGCCTGCGATATTGCCCGTGCCGACTGTTGCGGCAAGAGCAGTGCAAAGAGCCTGGAAAGGCGAAATAGACCCTTTTTCTTTCGAATGTCCGATAACATTCTTGGTGAAAAGGCTTCCTATCGTGTTTTTCCACCAGAGACCGATGTGTGTTATCTGAAACACTTTTGTGCACACGGTCATAAGGATACCCGTTCCGATGAGCAGAAACAGACCGAAACTGCCCCATACAACGCCATTGACAGAGCCGTTTATCTCCGCCACTTTTTCAAAAAAACTTTCCATTTGAATTCCTCCGGATTAATAAAAATAAAAAAAGTCGGATTACAGGGCGTAATCCGACAAAAAGCACAATTTTTCTCCCGATAAAACAGGGAATTAAAAACTTTGTCCTTTTGCCTGAGAGATTAGCGAAAACCGCCTTGCCCCTTCGGCACTCAATTTAATGAGATTCTCCAAAGTTATGTCCGTTTGCAGTCCTTTTCCCTTTCGGGAAGCCTGAGAGCGTTACTCCTTCGGCAGCGTCATGCTTCTTCTGCAAACATCAACCATAAAATATTTATTTTTTGGCATTATAGCACGTTATCTTTTAAAATGCAACAGTTTTTTTATATTAATTTTTTGCAGGCATTACCACAGAAACCGTGCAAACAAAATGCCAAAGAATAATTCGGTTGTTTCTCTAACAAAAGCCGCTTTTGACCGATTCAAGCCGTAAACCGCAAGAGAAGTTGGCGTTCACTGCATAAACTGCACATTCAGTGAAAAAATCAATACAACTTGTTTAACAGTCGCTTTTATGGAAAAAGTTTTTTCACAGGCATATATGGGTTATTACTGAAACGAAAATTGCAGATTTATTTGGGTAGATAAATAATAATCATTTACTTTTTATAATTGTAATGTTAATATTGAAACAACAGCACTTCGTTGCTGAAAGATGTTTTAATTCATGAAAAAACACTTATGACTGTTATTTCGTTGGTGTTGGTTATGTGCCTTATGATACCCTCTGCGCTTATGCGGCGGCAATTGCAGATTATGAGAAATTCAATATTGATGAATATGATAATTTCTATGAAGACACCTAAACCTTCATTGATGAGCCTCAGAGTGAAAATGTGTGGACTCTTGGCTGCGACAAGAATTCCGCGACATCATTTATCTCGAACTTCTATTAAATTTATGACAGCGTGAGATAAGCTTTTAAATGGTACGGCAAATAATAAAACGGAGGAGAAAAATATGGAAATAAGATATATAAAACCTGATGAAGCAGTCGATTATCAAAAAGTGTCAGCAGCTTCATTTATATGGAAATTCAATGTCGAAGAGGACAGTACGGTTGAAATACCCGTTCTTGCGGCATTCGAGGGAGAAAAACTTATCGCAGGAGTTGAAATCTTTGATTTCAGAACCAACTACTGCGGAAAGTTCCTCAATTCAGTCGTTGTAAGCGGTGTCTGCAGTCAGCCCGAGTACAGAAGAATGGGCGGTATTCGTGAGATTATGAAAAAAATCGGCGAAACTGCAATTGAAAATGACTGGACATTCGGATTCCTTCACCCCTTTTCAATTGCATACTACGAAAAATTCGGTTATGCAAATCTTAACCGTATGTTTGCAATAAAGGTTCCGTTTGAAAACCTCAAACATATTCCGCGCAACACCGATGTTGTTCTTTATACGGGCGAACAGTTTGAAGAACTCAGTGCCCTTCATGAAAAATGCGCTTTGAAAGAAAATCTGATGACTCTGCGTGAGGAGAAAAAGCATTTCTGCGACACGCCCCTCGAAAGCGCCGACTACACATATATAAGATACGATATCGACGGAGTTGCTGACGGTTATGTGCGTTTTACCGTCAGCAGACCAAATGACCTTATCGTTGAAGAACTGTTTGTTCTTTCGCCCGAAGCGCTTTACGGTTTAATCGGTTTTCTGCGCAATTACGACGGAATAGTTAAAAATCTGATTGTCAAAAAGCAGTATCAAGGCAGTGATTTTGCCTGTGTCACAGACAGAATTGACGGCGTAACATATGAATCCAACGGCGGAGCGGCAGGAAGAATCTATAACCTGCAAAAGCTTCTTGAAAACAACTCGTATCCCGAAGAATACGGTATTTTCCGTTTGAGATGTATTGACGAATTTGAGCAGAACAACGGAATTTTTGAGGTTGAGTATCAAAACGGGAAAGCAGTTGTCACACACAAATCCGAAGGCGATTATGATATATCTCTTACGGCATCAGCTGCCGCAAGGCTTATGCTTGCGGGTGAAGGACATAATTCGCAGACCGCTTTATACATTGACGGCGTTGAAATCAAAGGCAATGCAGATGATTTCTTCAGAGCTTTTCCTTACCGTCACACACGTTTTACCGACAGCAGCTGGTCGATTTGAATTGCAAAACCAAAGCAACATCAAGGCGCAACCGATGCGCCAGATAAGGCAAAGCTTTAAGCTGCAAAAAAGTTGGCGTTCATCACCTCTCGAAGAAAACATACACATTCTATGACAACATAATAACATATAATTTAATAAATCCACTGTTCGCAAGTTGGACAGTGGATTTATTTGCCTATTTCAGGATTGTCGGTTCTTCCAATTAAATAATCTACGCTTACTTTGTAATAGTCTGCAAGAGCGACTAAAATTTTAAGAGGTATTTCGCGTTCGCCTCGTTCATATTTGGAATAAAGCGATTGGTCGCAGAGCAGTAACTTTGAAATCTGATTCTGCGTTAAATCGTTGTCTTCACGCATATCCTTGATGCGCAATTTCATAGTACATCACCCATAGAAATTATACCGTAGGACAATATGCCCTATTGACAAATAGGACTAATAGTCCTATAATATGTGTGGAATTTGTAGTAAATACATGGGTGAAACAAAGAAAATATTGATTTTTAAAAGCCTCTATTATATAATTTGTGATAGAAGAAATATATTGTATCAAACATAAGTATATTGCAATAAGGAGATGAACTCTATGAAAAATTCCCCAAAGTTTATATGTGTTTTTCTTGCGTTGGCGATGATTTTCTCTATGGTTCCGTTTGCAACTGCCGCAAACGGAGAAGTTGCTTATGTTGCAGATAAGAACGGCTACAAAATCGGCACTTTTGCAACCCTGCCCGATGCGATATCTGTTGCAGAGATAAACCAAGAGAGTGTTATCACCTTAATTGATGATGTTGTTATCGAAAAAAGGCAAAAAATCAAATCGGGAAAATTTACGCTGGATTTGAACGGAAAAACAATAACAAACGAAGACGTCGCCGGAGATGGCTTCGTTATCGATTCGGAAGTTGAACTGACTGTTGTTGACAGCGGTCTTACCGGCGAAATCGTTGCTGCAAATTTCGGATTTCTGAATGACGGTACTCTCATAATCAAGGGCGGAAGAATTTCCACTTCGTATGGAATTTATTCTTACGGAAAGGTCGTTATTGACGGTGGCGTTATTCAAGGAAGCATAACAAATAACGGCAGTTTGATTGTCAATGGCGGAACTTTAACAAAAATAAAAAACCCAAACACATCTCATGTTTCAAACGTTGAAATAAACGGGGGTACATTTACAAGCCCGGATACATTTGAAAACAGCGACGGAGAAATCACGGTTAAGGGCGGAATATATCCCAACGGTTTTTCAATAAACAACGACGGAATTCTGAATTTTTCGGCAAAATCAGTTCTTGCTGACGGTTATTATTTTTTCGATAAAAACGGCGATGTTGCGGAAGTTACCGACAACACTACGAAAATCGACGGATATGTTAAAGTTACAAACGGAGCAGAGATTACTCTTTCACAGACAAGTTTTGTATACTGCGGAAAAGAATGCAAACCTGATGTGACCGTAAAGCTTTTCGGGGATACTCTTACAGAGAACGAGGATTATATTCTTGTTTATACAAACAACATAAAAGCGGGTACAGCCACTGTATCTGTCAAAGCTGTTGAAGGCAGTAAACTCAAAGGTGAATCTTCAACAAATTTTATAATTACAAAGAAACTTGTCACTGCAAAAGCTGTTGTTCAAGATAAGGTTTATGACGGCAATAATTTAATTGACAGTTCATTAATCTCAATTACCTTCGACGGTATCGTTGACGGTGATGATTTTGAAGTTACCAAATGTGTCGGTATGTTTCTTTCACCAAATGCAGGCAACAATAAGACTTTGAATATTGCATATTATGCAGGCGGTGAAGATGCAGATAATTATGATATTCTCGAAGACAGTATATCTATTCCCGAAAAAGAAAATTACTATATCATAACAAAAGCAAACATTGTTTCTAAAGATATCTCTGATGCATTAATTGTCCTTGGCGATGCTCTCATTTATAACGGCACAGAGCAGACCCAGACCATTGCAGGTGTGACGGTTGACGGTCTTTCTGTAACATATGATGCAACAGGTACTACCGCAACAAATGTTGGTATTTATAAAATTACAATCACGGGCAAGGGAAATTTCACAGGCTCAAAAACAATGCTTTATGAAATCGCCCCCAACACGGTATTGATTGATAATCTCAGCGTTGATAATGTAAAATCAGACGACAAGGAATCGATAGAAGCGGTTAAGGAATCAGTCGAAAATGCTCAAACCGACCTTGCAGACGATGCGAAAAAAGCTGAATACAAGGCGATTGCCGATAAATGCGACGAACTTCTTAAGAAGATTGTTGAAACGAGTACAACAATCGAAGATGTTGAAGCAATACTTGAAACGTTTGACGAAGAAAAAGTGACTGTCTTCGATGAAAAAGCAATTAGTTCTGTTATCGCAAAGATTAACAGTCTTTTAGAAGATGATAATTTGAGTGAATACGAAATTGAAAAGCTTAACGGATATAAGTTGCAGGCTAATAAACTTATTGAGATAATTCATAACCCAGTTGAGTATTTCTCCGTAAGATTTTTGTACCTTTTCAGAGAAGCTTTTTCCATATTGTGGAGAAACTTGTTCGGCATTAATTATGATGTTTAATACCTTATAAAAACCAAAGCCAACAGTTAACGCTGTTGGCTTTTGCAATTTTAAATTTCATGAATTACTTTCAAATTAATCAAAAAATTAAAATTAATAAACTCCGGATGGATTGCAACAATAATAAGGCAAACGCAAATTGAATTTGAAGGGGTGTAAACGAAATGTCAAAGAATAATTCAGTTATTCCTCAGGCAAGAGCTGCTCTTGACCGGTTCAAGATGGAAGCTGCAAGAGAAGTCGGCGTTCAATTACCTCTTGAAGAAAAACTACATATTTTATGACAAATTAACTCGATGTAATGTGTTACAAAGCTGTCTTTAATTTAAAAGGCAGTTTTTTATAAGGTTTTGTATTATGTGAAAAATTTTTTATCATAAAATGTAATAAAACTAAGAATTAGTGTGAGGAGTTGACAAAACAGATATATAAGATTATAATTTTAACTAGCCATTTTGGCTTTTTTAAATTTGAGTGCGTTCAAAAATGAAAAAAACGTCAAAAAAATGAACGAACAATAAAGAGGTTTGAAGATGGATAAGAATACATTTGAGGTTTTAAGATTTCTTGCTGAAAACGGTGGAGAGAAGACCCAAAGAATGATTTCCGAAAAAACAGGTTTGTCTTTGGGCAGCATAAATAAAATTGTTTCAAACCTTAAAGAAACAGCATTTATAGATAATACATACCTTCTGACAAAAAAAGGTTTGGATGCATTAGCACCATATGAAGTCAAGAATGCAATTGTGTTGGCAGCCGGTATGAGCACTCGTTTTATTCCAGTTTCATTCGAAATACCAAAGGGACTTATTTCGGTTAAGGGCGATATAATGATTGAGCGCATTATTGAGCAGCTGAAGCAAACAGGTATCAAGGAAATCATAGTTGTTGTTGGCTATATGATGGAAAAATTTTTTTATCTGCGCGATAAATATGGTGTTAAACTCGTTGTGAATAATGAGTATGCATCTAAAAACACCCACAGCAGTATTTATGTTTCTCGGGATTATCTCAGCAACACATATATTTGTTGCTCTGATAATTATTATCCAAATAATATGTTTCATCGATATGAGTATAGAGCATATTATTGCTCTGTTTATCTGCCCGGCATCAGCCATGTTGAGCGCGCGTTCCGGTTTGACAATTCGGGTTTGATTTATGATACAAACAAGCCCTCCAAAGATCAGTGGATTATGTACGGCCATGCTTATTTTGACGAAGTGTTTACAGGAAAGTTTAGGCCCATACTGGAAAGTTATTTCGGCAGACCGGGAATAGAATATATGTACTGGGAAACTATTTATGCCGAAAATGTAAAAGAGCTTCCGATGTGGGTAAAGCAATGCAAAAATGAGGATATCCTTGAGTTTGACAGCATGGATGAGCTCAAGCAGTTTGACAAAGACTATATTTATCACAATAAGGTAAAGGTTTTTGACAATATCTGCAGCATATTAAAATGCGATATAACCGATATCGAAGATATTGAAGTTATAAAAAAAGGATTGAACAATCAATCTTTTAAGTTCAGATGCAAAGGCGAGGAATATGTATACCGTCATCCGGGAGTAAATGCATCGACTGTTGTTGATCGTAAAAAAGAGGCTGTTTGTTTGAATGTTGCAAAAGAACAGCAGATGGATGAAACTTTTCTTTTCATAAATGAAGACGAAGGCTGGAAAATATCGAAATATATTGAAACAGACGAGTGCTTTGATTTCAAAAATAAAAAGCATATAAATCTGCTTGCCGAAAAACTCAAAAAGCTCCATTCTGCCGAGGTTTCGGTTGGTTTTGGCTTTGATTATAAAACAGAAGCTGATAAAATCATCGATGCCGAAAAATACTTTGATGCAATGAAATACGGCAGAAGTTTATCTGAAAAAAGAATAATGGAGCCGGTTTTTGAGTATCTGACAAAAGATCAGTGGCATATATCCTTATGTCATAATGACATTTACGAACCCAACTTGTTGGTTAAAGGCGATTACTTATCTTTGATTGATTGGGAATTTGCCGGTGATGCAGATATAGGCTTTGATATTTGCAAGCTTTTTTCTTTGGTTACACCATCCCGAGAAGAAATCGATGCCTGGGTTTATCCTTATTTCGGGAGGAAAATAACGAAGAAGGAAAAATTGCATTTAATATCCTGCGCGGCGGTTATTTATTATTATTGGTATATCTGGGGAACCTTTGCCGAAAAAAACAGCGAAGGAGTATCAGAATACTTGATGGATTGGTATGATAAAATGCTGTATTACAGAGAACTTGCTTTGTCTATGATGAGTGAGCAAGACAACGAGGAGAATTTCTGATGGAAATAGCAATTGCAGTTGGTCTGGGTGCTTGGTTTTCTTTGTCGGGATTAATTGCGACAATGATGATTTTTAGGGATTATAAATAATATGCATCAGTGAGGAATATATATGAATGTTTTTATAATCGGCATTGGTGTTACAATGGTATTATACTTGCTTGTCGGTGCCGTAATTAGTCGAAAGGTTAAAACTGCTAACGATTTTTATGTTGCGGGCAGAAATGCGCCATCTTTCCTTATAACCGGTTCACTGGTTGCATCTTTTATAGGTGTTGGGCTGTTTATGGGCGATGTCGGAGAATCCTACAGCGGTTTTTTTGCACCTATAATGGTGGCTGTCGGTGTCCTTTCGGTAGGGTATATTGTCGGGTCTGTATTTTTTGGAAGATATCTCAGAAGAAGCGAGGTTTTTACTATTCCGCAATATTTCGGGAAGCGTTTTGATTCGCCTGCATTGATGAAACTCGCAACGGTCACCAGCACTATAATTATGTTGGTATATAGTTTATCCTGTGTGCAAGGTATCGGAACACTTATGACTGCAGTTACCGGATTAAAATACGAAATTTGCATTGTTGTGGTTGTCGTTGTTTTTTCATTGATAACTGTTTTTTCAGGTGCAAAAGGTGTTTTGATAACCGATACAATTATGTTTGCTGTGTTTTCTGTTGCAACAATTACCGGAGCGCTTTTCATTGCACAAGAAGTTGGTGGATGGACGAATACTGTTTCAGAAATGGCTACATACGAAAAAATTCCCGATATTCTTGCCGGCAGCGGTAATTTAGATTATTTTTATCCGACAGCTGCAGAAAATATGATATGGGCTTGTGGATACGGCATTGCTTGGATGGCAGTTCTTATGGTTGCGCCCTGGCAATCAAGCAGATACCTTATGGCAAAAAACGAACACACTGTCGTGCGTTCAGGTGTTGTGGCATCCGTTAGCGTATTCCTGATTGAGTTTTTAATGTGTATGGCAGGCGTATTCACTCAAAAGATGAATCCTGGCATGAAAGCACCTTCACAAGCTTTGATATGGGCGTCTATGAATGTTATGCCTTCAATTCTGGGTATTGTGGTTTTATCCGGTGTGTTAGCATCAGGTTTATCATCTGCAACCACTTTTTTGTCATTGATAGGTTCAAATATAATTAATGATGTTGTAAAGATAAAAAACGAAAAAAGAAAACTGATATACAGCAGAATTGCACTTCTTATAGTTGCTGTTATAATTTGCTTGGTTTGTGTATATCAGCCCCCACAGATTTTCTGGATAACCTATTTAGGTGCAACTATCGTTGCTTGTTCTTGGTTACCTGTTGCACTTGCAAGCGTCTGGAGCAAGCGTGTTACAAAAGTTGGAGCTTTTGCAGGGATGCTTGTCGGATTTGTGGTGAGTGCCGCAATGAAAATATATGTCTCTTTTGAAGAAATCTTGCTTCCGATTTACTTTGATCCGTTTTTTGTCGGGATTGCGTCAGGCATAATCGCAATGATAATAGGTTCTTTAATGACAAAAGTAACACCGAAAGAAAAAGAGGAAAGAGAATTATTGTTTAAAGTTCCCGAAGAAGAAAAAGATCCCAAGGAAATAAAGAAGACAAAGATGATAATTGCTTCTTCGATTCCTCTTGGAATGCTTATTACAGTCGCATTGTTGGTGTTGTGGGTTATTCCGTATCTTAAAGGCATATAATATAGTAAAAAGCTTAAACTGTTCAATCATCAGTTTAAGCTTTTTACTATTATAATTTAAATGCTTTTATTTCTTGATATATTTCGTGTAGTTATTGTTAATGTCCACTATAGAAATTGTGTGGGAACCGCCGTTTCTTTTTTCAGGCGGTGGAGGAGTCATATAATCACCGTATTCAATCGTAAGGTATTTGTCCCAATCTTTTGGTGCCGGAAACATATGACCTTCAAATTCAACCTCACAAGATTCGGAAAACCATTCAGATTCGAATCGGGGTTTTATTGCTGAACTAGCCCACAGATAATAACAGTATTTATAAACTGAAGGGCTCTTGAACGAAACACGGTAAATTGCAGAAGTTATAAGTCGTAACAGATTCATAGAAATAAAGAAGTTTAATATCTTAAAAATTGGTTTTTTGTCGATATCCTCCATTATTCCAATTTTTTTATTTATCAATTTTTTTGCCGGCAATACTTTACTTTTAAGATTTTCTATCCATTTTTTTTCGTGTTTTATCCCTATAAGCGGAAAAACATCTATCCATATGCCTTGATGGTGAAGTTTTGATTCGAAGTTTTTTTCAATAGCGGTAGTGTTATTCTTTCTGATTTTCGAAAACCACATTCCGCTGAAATCCGTTTTATAGTTTTGTAAAAAATAGTTTTTATTTAACTCTTTTTTTGCCACTTTACAGAATTTGCGGTAATCTTCAATCGGCATACATATGTCAATATCATCGTCCCATGGGATAAAGCCTTTGTGTCTGATTGCACCAAGAAGAGTTCCTGCAACCAAGAAATAACGTATGTTGTGTTTTTTGCAAATCCTATCAGTTTCAATAAGTATTTCCAGTTCGACTTTTTGTAAATCTTTCATGTGATTTTCAGGCATAATAAATCTCCGTAATATTGCTTATCAGTCAGTGTTATTTGTTGTGTGAAGTTTTTGAAGGTCAGTTTATTGGTTATATTATTATTTTGTTTTTTTCGACAAAATAATAAATTATAATTATTTTAGCAGATAAAATTACTGTTTGCAATACCTATAAATATTTTGCAGGATTCCAATAAGTTTTAATTAATCAAAAAATTAACATTAATAAACCCCGAATGGTTTGCAACAATAATAAGGCAAACGCAAATTGAATTTGAAGGGGTGTAATGAAAATGTCAAAGAATAATTCAGTTGTTCCTCAGGCAAGAGCTGCTCTTGACCGGTTCAAGATGGAAGCTGCAAGAGAAGTTGGCGTTCAATTACCTCTCGAAGAAAACATACACATTCTATGACAAAATAATCAATATAATGTGTCGAAAGCTGTCTTTGAATCACAAAGACAGCTTTTTTGAAAGGTAATTTTTACGAGATTTCTGAAGAAACGGTAATATATTTCAGATTACAACAGGTTCTTCACCAATCAGAGAAAATTATATTATCTGATTAAAAAACACAAAAATAATGCACTTATCGGTATTGATTTGTGCATTTTGTTATATTATAATATAGATATTAATTTAAATTGCGATTTATGCAAAATAAAAGCGTTTCAAACGGGAGGGTGAATAATGAATCAGAAAAAATTCAACTATGACTATTCAAAAACATTGTGGATGAAGATGTTTCTTGCAAAACCCGATTGGGAGAAAAAAACATCCGAGGTTCTTATCACTTTTGAACAGGCACTTGAAATAATCAGGATGATGGATAACATAACGCAGGGTATAAAGAAGATTGTTTACCTTGTCGGTTGGCAGGGACTCGGACATGATGACTGTTACCCCGAAATGGAAGTTATCAATCCGTATCTCAAGCGAGACTGCGATGCTACGCCGAGAGACAGCTTTATGTGGCTTTATGAAGAAGCTGAAAAATACAACACGGTAGTAAGTGTTCACGGTAATCTTGCTGACGAATATGATGCAAATCAATCACATCCCGAATTTGTTGAAGCAAGCGCAATAACAAAGTATCCCGACGGTACTCCGGCGGTTATTGAGGTTTTCTACGGAAGAAATGCATATAAAACATCATATAAGCAGTATTGGGAGAGCGGTCTTTTCAAAAAATATTTTGACCGATTCTGCGAGGTTATTCCTGTCAGAGAGGCGGGCACGGTTCATCTCGATAACTTCTGCATTGCGGAAAATTTCGGGCCGAGAACAGAAATGCATGAGCAGGATGAGGCAAGAAACAAGATGCTCGACTATATTATGAGCCTCGGAATTGACGTTACGAGTGAATATACTTACCGAGAAATGCCGTTACGCTCCGAGAGTAACCACCCCATAAGAAAGTATTACGAAAAATGCGGTGCTGAAATTATTGATACAGACTGGCGCGATGCACCTATCCGCACGCTTGGCAGAATCCCTGCCGTCTGGTGGATGAGCAATATGACAATCGACGATTGCATCAATATTCAGGCAGATGAATTCAGCGGATATCTCAACGTTGAGCCTTTGAGAAATGTATTCTACGGTACGGTGCACGGTGAAGATATCTGGATGAATAACGGCATTGAAAAAGACGTATGGGTGCCGATGTTTATCAGGCAGTTCTGCACGATGCAGGTGCCGTATACATATCTTAACCGATATAAGAGGCTCAGCTATACGGGTAATGACAAAGAAGGTTATAAAGTGACTTTCTCTGACGGTGTTGAAACGTGCGGAAATGAACTTTCAATCACCAAGAACGGCATTGAACTGAAAAAAGGTTACGACATTATTCTGCCGATAACGGAAGATAACAAAATCTTTATCGCATATTCCGAAAACGGAAAAGACGGCGAGTGGAATGTTCCCGATGCTGAATTTGACAAAGCCAGGGTATATATCATCACCGCTGACGGCAATGAATATCTTTGCGACGTTGCGGTTGAAAATAAAAAAATTTCTCTTAACCTCAAAGCGGGTCAGGCTGTGGCTGTTATTGCAGAATAAAAAGTAAGGAGTGAAAATGATGAAAAAAGAATATTGCGGAATGCCGATGAGAATTGCACATACGGGTGTGACACAGTTTGCTCCTGAAAACACCCTGGAAGCATTCAGAAAAACTGCCGAACTCGGTTTTGAGGGCATTGAACTGGATATCCAACTGTGCGGAGACGGAGAAATAATTATAACTCATAACGGTAATATGGGTTATATGACCTTTGAAAAGCACCGTGACGTTCTACTGGATATGACAGCTGAGCAGATAAAGAAATTTGATATTCCTTATCGTAATGCACTTAAACTTAAATATCCTCCTTATCCGTGGACGGAGCATTTCGGTGGAAGACGTATGATCACACCGCCCGATTACGTTGAAGACAGAGTGACCCATCTGATAACCTTCCCCGAATTTGATACATGGCTGTCAACTGTTGACTATGACCTCACTGTTGAGGTTGAATTCAAGTGCAAGGGTATGTGTCCCCGCATGGATGAAATTCTTGCAAAATCTGAAAACGTTTCAAAATACATATTCTTCTCAGGTGACTGGGAAGTGCTTGAAGAGATGCAGGAACATTACCGTAAAAACGGAAAGCCTGAGGGACTGCGTTTGGGTGCAAATATCCGTTTTATAAATGAACAAACAATGGGTTTCGTTATACGCTCCGACCTTTGGGAAGTGGGTCTCAATAACGAAGCGTTCACTAAAGAGGACGTTGAAATGTTTGAGTCTATGGGAATCAAAGTGTTTTCAAATCTTGGCGATTATCCCGAGTGGTGGCAGCAGATATGCGATATGGGCATAGCGGGATTCAAAACCAACTATCCCGATGCCTACACCGAATGGTGGTTAAGTACCTGCTAAAAAAGGAGGAATAGATGAATGGCTGACAATATTACAATCAGCAAAACAGATTTGCTTTACGATCCGCTTTTTGACAAAAAACCGGACTTGAAAATGAAAGGCAAAAAAAACACGCTATTCAAGGTTTTATTTGTTATTATAATATCAATTTTTGTCGGTCTTTCTTTATTTTTCAGCTTTAATTCAATCAGTTCCGACAAATATACATACAAGGAAACAGACAACGGATATATCCTTTATCAGTTTGTCGGCAAGGAAGATGATATAACACTGCACATTGATTATGTCAGAGATGAATCGGGCAATGCCAATCAGTCAAAACCTGTTACCGAAGTGCGCGAATTTTCAATGAGCTGTAATGAATATGTGCGTTTTATATTTATCGGAAAAGATGTTTCAAAGCTTGAACCTCATTGCTTTTACTATACCAAAAACCTTATGGCGGTAATAGTTGATCCTGAAAATCAGAACTACGTTTCTGTTGACGGCGTTCTTTATTCGAAGGATATGAAAGAAATCATTCTCCATCCTATGAGAAATCATCAGTACAGAGCTGCACTCGGAGCAGGATGTGTTGCTCCTTCCGATGAAAAAACTGCCGAAGTATTTTTGAGTGAGTTTTCAAAAAAATACGGCGATGAAACAACAGCCGATGCCGAAGAATACGGCAAGCAGTTTTCAAAGCATGCTTTCTATGTAATACCTGATTCGGTTTCAAAAATTGAGGATTCATGTTTCAGCGACTGCGAAGCACTGATATATGTTGATATTCCTTCTTCAGTTAAAGAAATCGGTAACCTTGCTTTCTTCAAGTGCAAGGGTTTTGAAACGATTACAATACCCGACGGAGTTGAATCAATCGGTTCCGACGGATTTTCGTATTGCGAAAGGGTTACATATATTTATGTGCCCGAAAGCGTAAAGTTTATCGGACATCACGCCTTTTTCGGCAACCTGGGATGCGAAAAAATATATCTTGGTGCCGAAAATGAAGATATGATCGAATTTGGCGAAAACTGGCTTCCGAAACAAAGTACGACCTCTCTTAAAGATATAGAGGCTGTTTATGGTCAGGAAAGGAGGGCAAGCTGATGGGCAACGGCAAAATGACGGCTTTGTTTCAGAATGTGAAAAATCATTGGAATGAGCCTGACAGAGAAAAAGGGAATTATGTTCCGTTCAAAGAGTATCTGACGGTATTCTTTGGCGTGGGAATGAATTACAGCATCAAATCTCCTCTTGAATATCTCGGATTCAGCGCATCGTGTTTCCTCATAATGTATCATTACAAGCTTCCCTATCTTGCGTTTTCCGTCATTACTCTCATCGGACTTCCGCTGACCTATCTGTGGAATGTTCTTAACTGGTTCGTTAACGATAATCTCGGTATTCTTGAAAAGAAAACAGAGAGAAAACTTCTTGCTTTTTACGGCATAGTTTCACTTGCCGGATTATG
>JAZSCO010000005.1:0-3524 GCA_045602965.1 Acutalibacteraceae bacterium | reverse complement strand
TCGGTATTGAAAAAACAAAAAGTTCAACATATTGAACTTAATAAAATGGAGAGAACTGCAGGAGAGAACTCAATAAAATGAGTGGTTTTTCAAGGTTTTCTCAAAAAAATAAATCCCTCAAAAACCTAATGTTTTCAAGGTATTTGGTCTGGCGGAGAGTTAGGGATTCGAACCCTAGGTGAGTTTCCCCACACAGCATTTCGAGTGCTGCACCTTCGACCTCTCGGACAACTCTCCGTATATTAGATTTCAGCTAAAATATTCTAACAGATAAAAAGGTTGTTGTCAATCGCTTTTTGCAATTATTTTATAACAGCTTTTTGGATTGCGGCAACCGTTAATGTATTTCCAGAGAAAAAAGCACTTCCGAAGAAGTGCTTTTTCTGGAGCTACTGGTCGGACTCGAACCGACGGCCTGCGCATTACGAATGCGCTGCTCTACCAACTGAGCCACAGTAGCATGCATATTCAATTGAACGGCTTGCAAGATATTATATGATATAATTCATTAATTTGCAAGAGCTTTTTATTAAAAACTTCGATTTAATCGGTCAAGTAACAGTTTGTCAACAAAAGCTTTACATTTTTGTTAACAATTATTATTAATACAGACTTGATTTTGCCAGGGAAATAAGGTATTCTATATGGGAAGACAATTTCATAAAACAGTACATATTGCGGATAATAATTAATGATATCCGTATACGGAGGAAAACATATGAAAAGAAATATAATTGCTATTGGTCTGGTTTTTGCGGTGCTTGCAAGCTTTGCTTCTTGCAAGAAGCTTCCGCAGGATAACGAGTTTGTTATCGAAAGCCAGGTTTACGTTGTTGATGACGAAGGTGTCACCCACAACTTAAAAACCGAAATTAACGAAAAAGGCGAAGAGATTTTCTATTATGAAGATTATAACGGCAATAGAGTGACTGTTGATAACAAAGACGTTCTTGTTGAAACAACAAAAGTACGCAAGACAACAGCTGTTTATGAAGGCGTGGAGCTGACCCCCGAAGAGGAGTCATTCCTTAACACATTCAATGATCCCGACACACTTGATAATCTTGTTGAGGAAAACCTTACTCAGCCCGAACTTGAAATTTCCGATGAGCCTATCCCTGAAGATAACTTTGAAGAAATTGAAGTTGAGCTTGACAAAGACGGCAATCCCAAGCACGACGATATCGAAAAGAGATATACCGATATCGTTGAGGGCGGCAAATTCACAATGGATCTTGTTATCAAGAGCAACAATAACGGTCAGGAAATGATTATTCCCATGCATATTGTCCGTGACGGCGACAAGAGATATTTTGAAACAGCAATGCCTGTTAACGGCGAAGGCTCAATGAGAATGGCGTTCCTTCTTAAGGACGACACATGCTACCTTATCATCCCCGGAATGAGAGCATATATGACAGTGCCTGCAGAAAATCTGGGCGAACTGTTTAATACAGACATGACTGAAATTACAGAATCCGATACAAAGGCAGCCTATGTTTCCAGCAGTGAGGTTGAATTCAACGGCAAGAAATATATCTGTGACGTATACGAAAGCGAAGGCTCAACAGTTAAATATTACTACAGCGACAACGAACTCAAGAGAATGGAAGCTGTTGACCCCAGCGGTAACGTGAGCATTATGGAATTCAATGAAATCTCTGACAAGGTTGATTCTTCAAAGTTCAGAGTTCCTTCAGGATATATGGATATGACAAAGTTTGTGGGTCAGGATTTCCCCATTCTTTCAGGTTCTGTGCCCACCACAGTTAAACAATGAGAAAGTGTGCATTGATAACCGGCGCATCCGGCGGAATCGGCAGCGAAATTGCGCTTCGTCTTGCCAAAGACGGATTTAATATCGCCGTCTGCTATTATTCCGATGAAAACGGTATAAATGAGCTTGAAAAAAAGCTTGCGGAAACCGATGCGGAATATCGCATTTATAAAGCCGATGTGTCCGACATGAACTCAATAAGAAAAATATTTGCAGACGCCACCGATTATTTCGGCGGCGTTTCTGTGCTTGTCAATAATGCCGGAATGGCTCAGCAAAAACTTTTTACGGACATAACCGAAGAAGAATTTGACAGAATCAACGGCGTTAATTTTAAGGGTGTGTTCAACTGCTGTCAGTGTGCCGTACCTTATATGGTTAGCAAAAAAAGCGGGAAGATTATAAATGTTTCTTCGATGTGGGGAATTTACGGCGCGTCCTGCGAGACGGTTTATTCGGCAACGAAGGCAGCGGTTATCGGACTTACCAAAGCTCTTGCAAGGGAGCTTGCACCGAGCAATGTTCAGGTGAATTGCGTTGCACCCGGTGCGATTGATACAAAAATGAATTCAAATCTTTCGCATGAGGATAAACAATCTTTTGCACAGGAAATTCCGATGGGAAGATTCGGCACTCCCGAAGAAATAGCAGGTGTTGTTTCTTTCCTTGCAGGTAAAGATTCTGATTATGTTACCGCTCAGGTAATAACCGCTGACGGAGGATTGACATAGTCATTATGCCGAAAAAAATCGTGGCTTTTTGGCTATAGTTTACAATTGATTTAATATTTATAATATGTTAAAATATAATATACTCTGATATTATTCTTGTTTGGAGGAGAAATTATGGCAAAGTGTCCCAAGTGCGGCAGAAAGCTTACTTTATTTGATTGGAAACCCAACTGCCCCGGTTGCGGTGTTAACCTTGTATATTACGGAATGGAAGAAAGACTTCTTGATGAAGCGGATGCTGCTGAAGCAGAGCATGCCAGACTTCAGAAGAGAATCGACAGACTTAAGGCATCATTTATCGGCTCAAAGCTTACAATAGTCAGAATAATTCTCTCCGTTCTTCCTATAGCAACTCTGTTGCTTCCTCTTTGCTCGGTTACATACAGCGGTCCGTTTATTGAAGAGGTAACAAAGAATGTCGGCCTCATTGATCTTGTCAATATTATCACATCTCTTGATATCGATGCGTTGCTTACCATGACAGGTTCGGGCATTTTAGGCACAAGCTTCATCGGATATGCAGGCGCTCTTGTTTGCCTTCTTCTTTCGGTGGTATTTATCGTTGTCAGCCTTCTTATGCTCACTCTTGCATGTTCACCCAAGGGCAATCCCAGAAATATTATACTCAATATTATCACAATTGCTCTTGCAGCTGCATCTCCCATTTTCTTCAATGTTTTTGCAAATAACATTGCTTCGGTTTTCCCTGATTTCATCAGCGGTAAAATCAGTTACGGCATCTTCGTTTATATCGGTGCACTTGCACTCCTTCTTGCAATCAACATTGTTATTGCTGTCAAGGGTGTTACGGTTAAGTATAAGCAGTGCTACGTTGGCGGTATTCCTGCAGAAGAATATTTCGAGCTTGTTGAAAAAGGAACAGAAAAGGAAGTTATCCGTCAGATGATGGCTGAAGCTCTTGAAACAAAGGCTGCAGAAAAAGCAAAAGAAGAAGCAAAGGCATAAAAACAGAACAGATAATCAAAGAGGCTGTAAAAAACTTGTGTTTTTTACAG
>JAZSCO010000004.1:0-10923 GCA_045602965.1 Acutalibacteraceae bacterium | reverse complement strand
TGTGTTTTCAGCAAGAATTCTGTTGAGCTTTTCTCTTGTCTTAAGAATATGGTCAGCAACAATTTTGATTTCAGTTGCCTGACCTCTTGCACCGCCGAGCGGCTGATGAATCATAATTTCGCTGTTGGGAAGAGCAAATCTCTTGCCCTTTGCACCCGATGAAAGAAGGAATGCACCCATTGACGCAGCCATACCCATGCAAATGGTTGAAACATCGCACTTGATATACTGCATTGTGTCAAAAATCGCCATACCTGCAGTAACCGAGCCGCCGGGGCTGTTGATATAAAGGCTGATATCCTTATCGGGGTCCTGACCTACAAGGAAAAGAAGCTGTGCAACAACAATGCTTGCGGTTGTGTCGTTAACCTCATCGGAGAGAACGATAATTCTGTCGTTAAGGAGGCGTGAAAAAATGTCATAAGAACGCTCGCCTCGGTTTGTCTGTTCAACAACATAGGGTACTAATGCCATAATAATTCAATCCTTTCTCCGCTTTGTTTAATAAATGAAAAACCGGCAACAAAACCGGTTTTTCACAAAAACTCATAATTAAGTATAGTTTAAATATCCCTGACTTATTCAACAAAAAGAATTATTCTGCTGCTTCGTCCTTCTTTTCAGTTGCCTTCTTTGTTGTTTTCTTTGCAGCGGGCTTCTTTGCGGGTTTTTCTTCAGCAGCGCCTTCTTCTTTCTTCTCTGCAGCCTTCTTTGCTGTCTTCTTTGCAGCAGGCTTCTTTGCCTTTGCTGAATCAATAACAAGCTTCAGAGCATCCTGTCTTGCAAGTTCTGCGGAAATTGTTTCTGCAGGAACAAGCTCCTTGATCTTTTCAACGTCAAGCTGATACATTTCAGCCATCTTTGTGTATTCTTCTTCGATTCTTTCGTCAGTTGCCTTAAGACCTTCAAGCTCGATAATCTTTTCAACTGCAAGCTCAATCTTAACGTCTGCAACTGCACGTTCTCTCATCTGACCTTCAAATGTAGCCATATCCATACCCATATACATGAGATATGTGTTAAGGTCGATACCCTGCTGGCCAACTCTCTGTGCAAAAGAATCAATGTTTTCCTTTGCTTTGTTATCATACATGCATTCGGGAATTTCGCCTTCAACATTCTGAACAAGAGCGTCGATAACTGCATCTTCAAATGCGTGCTGAGCGCTTTCCTGCTTTCTCTTGAGGATATCTTCTTCAATACCCTTCTTGAGATCTGCAACTGTTTCGTATTCGCCCATATCTTTTGCGAATTCGTCATCAAGTTCAGGAAGTTCCTTAACCTTGATTTCATGAAGCTTGATCTTGAAAACCGCTGCCTTTGAAGCGAGTTCGGGAGCATAAGCTTCGGGGAATGTTACGTTAACATCAAATTCTTCACCGATTGTGTGACCGATAATCTGCTCTTCAAAACCGGGAATGAATGAACCTGAACCGATTGTGAGTTCATACTTTTCAGCCTTGCCGCCGTCGAATGCTACGCCGTCAACAAAACCTTCAAAGTCGATAACTGTGATGTCACCGTCTTTAACAGCTCTGTCATCAACGTTAACAATTCTTGATCCTCTGTCAAGCATATGCTCAATCTCGTGGTCAATTTCTTCTGCGGTAACTTTAACTTCTGCCTTTTCTGCTGTAAGACCCTTATAAGCCTTAAGAGTGATTTCGGGCTTTACTGTTACGTTGAATGACATTACAACGCCCTCTTCTTTGCTCATTGTCTTAACGTCAAAGTCACGGGGCTGATCAACGGGGTTGATGCCTGCTTCTTCGTAAGCAGCCTGAACTGTTGCGGGGAAAACGATGTCAAGAGCATCTTCAAAGAAAACTTCCTGACCGTAAAGCTTCTCAATCATCATGAGAGGAGCCTTGCCCTTACGGAAGCCGGGAATCTGAATTGACTTTCTCTGCTTGAGATAAGCCTGCTGAATAGCAGCTCTGAAATCTTCTGCTGAAACAGCAATTTCAACTGCATAGGTGTTTGTTTCTGTTTTGTTAGCTGATACTAAGCTCATTTAGAATTCCTCCGTTTCGGCATTATTGCCGATGATATTTTAACGCTAATGATTATAACAAATAAATCCTGAAATTTCTATATTATTTTATATATATTTATATTTTCTTGAGTTTAGTTAATTTTTACTGTTTTTTTGCCGCGTTTTTGGTTAATTTGACAAACATTAATATACCAAAACCGGACAAAACTCAAGATAATCGCTCGAAATAAGAGAAAACCTTATTCCGTCATTCTCTCCGATAAACGCTCCTGCATGAGAATAAGAATGGAGATGACCGTAATAACAGCGGGTTATATTCTCTTCAACAAGAACATTATAAATCTCATCACATTTCTGAACAATATTTACAGGCGGATAGTGAAGAAATACAACAGGCTCAAGTCCTGTTTCTTTTGCTGCGGCAATTGAAGCGCGAAGTCTGCCCGCCTCGCGGAGCACAACTTTTTTGTCAGCATCGCTTTCAGCATCAAAAAACCAACCTCTTGTTCCGCATATAGCAAAGTTACCTTCGGTATATGTATTGTTATGAAGAATATTCAAGGTTGATAAAGAATATTTTTCAAAAAATTCATCTGCTTTTTTCTTCGTTGCCCACCAATAATCATGGTTGCCCTTGAGAATTATTTTTCTGCCGGGCAAAGAATCGAGAAATCTGAAATCCTCAAGACCCTGCTCAAGATTCATGCACCAGGAAATATCTCCGGCTATCACAACCGTATCATTATCGCTTACGAGTCTGCGCCAATTTTTTTCAAGCCGCTGCTCATAGTCTGTCCAGCCGCCGAAAATATTCATAGACTTTCCCGTAGCAAGCGAAAGATGCGTGTCTCCGATTGCAAAAAGAGCCATAGGCATTTCCTTTCATAAAATAATTCGTTCAAAAATGTTTATAATATTATCGCGGATACTTCCGTAGAAACACGAAAGGAGATACAATGATGGACAAGAAAATCAGCGAAATCACTTGCTTTGCCAAAAATTGCGTTTACCACAAGGGTGAAACAGCTTGCACCGCAGGCAGCATTGAAGTTGGTAATTCATCAGCCTGCAAGTGCGGCGAAACACAGTGTTCAACTTTTAAACTCAACGATAACGCAACAGGTACAATGTAATCAGATACCAAGCATATCGAATACTACACCGTCCATGCTGTCCTTTGAGCAGCAGCCGTCAAATCTTACTGCCTTATCGCGGAGATTTGCAAGCTGTTCAGGGCAGCTCTTTCCTGTTACGGATGCAAGACGTTCAACCATTTCAAATTCGTCAAGATTATCGTTCTTTCCGTCGACTGCTTCAAGGACTGCAGCGCTGAATTTGAAGGGACTTGCGGTTGAAGCAATAACAGCGGGAGTATCGTCGCCGGTTTCGGCTTTGTAATCATAATAAACCTTAACTGCAACTGCAGTATGAGTATCGCAGAGATAATTTTTCTCCTTGAAAACCTTTGCAATCGTTGCCTTTGTTTCATCATCGTCACAGCATCCGGCAGCAAACTGAGCTTTGATTGCAGCAAGAGTGTCTGCATCAACCTCATACTTTCCGTTTTCGGAAAGCTGCTTCATCCAGTCTGTCACCTTTTCGCTTCCTGCAATTGAATAAAGAAGTCTTTCAAGATTGCTGGAAATAAGAATATCCATTGAAGGTGAAATTGTTGTAAAGAATTCGCGGTTTCTGTTGTAAACACCTGTTGTAAGAAACTCTGTAAGAACAGAATTGCTGTTTGAAGCGCAGATGAGTTTCTTAACAGGAAGACCCATTTCCTTTGCATAATAACCCGCAAGGATATTACCGAAGTTACCTGTGGGTACAACAACATTAATTTCATCGCCGGCTTTGATTTCGCCCTTTGCAAGCAAATCGCAGTAAGCCGAAAAATAATAAACAATCTGGGGACAAAGTCTGCCCCAATTAATTGAGTTAGCTGACGAAAAAGCCATTGAGTTTTCAGCAAGCTTTGCAGAGATTGATTTGTCTGTGAAAATTCTTTTCACACCGCTCTGTGCATCGTCGAAATTACCTTCAATAGCGGATACTGCAACGTTATTGCCTTCCTGAGTGCACATTTGAAGTTTCTGCATGGGGCTTACACCGTCACTGGGGTAGAAAACGAGAATCTGAGTGTTTTCAACATCCTTGAATCCTTCAAGTGCTGCTTTACCTGTGTCGCCCGATGTTGCAACAAGAATAACAATTTTTGTGCCGGGTGCTGCCTTACCGCTAGAAACGGTAAGAAGTCTGGGAAGAATCTGGAGAGCCATATCCTTGAATGCGCATGTAGGACCTTTGAAAAGCTCAAGAATATGAACACCGTTATCGATCGTTTCAACGGGTGCAACCTTCTCACTTGAGAATCCCGTTTCATATGCACCCTTTACGCAAGAATCAACCTCAGCCTCTGTAAAATCAGTGAGAAACAGAGAGAGTATTGACTTTGCTCTGCCAATATAATCATAACCTGCAATTTTTTCGATTTCGCTCATTGAAACCTTGGGAAGATTTTCGGGTACAAAAAGACCGCCCTCGGAAGAAATGCCCTTTGTGATTGCCTGAGAAGCGGAAACCTTAACCGCAGTATCTCTTGTGCTTACATAAATCATTTAACATCATCCTTTTCGGAAATTAATTCAAAATATTATATCATATTATTTTACGATTGTAAAACATTTTTGAAGAAATTCATGGCATTATCATAAAAAATTTTATCAGCCAATACGGAATCGATTCCTTTTCCGCATAAATAATCATACAAATCAATAATTTTATCCACACCGGCAAGTTCCGGATTAATATCGCACCCATCAAAATCCGAGCCTATTGCAAGAGTATTTTCTCCGCCCAAATCCAGAATGTGCGTAATATGACGGTAAACGGCTTCGAAACCGTCGTCACCCTCATCTCCCAGAAAACTTCTGCAAAAATTGATTCCGATTAATCCGCCGCATTCAATGAGAAGTTTTATCTGTTCATCGTTGAGACTTCTCCGACACGAGAAAAATTTATCCTCACTGTCTTTTCTTGTTTCCAGAAGCACTTTTTCGCTGTTTGAATGGCTGGCTATTACCCTGGCTCCGCTTGAAATCGCATCATAAAATCCTGCACGGTTGAGATGAGAAACATCTGCAACAATGCCGAGGTCGCGCATGTTTCGAAGAAGAGCTTTACCGCACTCTTTCAGACCTGAATCGCTGCCGGATTGACAACCGTATCCAAGCTCATTTTCAGCATTCCATGTCAAGGTTATAAGCTTTACACCATGTTCATTTGCAATAAGGATCGCATCTTTTTCTGCAAACGGAGAACCGCCTTCAACAGCAATTACCGAAGCACATTTCTTACAGTTCACTGCATTATCAATATCCGAAATCCGTTGACACAGCTTAATTTTATCAAAATTATCAACTATTTCTTTTTTGTGATTATCAAGCACTCTGAAAAAGTAATCCGATGATTCTTTTCCTCGAATCTCATCAGGTATCCAGATTGCAAAAACCTGACACCATTCGTCAAGTACTTCACCTTTACACAAACTTATGTGCAGATTGTTTTCGGCAAGAGAAATTTTCTTGTTATAACACTCTCCCGCCGTGTCACAATGCAAATCAAAAAGCCTCATCTCATCACCTGAAACGCATTCTCAATATAGTTTATGCTGCAAAGTTTGTTGCAGTCATCAAGATAAACCTCACAAACATCAAAACGGGTCTCAGCCTCGATTTTTGAAACAGACAAATAACTTTCCGCCGCCATTACAATACGTTTCTGTTTCACCTCATCAACCGCTTCCATGGGTCTTGTTTTTGATTTTTCGTTTCTTGTTTTAACCTCAACAAAACACAGGATTTTATCCTTGAATGCAATCAAATCAAGCTCGCCGAAACGGCAAGTATAATTCGCAGTCAGAATATTATATCCGTTGTCACGCAGATAGCGCGCAGCAAAAACTTCTCCCCAAACACCTGTTTTATGCTTAATCATTTCTTTTCACCAATAAAAGATTTAAGAAAAGTCATACGGTGACACGGTGAGATTCCATGCTCTGTCAGCATTTCATAATGAAGCTTTGTGCCATATCCCTTATGCTTTGCAAATTGATATTGCGGATATTCTTTATCAAGCTCAAGCATAAATCTGTCCCTGCTGACTTTGGCGAGAATCGAAGCCGCCGCAATGGACATGCTTTTTGCGTCGCCCTTCACAACTGTTTCACCCTCAATTTCAATAGGAGGCATCCTGTTACCGTCAATAAGGGCAAAGTCTGCAGCAACATCAAGCCCCTCAATCGCATTTTTCATTGCAAGATATGTCGCCTGAAGAATATTGATTTCGTCAATTGTTTTTTCATCAACACTTGCAACACACCAGCTTATTGCCTTTTCTTTTATGACATCAAAAAGTGCTTCACGCTTTTTTTCGGAGAGTTTTTTCGAATCGTTGAGACCTTCAATTATGCAGTTTTCAGGAAGAATAACTGCCGCCGCAAAAACAGGTCCGGCAAGCGGTCCTCTGCCTGCTTCATCAACTCCGCAAACAGCATAGAATCCGTTGTTTTTTGCGTTTATTTCATATTGATAATCCATATTAATCACCTATTACAAAAAGCTGCACGGCAATCGGAAACCGTTTACCGCCGCAGCTTAACTTTTAAAGAAACTGTTTGTCTATTACTTTATTAATTATATCACGAAGATATTGCAGACTGAAGTCGGAAGTTTTTTCAATTACACCATGCTTTGATGCAAGCTCCTCGGTATACTCATCAAGAGGATAGATGCGGATATTTGAATAATTCTGACCATAATGAGTTACAGCTCCCGAAAACTTAACATTTTCAAAGCTGATATCACCGGTTGCATTATTTCTCACCATCTCAAAATTAAGAACGCCACCAAGCATTCTCGGGCCTCTGTTCTGAGCTGAAATAAAATTTCCGAGCGAATATGCAACAAGAGTTCTGCTGCCGTCTTCATTATCAATATATTCAACAGGCTGAATTACATGGGGATGAGTGCCGAGAATAACATCTGCGCCCCATGAAGCAAGTTTCTGAGCAAGCTGACGCTGACCTTCTGTAGGTTCATGGGTATATTCATTGCCCCAATGTGCACTGACCACAACAACATCAGCAATCGCTTTTGCATCAATAATTCTCTGCTGTAAACGCGTTTCTTCAGATGCACGGACAAGAATAACTTCAGAATCTTCGGGAAGAGAAAGACCGTTGGTCGATTCCGTAAATCCGATATATGCTATCTTGACACCGTTAACCTCGTGCATGGGAATATTCGAATAATCATCTCTGTTAAGGTAAGCGCCACAAGTTATTGCGTTCTTGCCTTTCCAGAAATTAATTGCAGAGATAAGTCCTTTTTCACCGCAATCGATTGAATGGTTTGTTGCAATATTGAAAACATCAAAGCCGAGTTCAAGCATTTCCTCACCCACTTCAACGGGAGAATTGAACATGGGATAGGTTGAAACATTGTGTTCGGTTGAAATAATTGTTTCCTGATTTAAAATTGCAACATCGGGAGACGATATTATTTCCTCAAAATTTTCATAAGCATAGGAAAAATCATAACCCTCGCTTGTTCTTGCCTGAGCCTGATTATAAATCGGCTTATGAATAAGATTATCTCCTACAGCAACAAAGCTGACTGTGGAAAAAAGAATCTGTTCTTCCGTTGTGGTAGGGTCTGCACCCGGACGTGCATCGGCACTGATATCAAGTCCGTTGCCCGAATCTCTCGTAAAGAAAATAACACCGAGCGCTATAACATCAAGAGCAATTATCACAGCAAGGAAAATCGACAATTTTTTTCTCATAACAACACCTCTTAATCAAGAGTCAGCTTACCGAGTTTTCCGGAACGGTATTCATCAAGCAACATAACTGCAGCTCTTTCGGTGTCGGTTTCGCCGCCCTTAATCAGCATTCCTCTTTTTGCACCTATAAGTTCAAGAAGCTCATAGGGCTCAAGGTCTTCAAAATCAGTTATTTTATATCTGTCCGTAAGTCTTTGCGGATAATTCTTTTGCATAACAAGGAGAAGTCTTACCGCTATCTCCTGATTGTCAAGAATTTCATCTTTTACCGAGCCGATGAAAGCAAGCTTGAAACCGACTTCGGGGTCTTCAAATTTGGGCCAAAGCACGCCCGGAGTATCAAGAAGTTCAATCCCTGAGCCGATTGCAAACCACTGGTTACTTCTCGTTACGCCCGGTTTATCTGCGACCTTAGCACGGTTTTTCCCTGCCATTCTGTTGATAAACGAAGATTTACCGGTATTGGGAATTCCGACAACCATGACACGAAGAGATTTCCCCGCCATGCCTTTCTCGGTATTCGACTTGATTTTTTCTTTAAGAACTTCTCTTACCGCCGGCTGAAACTTGTCAAGACCCTTTCCGCTTCTGCAGTCAACAGGCAAGGCTGTTACACCTTTTTCCGCAAGTTCTTTTATTTTTCTTGCCGTTGCATTATCATCGGCAAGATCGCATTTGTTTAGCAAGACTATCCTCGGCTTTGAACCGACAATTTCATCAATCTCAGGATTTCTGCTGCTCTCCGGAATTCTTGCGTCAACTATTTCACAAACCGCATCAACAAGATGCAGACTCTCTTTCATCAATCTGCGTGTTTTCGCCATATGGCCCGGAAACCATTGAACAGTCATATTTTCGTTCATAACATCAACCTATTTTAAATCTTCCGAAAGGAGCTATTCTGAAAAGCGCCTCTCCGAGTATATATTCTTCTCTTATAAGACCGACTCTGTGATCACGGCTGTCGGTTGAATTGTTTCTGTTATCGCCCATAACAAAAACATATCCTTCAGGCACAGTTACAGGCTCTGTAAAGTTTTCTCTGTCGTGAGTGGGCTCATTAATATACGGTTCATCAAGTGCAACACCGTCAACATAAACTATACCGCTGAGGAAATCAATATCAATGGTCTGTCCCTCAGTTGCAATGACCCTTTTAACAAGCACATCGGGTATCAACGGTGTCTTTGAAGGCTGACAGGTTACAACAATATCACCGTATTCAGGTTCACCGTAAGATGCGGTAAGAATTATTCTGTCCATGTTGTGAAGAGTCGGAAACATTGAATCACCTACAACTCCGACCGTTCTGAAAAAGAAAATAAATGAAATCGCAACAGCGACAATCGCCACCGCAATTATCGAAACAAAATCAAAACAAGCGGAAACAAAACCGCCCTTTTCTTTCTTTTCGTTAGTATTTTCAGACATCAAAAACACCTCTTTCAGTCATAGATTTCCCAGTCGCCAACAGGCAAAAGCCTTATCAGAGCTTTGCCGAGTATATATCTCTCATCAATAAATCCGATTTTGCTTGAACGGCTGTCAAGAGATACATTACGGTTATCACCCATAACAAAAACCTTGCCTTCTTCAACCGTTATCGGGAACACAACATCGTAGCTGAGCTGTGTCGGCTCATTTATATACGGCTCATAAACTTCTGTACCGTTAACATAAACTTTGTTTCTATCAAAATCAATATCAACCGTATCACCGCCAACAGCGATAACGCGCTTTATAATAGGAACATTTCTTTCCCACGGTTGAGTAACAACAACAATATCGCCTCTTTCAATTGTTGTTGTGATTCCGGAAATTGCAAGCCAGTCTCCGTCATTAAGAGTCGGCAACATTGAATCTCCGTCAACTCCCGTGAATCTGAACAGGCAGGCAAAAATTATAAACACAACTATTATTGCACCCTTAAAGGAGTCTACCATGTCATAAAAAATTCCAAGCACAAACGGAGTTTTGACTTCTTCCTGCTCTGCAGGCGGATTAAATTCAATCCAGAATTCTTCAATTCTTCTCACGGTATTCCCCCTTTCACGGCAATAATTGAATAAAATGTAATTAATTAATGAAATAACAATAAAGGTGTAACAACATTAAAATTGTTACACCCTCATGCTCATTATCTGATCTGTTCCTTAACCTTAGCAGCCTTACCAACTCTGTGTCTGAGGTAATAGAGCTTGCTTCTGCGTACGCGACCGTGTCTTACAACCTCAACCTTTGCAACGTTGGGGGAGTGAACGGGGAATACCCTTTCAACACCTACACCGTATGAAAGGCGGCGAACTGTGAAGGTTTCTGAAACGCCTGAGCCCTTGCGAGCGATGATTGTGCCTTCAAAAACCTGAATTCTTTCCTTGTCACCTTCGCGAATCTTAACGTGAACCTTAACGGTATCACCGATTTCGATTACGGGAACTTCGGATTTGATTGAATCCTGTGCGATAAGTTTGAGTGCATCCATTGTTATTTTCCTCCGATTTTTTCAGGTGTTCATAACTGTTACACAGAAAGAGGAACATCCGCTTTAATGTTATTGGCATTAAACCCCGTCTTTGAGAGCCGAAGCCGCAACTGACGGCACAAATGCGAGTAATATAATATCATATGTTTCTAAAGAATGCAAGCGTTTTTTTGTTAAATCAGAAAGTTTTTTCGAATTTAAACAATTTGACGGGTTTTTATGTGTTTATATGCCCCGTATTATTCAAATATGCTCAAATCTTCCCTCAAAAGCTTCGTTCTGACTATCTCTGTTTTCTCAGGTTCTGCCGAAAATTCATTATAAAGTGCGCTCATAAGAAGCTCAGCATTGAGGTTAACGGAATTTCCTGCTGCAAGAATCGTCTTTACCCTGATGAAATTTCCGTCCTGTCTGATTTCAAAAGAACGGATAAGCTCGCAGAGGTTAACGGTTTTTATTCCTCTCTTGCTTCGTTTTTCAGCATTGAGAACACCGCCTTCAATTACCGATGCAGCACCTGACGCAAAGCCTTCCGCTTCGCCTTCGCTTGCAAATTCCACATCAATTTCATATTCACCGGCGGCTATTTCGTTAGGTTTGC
>JAZSCO010000003.1:0-21772 GCA_045602965.1 Acutalibacteraceae bacterium | reverse complement strand
TAAGCTTTTCTTTTTTCATTAACTTGGAGCCCTCAATGATTATTCTCTCATCATCATTTTTATTTTTAAGCAAAAAAGAAGGATTTTCATATGTGTGAATGATAAGTCTTTCTATAAGATCATTTCTCATAACAATCACCGCCTGTTATATACAGTATAACTTATTGCGGATGCTATTTCAACTCTTTTGTTGCAAATAAGGACACTTTTTCCTCTAATAATGACCTTTATTTTTCCTATATAAAATGATAAAATTTAATATGCAAGAAGTATGCTCAGAATCATTAATACACTTCTGAGAGATAAGAAAGAAGGTGAGGATTCCTTTATGAAGCTTAATAAAAATGATGTTGTGCTGTTTTCGGGTGACTCCATAACTGACGGAAACCGAGGCAAGTGCATGGACTGCAACCATATTATGGGTCACGGTTATCAGTATATAGTTGCATCGCAGCTTGCACTTGAAAATGCGGAGAATATGCCTAAATTCATAAACAAAGGCTATACGGGCGAGAGATCAGAGGAACTTCTTAAAAAATGGCAGGAGGATGTTATCGATAACAAGCCGACCGTCTTAAGCATTCTTGTGGGAGCAAACGACGGAGGACACGGCTATTTTACCGGAATCACTCCCGAGGAAACGGCACAGCGCTATGAAACAAATCTCCGTGCAATTCTTGAAAAAACAAGAAATGAGCTTGGCAGTATAAAAATCATAGTATGTGAGCCGTTTTATTATCCGCTTGATAAATCGAACTATTCCTATAAATTTACACCGCATCCCGACGGAGTGGAAGAACCCTTCGAAAGACCTGACAGCAAAGATACCGAAGATTCCTTTGCATACCGTGAGACGGCAAACGCAAAAATCAGAGCGGCATCAAAGAAAGTTGCCGAGGAATTCAACTGCATTTTCGTTCCTCTTTATGACAAAATTAAAGAAAATGCAGAAAGATCGAGAATTGAATATTTCATCTGGGACGGTACTCATCCCAGCATAGCGGGTCATATGATTATTGCCCGTGAATGGCTGAAAGCTGTTGAAAATGCAGTGCAGTCATAAAGACTGTTTTCAATCAGCGTTACTATAATGATTATTTTTGAAATTACTTAATACTTTAAGAAAGTCAGGTGAAATTATGTCAACAGAAAGAGAACTTGTTGAAACAACCGATAACTCTGTTCTGCTGAAAAACAGACGTTTTGTCGGTATAAAAGAAACTGTTGCTTATGTTCTTGAGGATACTGCTCAGAGTCTGAATATCAACGATTTCAAAGAGCGATACATATATGATGTTGTCAAAATCGATTTCAGCTATCTTGCAATTCAGAACATTGTTGCAACTGTATGGGACACTTTCAACGATACGTTTATCGGCGTTATTGTTGAAAAGACCAGAACCCGTTGGGGTAAATTCAGACCCTATCTTCTTCTCGGTCAGTTTCCCCTCACTATTTTGGGATTATGGTATTGGCTGATTCCTTTTATTTTCCCCGATACTCCGGGAGATTACCTTCCCAAATGGATTTTCTATTTTGCAATGTCAATCGTTACCGAAACCGCCAACACCTTCACCTCCATTCCCCGTTCAGGCTTCGGCTCCACGATAACACCGGAGCCATTGGACCGTTCGAGGCTTATTGCGACGGCTAATCTGATGTCGCATTTCGTTGAAGACGTTCCGAGGCAGATTTTCGGTATCATCTATGACCTTGTAATCAACAACAAGATTAAGATCAAGCTTCCCAAGCTTTTCGCAACCTTCGGTGTTTCATTTGCAGTTCTCGGTGCTGCCTTCTGTCTTTATTTCTTCTTCACTACGAGAGAAAGAGTTGCGCAGACCATTAAGAAACCGAGCGTAATTCAGGGGTTGAAAGCTATCATCACAAATAAGCCTATGTTTATTTGTGTGCTTTCAAATTTTTTCAACGGTTTCTCTGTCGGCACAGGCCGAGCAAACTTCTATATTGACGTTATCGGCTCTATCACATGGCAAACCATTGTCGGTATTCCTGCCTTCCCGATTAAATTTATCAGCTACAGCTTCGTCGAGCCTCTCAGAAAGAGATTTTCAACAAAGGCTCTGTGGATTTTCGAAGATGCCTGGACTGACTTCCTGTGGTTGACTGTTTTCGGATTAGGTTCAATCAATAACAACTTCCAGAAAAAGCATATTATTCTGCCAATGATGGGTATTGAAGAAATCTTCGAAATGTGTGTTTACGGCTTAAGACGAGTCATTCCCGCAGAAATAGGCAACGAAACAATGGACTACTGCGAATGGAAGAATGGCTACCGTGCAGAAGCTATGCTCGGTGTTGCACAAACAACAATCGCAAAGCTTCAGATGGCAGTTATGGGCAGTATCAACAGCCTCATTCTTAAGGGGATCGGTTACGTTCAGGGGGCTACTATCGGAACACAGAGTGACAGAACAAAATGGTGGATTTTTGCTCTTGGCACGGGTATTCCCCGCATCACAGGTGCTCTCGGTATCGTTCCCAAGCTTTTCTATCCCATTACGGCTGAAAAGCGTGATCAGATGTATGCTGAACTTCGCGAAAGAAGAAGCAAGGTTGCCGAAATGATGAAAACAGCAACCACAGCTGAAGAAATTGCGGAAATCGCAGATTCACAGTTTATTGTTAAATAATTTTTAATTGCGGACTCTGTATATTAGGGTCCGCAAAATATATGGAGAGATAAATATGAAAATATTTTTATTTCAGGGTGACTCAATAACAGATGCAAACAGAGATGATGAGGAACAGATCAATTCCGGCTTAGGCTGCGGATATGCGTTTTTTCTTGCTTCTGAATTTGAAAAGAACAACAAAGATAAAATCAAATTCATCAATCGCGGCAAAAGCGGAGACAGAATTACCGACGTTTATGCCCGAATCAAGGAAGATATAATAAATTTAAAACCCGATTATATGTCAATTCTCATAGGTGTCAACGATGTTTCTCACGAACTTACTATGAACTGCGGTGTCAGTCCGAAAAAATTCAGAATGATTTATGAGATGCTTATCGATGAAATCAAGGAAAGCTTGCCGGAAATTAAAATTATAATTTTAGAACCTTTTATCTTAAAAGGTGCATGCACAGAAAAATTATGGACTGATTTTAATTCCGAAGTAAGAAAAATGGCTGAAATATCAAAGCAAATTGCAGAAAAATTTGATTTTGATTTTGTTCCGCTTCAGAACAGATTTGATGAATTGTCCGCTGACGGTAACACAGGTTATTGGACCGCCGACGGCATTCATCCCACTATCGAAGGACATCATATTATTAAAGAAGAATTACAGAAAGTTATTGAGAAATACATATAAATACTGTGTACGGAAGATTATTGTAACAAAAAAGCTGAAAACGAAAGAACATCAAAAATGAGCAATAATTCAATAAAGGCGGTGGTTGAATGACTGAATCAATCTGGAATGGCTTTAAGCGACTTGATTTTCTGTTTGAAGGAAGAGAAGCTGTTCTTGTTTTTCCCGAAAATGCAAACGAAAACAAAAACTGGTTGTTAAAAACCGAATACTTCGGAGCTTTTCCGGAATTTGAAATTGAAATGGTGAAAAAGGGTTGGCATCTTGCCTTTATAGAAAACATTACCCGTTGGTGTCTTGATGAAGACCTTGATTTTAAAAAGCGTTTTGCCGCATATTTATCGGCAGAATACGGCTTATATAAAAAATGCGTTCCCGTCGGTATGAGCTGCGGCGGACTGATAGCAAGCAAATTCGCAGCAAAATACCCGGAATGTGTTTCAGCTCTTTATCTTGATGCGCCGGTAATGAATCTCCTTTCGTGCCCCGCCGGCTTCGGAAAAGCAAATAATGAAATGCTGCCGGAATTTATAGAAGCGACCGGCATGGATTTGTCGCAGCTTATCTGCTACAGAGAGCATCCCATTGATAAAATGCAATTGCTTCTGGAGAACAAAATCCCCGTTATACTGTTGTACGGAGATTCCGATAACATTGTTCCTTACGAAGAAAACGGAGCTGTTCTTGAAAAGTATTATCGGAAAAACGGCGGAATAATTGTTTCCATCGGTAAGGCAAACTGTGCACACCATCCCCACGGACTGGACGACAATACACCTATCATAGAGTTTGTTGAAAAATTTTCCGTATAATACCGCATTTTACCGATTGGGCATACGGAATTTAATGTTTCATTATAACCAAAAACAAATAATCCGAAACTTTTACCGATTGGTGAAGTCTTCGGATTATTTTTGCTCGGTTTATCGTTGTCTTTTTGTCGTCGAAAGTGAATTTCGGATATTCTTTGCGGTGACTGAAAGCACAAGAAAAACCCCACAGAAGCTATTGCTTCTATGGGGTTCAATATCAAATGTTGTTATGAAAATAATATAGAATTTGTGCGTCAACATCAAAATAATAAGCAGAATAATTATCAAATTTACCGTATGTTCCTTGACCGATTGGTTTGCCGTCTTTAGTTTCGATATAAAAGAAATCTCCCTCTGTTACAATGGTTTTATCAAAGTCATAGTTTTCCTTGAGTTCTCCGCCACAAGCTTCAACCCACGCTTCAAAATCGTTAATATGTAAAAGGATTTCTTCAACATCATCAGCGGTTGTTATTGTAAAATATTCTGAAGATTTAAGGTCTTCAATTGTTATGTTGTCATAAATATATTTAGCATAATCAGTATAATCCTGAAAACCACCGGAAGTAAAAAATTCTTTGCTTTCATAATCAGGCAAAGAAGAAATCACTGAGTTTTGATGAGAATATAAAAATCCAAAAAACATCATAGACACTAATAAACAAATTCCCAAAATAATTTCTAATAAAATCAAGCAAAATTTTTTCATATCATCACCTCTGTTACTATGTTATAACAAAATTATTAATTTTATATTACATGTATTTAAATAAATAAAAAAGCCACAAGAACCTTAGTTCTTATGACTTCTGGCGGAGAGTCAGGGATTCGATTCGCGCGACTGCGGTCGCTTGGTCGCTCGCGGTCACAACAGTCCACCGGACTGTTGCTCTGTACCGCTCGTCCTTCGAATCCCTTCTTAACTTCTGCAAACAAAAAAACAGACACCACAAGGGTATCTGTTCTTTTTTATGGCGCGCTGCAAGGGATTCGAACCCCTGACCTTTTGGTTCGTAGCCAAACACTCTATCCAACTGAGCTAGCAGCGCAGATATTCAATTCAGTCAGCACTTTCCGACTGCCAAAGTATATTATCACATTCATCCGAAAAAATCAACACTAAAATCAAAAATTTTTCATTTTTTTGTGAAATATTTTTTACAGGACATAAAAACAGCGGAAAACAAGGTTGTTCTTCTCGTCTTCCGCCGTCTGGATATGTTTAATTATGCTGATTTCTTTGACTTCTTTGTGAATTTCTTTTCGATTTTGGGATAAACCGCATTATAAAGATTTGCAAAGATCACATAACCGATAAGCGCATAAATAATGCCGACAACCGCACCGACAATAACGTCTGTGGGATAATGAACACCTACATAGATTCTCGAAAGACCCATGAGGAATGCGAAGATGAATGATGCGATTGCAACACCCTTCTTCTTGAGGACCATGGTGATTGCCATTGCAAATGTAAATGCCGATGAAGTGTGGCCTGAGGGGAATGAAAGAGACTTTGATGACATATAATCAACAACGCCGGGCCAATGGTAGCCTGCACTCCATTTTTCCGCAAAACCGGGGAATCTGTCAATTGTCCAGTCAATCTTGCCGAAACAGCCGATCCAGTCATATTCTCTGCCGTACTCTTCAAATGCTTTCTGTGCGGCTTCGGGGAGAATTGTGAGGTTATAGGGTCTGGGACGTTCCATGATGGGCTTGATGAGTTCATTGTTGAGCAATGTCATAACAAGAAGTGAACCGAGGCATACAAGACCTGCTTTCCTCGTTTTCTTGAAGAAAAGCATCACAACTCCGAGAACAATAAAGAATATGCCGTCATCGCCGAGCGTTGTGATAACCTTCATTATCACGTCCATCACGCTGTTGCTGAGGTTATTGAAAACAAACTCAAAAACGGATAAATCAAAATTAAGTATCGCTTCCAAAAAAATCTTCCTTTCTTTAATATTTTTATCTATTATCGCTTTTATTGTCGGAAATTGCAAGAGAAATTTTAAATATTTTCAAATATTCTTTCGAAACATAATCTGACAAAACTAAAATTTCCTTACTATTGCAATTTAACCAATAAAAGTGTATAATATATTTTAAAGTAAAATACTTCGGTAAGGAGATTTGAATATGATTAATGTTACAGTATGGAACGAGGGTGTTCACGAAAAACTCAGCAACGAAGTTGCAGGCGTATATCCTGCAGGCATTCACGGCTGCATAAAGAACTTTCTTGTTTCTCAGAACGATTTTTCCGTTAAAACCGCAACTCTTGCTCAGCGCAAGTGCGGTCTTTCCGACGAAGTTCTTGAAAATACGGATGTTCTCATCTGGTGGGGTCACATGGCTCACGATAAAGTTCCCGACAAAATTGTCGAGAAAATTCACAAGCGTGTTCTTGCCGGCATGGGACTCGTTGTTCTTCATTCGGGTCATCACTCAAAGATTTTCAGAGCTCTGATGGGTACAACCTGCAACCTTCGCTGGAGAGACGGCGACAGAGAAAGAATCTGGACGGTTAATCCTGCTCACCCTATCGCAAGAGGCATTCCTGCTCATTTCAGCATTGATGTTGAAGAAATGTACGGCGAATGCTTCGATATCCCTGAGCCCGATGAACTTGTTTTCCTCGGTTGGTTTGCAGGCGGTGAAGTTTTCCGTTCCGGCTGCTGCTGGAACAGAGGACTCGGAAAAATTTTCTATTTTCAGCCCGGTCACGAAAGCAATCCCACATTCCACAACGAATATGTTCAGAGAATCATCATCAATGCCGTTCGCTGGGCAGCTCCCATGTATTCCGTAAAAGAACCCCTTCCCTGCCCCGAAAAGAAGATTTCTCCCGAAGAAAGATATAAGGAGAGAAAGGGACTGTAATGGATACCTTTAAGATAAAAAAACTTCGTGAAAATGCAAAAATACCGTTCAGAGCAACTCCGGGAAGCGCCGGTATGGATTTGTATGCCTGCATAGATGAACCCATTACTCTCGGAGGCGGCGAAAAAGCCGTTATTCCGACGGGTATTGCCATCGAGCTTCCAAGTGCGGAGCTTGCCGCTTTCGTTTTTGCCAGAAGCGGTCTTGCAATCAAGCACGGTATCGGTCTGCTCAACTCCGTAGGAGTTATCGACAGCGATTACAGAGGCGAAATCTGCGTCGGCGTTATCAACCAGCTCAAAGAGGCTTATACAATTAGTCCTGACGAAAGAATCGCTCAGCTTGTTATCATGCCCGTTTCTCTTATCACTCCCGTTGAAGCGGATGAGCTTGATGAAACCGAAAGAGGTTCCGGCGGATTCGGTTCGACAGGCAAGGCATAAACCATGATTTTTGTTTATGTTTTACTTGCTCTGATTTTCATCGTTTCGGTTATCCTTGCAATTTACGGATGCAGGGATAATTCATCATATGATGAGGATGCCGTTATTGTTCTCGGATACGGCGTTAAGGATGAAAGAACTCCTCCAATGCTGAAAAAACGCCTTGACAAAACAGTTGAGTATCACTGTAAAAATCCCGATGCGGTTATTATCGTTTCGGGCGGTCGCGGCAACGGAACAAAACCCTCTGAAGCATCCGTTATGGAAAAATATCTTGTCTCAAACGGTGTTCCGTCAGACAAAATCATAATAGAAGACAAATCTTGCACAACCATTGAAAACTTCAGGTTTTCCGCCGAAATTATCAACAAAAAACTCGGCAGAAACTGTTCCGCAGTACTGATAACAAACATATTTCATATTTACCGTTCGGAAAAATATGCAAAAATATTCGGAATTAATGTCAGGCATATTGCGGCAAAAACAAATTGGTATGATATTCCTTGGATATACATTAGAGAGTTTGCACTGGTTGTCCATATGTTAATTACTATAGGAAGGTTATCACAATGAAAAAAATAATAAGTATTGTTTGCGTTTTCGCAGTTGTACTAACATCACTTTCGGTATTGGCATTTGCAGTTGATACAAGCTATAAACCCTATGAAGACAGTAAATATTTCGAATACGGCGACTATGATATTCACTACAGAGTCATCCCCGCAAAGGGTGAGAGAAGAGGCAGAATCATGATGCTCCACGGTTTCCTTTGCTCAACATACGCATGGCGCAATATGGCGGCAGAGCTTTCCGATGCAGGATATGAATGCGTGCTTGCAGACATTCCGAATTTCGGATTCAGCACAAGAGAAAACGACGATATGACTATCGTTGACCGTGAAATTCTTATCACTGAGCTAATGAAAAGCATAGCTCCGATGAACGAATGGATTCTTGCAGGTCATTCAATGGGTGGCGGTGTTGCAGTCAACATTGCAATCAGCAATCCCGTTAAGAGCCTTCTTCTTTACTGCCCTGCACCTCAGAGCGAATTCCCCGAGGGAATGGAAGGTCTTATCACTTCAGGCCCCATGAAATTTATCATGGACACTTTCTTCAATTACGGCACGAGAATGGATTTCGTTGTTAAGCTCGTTATTTTCTTTGCAACAATGGACTGGAATTTCGCAATGAACTATGACGTTTCGGGCGTTACCGATGCTGTACAGTATGACGGATTCGGATCGGGTATGTGCGAAATGATGTATAATGTTAAACCTACAGACCTTGAAAATGCATCAAAAATCGCCTGCCCCGTACTTCTCTGTCAGGCAAGCGAAGATATTATTCTTAATGATTCGATGAAAGAGCAGATGAATTCCGCATTCCCTGAAGCAACAACATATACTGTTGAAGGCGGCGGACATCAGTGCATTGAAAACAGGGCAGAAGAGCTTTGCAAGGTTACACTTGGTTTCCTTGAAAAATAATCACTTCATCAAGTAGTGAATCCCCATGGCTTTTCTTCCGCTGTGCAGACTTATCATACAGCCCGTAAAAGCTGTTATAACCTGCTCAAAACCTTTGTTTTTCAGGAGTTTTTCAATCTGTGAAAGCTCGGATAAATCAACTCCCGAATGATAAATAATTGCGGTTGAAATATCAATTTCATCGGTATTTTCAAGCTGTTCGCTTGCATATTGCAGGCGGACGGCTTTTGATTTTCCGATATACTTTTTAACGACTTCGATTTTACCGTCAACCATTGCGGCACAAGGTTTCACCGAAAAAAGATTTGCCCCGAATGCCTTTGTCGCCGAGCACCTTCCCGAGCGGCGGAGAAAGTCAATGTTATCAAGAAGATAACTCACTTTTGCGCGAGGAATAATCTCCGTTATTTTTTCGTATATTTCCTCTGCGCCGAGTCCGTTATCTCTCATTTCACAACCCCTCAGAGCCGGCAAAGCTATTCCGCCTGCAAGATTTTTTGTATCAACAACATAAACATTTTTCATTGTACTTGCCGCCATTCTGGCGTTGCGGCAGGTCGAAGACAAATCCGAGCAGAAAGAAAGATGCACAACGGATTTTCCGCCTTCAGTAAAACGCTCAAAAAAATCCGTATATTCTGCAGGAGGTACGGCAGATGTTTTGGGGATTTTTCCTGTGTTATCAACATAATCAAATATTTCCGACGCCGTTATATCAACGCCGTCTTTTTTCTCTGCGCCGTCAATTATAACATTCATGGGCATTATTTTTATGTCATATTTATCGGCTATTTCCTTCGGTAAATCTGCCGCGCTGTCTACAGTAATAACAACCTTTTTCATAAAATCCGCCTTTTGTTTTTTTAGTATCATTTACCGTTATTCTTTATTTATTCTGCGTCAAATTCCACGCCTGTGTAATAATGCTTCAGTATCTCACGCCACGTGCTTCCCTGACGTGCCATATAATCCGCACCGTATTGGCTCATTCCCGCACCGTGACCGTGACCGCAGCAAGTTACGGTGAATCTTCCGTCTGCATGTTCTATATCAAAAAAGCAACTTTTCAGTCCGAACTCTTCTCTGAATTTCGATGCGCTCACTTCAGTAAAACCGAGCCTGACGGAAATAACATATCCGCTGTCGGCTTTCGTCAATTCACCGACCCATTCTTCCGATTCTCCGTCAAGATTTATATCACATTTTTTTGCAAGTTTCCTGAATTCATTTTCGGTGAATTCATGTGTTGTTATATAATCGGGAGAAAGTTTGTCGCCGGGACTTTCAACGCTTACGAGATAAGGAATATCCGTACCCCAGAGAGTTTTTGCGCTCTGCGTTTTCCCTGCACTGTTTGAATGATAAACCGCGAGTGCCGTATCACCGTTATAAGTCATAAAAAATCCGAAAACCTCATCTACGGCATCGGATATTTTCTTTTCATAGTCCTCAAAATTATCTCCCCACTTATCTTTGCGGCGTTTTTCGTCGATATATCCCTGATGTGTATCGGGACTGTCGGTTATATCAGCTTCTCCGAGATATGATTCTTTATATTTTTCGTTCTGCTCGCCAACCTTTTTGGCATATGTATAACTTGCAACAGCCTGCGCCTTCAAAGCTTCGGGATGATAATTTGCAGGCATTTCCGCCGCTACAGAGCCAATAATATATTCACGGAGCTTTATTTTTTCGGTTTTGCCCGTTGACGATGACATTACAGAAATATATTCGCCATCTTCGGTTTCATCACTCTGCACGGCAATAACCTTTTGAGCATTGTCTTCATTCATCTCACCTTGCGCAAGTGCCGCTGCAGGGCATAAAATCAGTGAAATTGTAATAATAATACAAATAATAAGATTAATATTCATTTTAATCATCCTTTCTTGACTTTTCACTATTTAAGATATATAATAAATTAATTATTATGATGGAGATATATTTATTTACAAAAAGGAGGCACAGAATATGTCCACCATTGAATCACATGTTGCTGACCACGATATTAAAGAATTATGCGATAAGATTCGCAAATATAACTATATAGATCCTGCAGATTTTGAGCGTTTTAATGTTAAACGAGGTCTGAGAAATTCTGACGGCACAGGCGTTATGGCAGGCATCACGGGGGTTTGTACCGTTGAAGGTTATTTCATTGACGACGGTGAAAAAATTCCCAGAGAAGGCCGTCTGCGTTTCAGAGGCATCAATATGGAAGATATCATCAACGGCTGCATTGCCGATGACCGTTTCGGATTTGAAGAAGTTGTTTATCTTCTCCTTTTCGGTACTCTTCCCACAAAAGAACAACTCGACAACTTCTGCGATATACTCTCAGCATGCCGTGAACTTCCCGAAGATTTCATCGAAGATATGATAATGAAAGCTCCCTCACCTGACATAATGAACAAGCTTTCACGTTCCGTTCTCGCACTTTATTCTTATGACGAAAATCCCGACGATATTTCAATCGAAAACGTTCTTCGCCAGTGCATTCATCTTATTGCGCAGATTCCCGCAATCATGGTTTATGCTTATCAGGTAAAGCGCAGACACTATTACCGTAAAAGCATGTATATCCATCAGATGAAACCCGAACACAGAACGGCGCAGACAATTCTCCGCTCAATCAGAGCCAACAAAACTTTCACTGACAAAGAAGCAAAGCTTCTTGACATCTGCCTCATGCTTCACGCAGAACACGGCGGCGGTAACAACTCTACTTTCACAACAAGAGTTCTTACTTCAAGCGGCACGGATACTTATGCAACAACTGCCGCAAGCATCGGTTCTCTAAAAGGTCCGAAACACGGCGGTGCAAATATTAAGGTTACAGAAATGATTGAGCATATCAAAGCAGGAGTCAGCGACATAACAAATGAAGGTCAGGTTGCGGACTTCCTCAACAAAATCATGCGCAAAGAAGCCGGTGACGGCACAGGCCTTATCTACGGCATGGGTCATGCGATTTATACTCTTTCCGACCCCAGAGCGAAAATTCTCAAACAGAAAGCAGAAGAATTTGCCGTAAACACCGAGTTTGAAAATGAATTCATTCTTCTCAGCCTCATTGAACAGCTTACCCCCGAAATTTTCAACAGCAACAAGTCGCAGAAAAAAGCGGCAATGTGCGCAAACGTTGACCTTTATTCTGGACTTGTCTATAAGATGCTCGATATTCCGCCCGACCTTTTTACTCCCATTTTCACAATCGCAAGAATCGCCGGCTGGTCGGCTCACAGAATTGAAGAACTTGTTACCGGCGGAAAGATTATCCGTCCTGCTTATAAGAGCAATAACATAAGGAATATTTACGTTCCCATCAACAACAGATAAGAGGTAAACAAAAATGAAAAGCATAACCAAAAGCGGCTTCGGCATCGGTGTCCTGATTTTTGTTGCTGCCGCAATTATTGCTCTCCCCGTGAGGACTCTGCAGTATTTCACAGTCCTTGAAAGCAACACGGGATTCTTCACTCAGAACGACTGGAGTGTTTATGTTCTTGCAGTAATATTAACCGTTGCAATTCTCGCGCTCCTTGTTCTCGGAATTTCAAAGAAAAAGAAGCTTGATTACTCCCTTGAAGTAACCAAACGACCCGGTCAGGGTATTCTCAGTTTCACGGCAGCCGCAGGTATACTTGCAAACGCAGTTGACAACATCGTGAAAATCATGAATTCAAACAACTTTGCAAGCGACTCTCAGGCTTCGAATCTCATTCTCGGTCTTCAGGCAGCATTTGCACTTCTTTCCGCAATCTATTTTCTTGTACTCGGCGCTTCATTTGTTTCAGGCAAATCAAACGCTTCGGAATACAGGCTCATTTCTCTCACCCCCGTAATATGGAGCATATTCAGACTTGTTTTCAGATTCACCCGTACAATCAGCTATATCAAGGTTTCCGACCTTATGCTTGAAATGTTGATGATCGTTTTCTTTATTGTTTTCTTTATGGCTTTTGCTCAGGTGAATTCAAGAGTTGATGCAAGCGGAAAAGAATGGAAAATCGCTTCATACGGTCTTTCTGCAGCGCTCTTTGCTCTAATCTGCTTTGTTCCCCGTTTCATAGTAATGATCACCGGAAACGCAGACCGCCTCAATGAGCAATCTCCTGCCGAATATTGTGACTTCGGCATTGCCCTTTTCATAATCTCAACCGTTCTTACCAGAGTAACGGTTAAACTTCCCGAAAACACAAAAACAGAGGAGTAAAAATGTTTCTTCAGAATGTTCTAATCGCAAGTGAACAAGTTGCAATTCTTTATATTCTCGTTGCCGTCGGTGCAATTGCCGACAAAATCGGAATATATACAGAAAAAATTGCGAAAAGCTGCACCGACCTGCTGTTTTATATCATAACCCCAGCAGTTATTATCGAGAGCTTTTATAAGCTCGAATACAGCAAGGATACCGCAAAGAGTCTTTTTGTTGCAATTGTCTGCGGCTTTGTGCTTCACATCGTTTCTGCGGCGATATCTTCACTTGTTTTTAACCGTTGCAGCAAAGACGAAGCTTGCATCTACAAGTATTCCTGTGCATACGGTAACTGCGGATATATGGCTCTGCCGCTTGCAGGTGCAGTGCTTGGCGATGAGGGCGTTTTCTACTGCTCGGCTGTTATCATCTCATTCCAGATTTTCAGCTTTACCCACGGTATCTACACAATCACAAAAGGAAAAGACGGCGAAAAGGTTAAGTTTGACGCAAAAAAGCTCATCCTGAATCCCGGAGTTATTTCCGTTATTATCGGACTTCCTCTTTTCCTTCTTTCGTTTGAGATGCCTGTCATCATTGCGAAACCGATTAATTACATTGCAAGTCTCAACACTCCGGTTGCAATGCTGATTTTCGGAACTTATATCGCAAACACCAACTTCAAAACAATATTCAAAAATTGGCGTATTTTTGCCGTTGCGCTCGTAAAATTGATTATCCTTCCGCTCATCCTCCTTACGGGATTCAGGCTTGTCGGAATCGCCGGCACTCTCCTCGTTGCCCTTTCAATTTCCGCAGGCGCACCCACGGCAAACAATACCGTTATGTTTTCCGCGAAATACGACCGCAACACAGGTCTGGCATCTCAGACGGTTGCAGTTGTAAGCTTTATTTCAATAATCACCTTGCCCGTTATGATAGCACTTGCTCAGGCTGTGGGGTGATAAGTTGAATATATCTGAAATAATGAACGGTATTTCTCCTCTCTGGGGAATATGCCCGTTTGAGAATTTAAGAGGCAGGCTCATTGACTGCAGAGCAAAAAGCAGATTACCCGAAAACGCAAAATCCGTTATTGTTGTCTGCTTCCCGTATCTTCTAGACGAATCGGAATATACAGACATAAACATCTCAAAATATGCTGTTGTTACGGATTATCACAAAGTCGCAATTGCAAGACTTGAAAAAGCGGTTTCGCAGTTAAAAAAGATTTATCCCCAAAATGAATTCTCCGCTTTCTCAGACAATTCTCCAATACCCGAAGTGAAAGCGGCTTGCCTTGCAGGTCTCGGCGTCAGAGGAATGAATTCGCTTCTTATAACAAAAAAATACGGCTCATTTGTTTTTATCGGCGAAATCGTAACAGACCTTAAACTTGATTATGTCGAAAACAAAGAAAAGTTATGTTCAGGATGCAAAAAATGCATTGAATCATGTCCGTCTTCGGCGATAAAAGAAAACGGATTTGACAGAAAAATCTGTCTTTCAGAGATTACACAGAAGAAGGGCGAGCTGTCCGAAGAAGAAATCCGTCTTATGAAAGAGTGCGGCTGTGTCTGGGGTTGCGACATCTGTCAGGATGTCTGTCCCATGAACAAAAATGCCGCCGCCACACAAATTGAAGAATTCCTTTCTTCCCCTGTATCATATGTTACCGAAGGCTGTTCTCTTGAAGAAAGAGCATACGAATGGCGCGGACGAAAGGTTATAGACAGAAATATATCCATCCAAAGGAGAGAAAACACATGAAGCTTATAGTTGCAATCATTAATAACGATGACTGTCCGAGCGTTCTCAGCGAGCTTACTCACCAAGGCTTCGGTGCAACAAGACTTTCAACTTCCGGCGGTTTCCTTAAATCCGGAAACTCAACTCTGCTTATCGGTACGGAAGATGAAAACGTTGATAAGGTTATAGAAATTATCAGCGAATTTTCACGCAAACGCACCCAGATGGTTACTCCTTCCCCCTCGTTCATGTCCGAGGGCTTCATCTCCCGTGCTGTTGAAGTAACAGTCGGCGGTGCAACGGTTTTCGTTGTTGACGTTGACAAATTCATCAAACTTTAAAGAGGAAATTATCCGATGCTGACCGAAGGCTTTGATTTAACCAATTCAGTTGAAAAATCAATATCTGCAGCAATGCACTCAAAACGTTTCCCCCATGCCGTTATCATTGAAGGCGGTTCATCGGAGGAGCGTATGAGCCTTGCAAAAAAGACTGCCGCAGCTCTCGTTTGCAGCGGCGGCGGAATCAGACCTTGCTTTAATTGCCCCGACTGCAGAAAAGCATCAGCCGATTCCCACGCGGATATTCTTGTTTATTCGGTTGAAGATAAACCGAAAGCTTTCAAAGTTGACATCGTCAGAGAAATAAGAAACAAAGCATATATCGTTCCGAATGAAGCGGACAGAAAAGTTTTCATTCTTGAAAATTCCCACACCATGGGAAATGAAGGCCAGAATGCAATTCTAAAAATTCTTGAAGATCCGCCTGCATATATAAATTTCATTATGCTCTGTTCATCAAAATCAGGATTCTTGCCGACAGTGCTTTCCCGTGCAACTGTCTATAATCTCGGTGAAACCGCTTCTGAAGGCTCAAAAGATATTCCGTGGGAAGAAGTTGCCGAAGCTGCCAAAAATGTTGCGGCTGCATCCGCGGCACTCGATGACCTGGAAATAATAAAAGCGGCGGCTGTTTTTGAGAAAAATCCGAAACTTCTCAAAGCAACGCTTCCCGTTATTCAGGAAATATATGCTCAGGCTTTAAGAAAAAAGTATTCGGCATATGACGAAGAAACCGAGTTTTCCCTGACCGTTTCTGAAATCGAGCCGAAGCTCAGCAGACGTGCTCTGCTCGCTCTTATAGAAAACACGGATGTGATAATGAATTCAATCCGTCTTAATGCAAATCATAATTTAACGGTCACTGCTCTCTGCACCAAATTGCGCAAGGCAGTCACCAATTAAGTATAAATCATTCGGAGGTTATTATGGCTGAGGTTATCGGCGTTCGTTTTAAAGAAGCGGGGAAAGTTTATTACTTTGATCCCGAAGGACAGAAATTTGATAAGGGCTGCATGGTAATAGTTGAAACAGCCCGTGGAGTTGAGTGTGGCGAGGTTGCTCTTGAAAACAGAGAAATCAGCGACGATGAAATCGTAAAGCCTCTCAGAAAACTCATCCGTATCGCAAACGAAAAGGACATCGAAAAAGTCCGTTATAACAGAGAAAGAGAAAAAGAAGCAATGGTTATCTGCCAGCAGAAAATCGAGCAGCACGCTCTTGATATGAAGCTGGTTGACGTTGATTTTACATTTGACGATTCCAAGGTGCTTTTCTATTTTACTGCTGACAACAGAGTTGATTTCCGTGAGCTTGTAAAAGACCTTGCAAGCGTATTCAGAATGAGAATCGAGCTTCGCCAGATAGGCGTACGCGATGAAGCAAAAATGCTCGGCGGTCTCGGCATCTGCGGCAGACCATTCTGCTGCAACAGCTTCCTCGGAGAATTCCAGCCCGTTTCAATTAAAATGGCAAAAGAACAGGGCCTTTCACTCAATCCCGTCAAAATCAGCGGTGTGTGCGGCAGACTCATGTGTTGCCTTAAGTATGAACAGGATGCTTATGAGCATCTTCTCAAAATCACACCGAAGCCCGGTGCAATAGTTGAAACTCCCGACGGCGCAGGTACGGTTGTTGAATGCAGCCTTCTTACCGGTAAACTCAAGGTGCAGCTTCACAACAATCCCGATGCACCTCCCAGATATTTTTCCAGAAAAGAAACCAAAACAGTCCGCGATGCAAAAATAAAGGTTGCAAAAGAAGAAATCGAGGCTCTCAAGGATATTGAAGGCTGATTTTCGCCCGACTGTTACATTTTACATTAAAAACCTCTTGCATTTTTAAAATAATGTGATACAATGGTTTTGAAAAAACAATAAGGAGGATTTCATAATGGCATACATCATTAATCACGATTGCATCTCTTGCGGCGCATGTGCAGCAGAATGCCCTGTTGAAGCTATTTCAGAAGGCGACGGCAAGTACGTTATCGACGCTGATGCTTGCATCGAATGCGGTGCTTGTGCAGACGCTTGCCCCGTTGAAGCTCCCAAGGCTGAATAATTTGCTTAAGGAACTTAATACTTAAAACAAAAAGATGCTTTGCAAAAAACTGCAAAGCATCTTTTAATTTTATAAAATATGTGATATTATAATACAAACAATATTTTAGCAGGTGATAATATGAAGGCAAAAATTACCCTTGCAAAAGAATTCAGAATAGGCGATATTGACAAAAGAATTTACGGTTCATTTATCGAGCATCTCGGAAGAGCTGTTTACGGAGGAATTTATGAGCCGGGTCATCCCACAGCTGACGAAAACGGTTTGAGAAAAGATGTCATTGAGCTCGTCAAAAAGCTTAACGTTCCCATCGTACGCTATCCCGGTGGCAACTTCGTTTCAGGTTACAAATGGGAAGACGGCGTCGGTCCGGTTGAAAACAGACCCAAAAGGCTTGAACTTGCATGGGGAACAACAGAGCCCAATTATTTCGGTACAAACGAATTTCTTGACTGGTGCAAAAAAGCCAATGCGGAATGCATGATGGCTGTCAATCTCGGCACAAGAGGTCCTGAAGAAGCAAGAAATCTTGTTGAATACTGCAACCATAAATCAGGTTCATACTGGTCAGACCTCAGAAGAAGTCATGGCATTGAAGAGCCTCACAACATAAAACTCTGGTGTCTCGGCAACGAAATGGACGGTCCCTGGCAGATGGGCGCAAAAACCGCTTTCGAATACGGAAGAACTGCTCTCGAAGCATCCAAACTCATGAAATGGACTTCTCCGGGCATCGAAACCGTTCTCTGCGGTTCGTCAAGCAGAAACATGAGCACATTCGGAAAATGGGAAGCCGAAAGCCTTGAAATTGCTTACGACAACATAGATTATGTTTCGCTTCATCAGTACTACGGAAACCATGACGACGATGTTATGAGCTTCCTTGCAAGAACGGTTGAATTCGATGATTTCATCTATTCTGTCATCTGCATCTGCGACTATGTAAAAGCAAGAAAACGCTCAAAGAAAACAATCAACCTTTCATTCGACGAATGGAATGTATGGTATCATTCAAACAATGCTCCTTATGAAAAATGGAGTATTGCCCCTCCTCAGCTTGAAGATATCTACAATTTTGAAGACGCACTTCTTGTCGGTTCGCTCCTCATAACGCTTCTGCGTCATTGTGACAGAGTTAAAATTGCCTGTCTTGCTCAGCTTGTCAATGTTATCGCTCCGATTTTCACAAAGACAGGCGGCGGTGTTTTTGAACAGACAACGTATTTCCCCTTCATGCATCTTTCAAATTACGGCAGAGGCAGCGCACTTCTTCCGCTTGTTGACTGTCCGAAATATGACTGCAAGGCGTTTACCGATGTTCCTTATCTCGAAACAATTGCAACATATGACGAAGAAAATGAAGAAATGACTCTTTTCTGTGTCAACAAGAGCCTTGAAGAAAGCATGATTCTTGATGTTAATCTCATGGACTTTGACGGCTACAAACCCGTTGAATTCATTTCTATGGACGGCTACCACAAGAAAGACGAAAACACATTTGACAATATAAAAGTCAAGCCCCACACCAATCCTCTTCCCTCAATTGACGATGCAAAACTTGAAGCTGAACTCAAACCTTTCAGCTGGAATGTTATCAGACTCAAAAAATAATTTTCACCGCAGATCCACTGTAAATCTGCAGTTTCTTTTTGCGGAGTATCTTCAATTTGCATGGGATGCTCTTTTCCGATATTTTCAATGCAGACAAATTTCCCTGAATACATTCCGTTGTTATCCGATATTATTTCAGATTCTTCAACTTCAAGATATCGGAACTCCGATGTACATATATCCGCAAAACGAAGAAATCCCAATGCATTTCTCTGAGCTTGCGACAAAGCAATTTCTTTTTCTTCATAAACGGTTTCAGTGCATTCCGTTATTCCGAAAGGCAGGGTGACATTATTGATTACAAGCTCACGTTTTTCATGATAAGATTCTTCTTTGTTTATTCTTCCCAGAGGTATGTTAAAAGAAAGCAGATTCAGTATATATCGTTTTTTTATAGCAATCGGTTTTTGGGCAACTATTATTTCTGGCTGATTATATTTTATGCTTCTGTTTGTTTTTGCCACAACATAACCCTTCGCCCTGCAAAAGCTCACACTTTTGTCACCGTTTTCTTCGATTCCGCTTATGAGCAGATCGCCCTTGACAACGGCATTCCCGACCTCCTGCTCTGCAGTGCCGTTAAAAGGTCGGATTATTGTTATTATTCCGTCTCTTGCGGCAACAATGTCAGCAGGAGACTTATCCTCATCAGTTTCCGGAGAGTCAACAGCCTCCCTGACTTCAATCAAAGCTTTGCTTCCCGAAATATTAATATTCAGCCACGAAAGCTCTTGCAGTTTCTGAAGTGCGGCAAATTCGGTTGACTTTATATTGATTTTTGCACCTGCCGCACCTTTTCTGACCCCCAATTCCTGAACCACACCTATAATTTTCTCCGAAGGCACATCAACATTTCCGATAACATCAATGCTCCATATTCTCGTTGAAAGAATCAACAACAATGCCGCACCTATTAATAACCCGGCGATAACGCCTGTTCTTCGCTTGTGATTATTGAGAAAAAACGGCAGACCGTATTTCCTTTTTATCCGTACTTTCATGCCTGATTTCCGTGCAACAGAACGAATTTTTTTATAGCTGACGCAATCAGTGCATGCAGATATAACACCGTTATTATTCTTCAAATCCCAAAGAATAATTTTTTTTAGGCAGCAAAGATTCAGAAATCTTTCCGAAAAACCTCCCCTTGCAGTGAAACTGACATATCCGAATAAAAATCTCAGAAAATTAACAAGCAGCATATCTTCTCCTAATTACAGAATTCCACGGCGGTTATAATACCTTTTATTATCGCCTGACTACCTTGCATAGATAAAATTGTCATGTCGCAACCGCAGAGTCTGACTGTGAGTCTGCCTGTATTGAGGGCAATTATTTTCTCGCTGTATTCCAGCACTCCCATACAGCCTTCCACAATTACTTCACGGTTTCCGGACATCTCAATGTGTGCATGACCCGAAACAGTATCCGTCGGCAAATCAAGGTTACGGCTTATCGAATCCATTATTCGGTCTCCTCTGCCGTCGCGGCAATTTCTTTTTCGCATAGACATTCCCCTCGGTTTCATATAAATAAAAGTATATGCTAATTATATGACTTTTGCGAAACAAAAAGAACGGTGGAGGTAATGAATGCTGATGAAAAACAAGGGATATCTGATATTGTCCGTTGGAATTACACTTTTTATTTTTCTACTTGTTTTCTCAGATGAAATCAGAACAGGCTTTGTTGATGGTCTGAAAAACTGCTCCGAAATAATTATCCCGTCACTGTTTCCGTTTCTAATTGCTGCATCCCTTACGGGAAGCGGAAAACTGCCGCCGAAAATCAACCGCATTATTTCTCCGATAACCGGTTTCCTTTTCGGATTACCTGCCGAAGTTGTTTTCACCGTTATTCTCGGTCAGCTCGGCGGCTATCTCTCTGGAGCGAAATCCGCACAGTCGCTTTGCTCCTCGGACAGAATCTCTGCCGGACAGGCGGAAAAACTCATGCTTTTCTGCATAAATCCCGGCATAGGTTTTACCGTTAACGCACTCGGAAATATCATGCTCTCGTCGAGAAACTCGGGAAGAATAATTTTTTTATCAATATGCTTATCATCACTCGTTTGCGGTATTGTCTGCCGTTTTATTCCTTGCAAAACAAGCAAAAAAAGTAATGAGAACATCCTTGTCCCTTCATTTTCCGAAGCGGTTGTCAGCAGCGTTTCCTCCGGCACTTTTTCACTCCTTACCGCCTGCGCTTTCGTTTGCATTTTTTCAGGAATCACTTCGGTTATTGTTACTTATATCACAAACGAAAATCTCCGTCTTGCAACCGTATGTCTGCTTGAAATAACCAACGGGTGTCTGTTGGCATCAAAAGAAATGTCGTTGCCGTTTATTTGTTTCATCTGTGCATTCGGCGGAATTTGCGTGCATATGCAAATTTTTGCCGTCGCAGATAATTTCAGAATAAGACTCCCGCTCTTTTATGCCTTCCGCATTCTCCATGCACTCCTTGCATTTCTGATTTGCAGTTTTATTCTTTGGCTTTTTCCGACAGAGCAACAAGTCATTCTCAATATAACCCCTGAGGCTGAATTATGGTCTTTCTCGGCACCTGCCTCCGTTTCAATGCTGTTTTTATCGTCTTTATTAATATTAGACCTTGATAATAAGTATAGGATATGGTAAAATAATTTAATATGAAAGGATGTAGGATTAATGAAAAGCAAGCTTCTTGAGAAGAAAAAGTATCCTGCGGCATGTGAATACTGCAAACACGGTCGGTTATCACCCGATAAAAAGACGGTGCTGTGCATAAAAAAAGGCATTGTTGAACTCGACGGCAAATGCAGAAAATATGCCTATGACCCTTTAAAACGCAGACCCAA
>JAZSCO010000002.1:0-5077 GCA_045602965.1 Acutalibacteraceae bacterium | reverse complement strand
CAGTCCATAAAGGATATTGCCGATTACATAACACCCGGTGTTACCGAGCTTATTGAAAAAGAATTGAGATAAACAAAAAGGCTTGCCCGAAGGCAAGCCTTTCATTATTTTGTTATCTGTTGAGGATAAGCTTTGTGAGTTCAACGGGATCAACAATCTTGCCGTCCTTATAAACACGCATATTGCCCGAAGCAATTTCGTCGATAAGGATAACTTCGTCGTTGTTGTAACCGAACTCAAACTTGATATCCCAGAGGTCAAGACCGATTGACTTGAGGTCATCGGCAACAATCTTTGTGATTGCAAGAGTCTGAGCCTTCATGCTTTCAAACATTTCGGGACTCATAACGCCGAGAGCTGCAAGACCTTCGCCTGTTACAAGGGGATCGCCGAGTGCGTCATTCTTGAATGTGCATTCAACATAGCCGCCTTCGAGAACTGTACCGTCTGCGATATATTCGCCGTATCTGCGGATGAAGCTGCCTGTTGCAACAAGGCGGCAGATAACTTCAAGACCGTGACCGAATACCTTGCCGGGAAGAACTTCCATTGTTGCATCATCAATGTTTGCGCCTACATAGTGAGTCTTGATGCCTGCAGCCTTGAGAAGCTCAAAATAGTGAATTGATGTCTGGAGATTTGCCTTGCCGATACCTTCGATTGTAAGACCAACGGTATTTTCACCGGGATCAAAAACGCCGTCTTTGCCTGTGCAGTCATCCTTGAACTTGAGCATTACGTTGCCGTTGTCAAGCTCGTAAACGTATTCTGTTTTGCCTTCGTAAATCTTTTTCATGTGCAATACACTCCTTTAATATTTAAACAACAATAATTTATCACAATTTTTTTGATTTGTATAGATTTTTTGTGAATTTTTTTGACCTTATTTATGATTTTTTCAAGTATCACAAAAATCGAAAAAAATCAGGGTTTCAATATATAAAAATTAACTATACATTGGTCTTTTCGCCCATAAGCATTCTGAAAAGAATGACGCCGGGTCGGGTATCGGCAAGCTTTTTCTTGATTTGCTGTGACTTTGTAAGCTTTGCCGGAACGGGAATCGGCTTCCTGAAACGCGACATATCACCGTCGTCGCAAATGAACGGCTGTGTCATGCAGATTCCGCCTCTGCCTTTGAGCTGCGCTCTGACATAACAGCTTATCTTATCGCTTTTTTCACAGAGTTTCACCGTCGAAACAAGCTCTCCGTCCGTTTCGGAAGTTACGCTTTCAATGATTTCGCCGTCAGCAATCCATTCGATTGCACTGCAGTTGATACCCCTGATTGTAATGGCGTCAGCATCGTCATCAACGGTGATTTCCGTAACAACGGGAACTGCTCCTTCGCCCTTGAAATCCTCACCGAGTTCATTTTTTGCATAGCGTGCAACCGCAAAGAAATTTCCGTTTTCCATAGCCTTGCGGAGATTTGCAAGCGAATATTCGGGAAGAATGAAATCCATGAATGCGGTATCGATTTCGCATACTCTGTGAGCATCGCTGTTCCCGAAGCCCCAGATGTTTCTTTTGCCTTCGGGAATGAGTATCTTGAGAAGCTCGTCCCAGAGGATTCTGTCGCTTCTGTTGGGACGGTCATACATATTCAGAACCTCGATTCCGAGACAGGACTTGTATCTTCTCAGAAGGTCGGCAAAGAACGCGATGTTCTCGGGAACTTTCGCAACAGAAGGGTCTTTATATGCCTGAAGCCAGTCTGTGGGATGATTGATATGGGAAACGCCTCCGCTTTCTTCAACAAGTCTTATCGGAGTTTCGAAATCGTTCTCCTTACCGTATTTGCCCTCATATGCATCGTTGGTGAAATAACCGTTGACATGATTCTTTACCAATGTGAACATATTCAGCTCAATCGCATCGGGAACGCACATAAGTCCCCTCTTTTTTGTTCTTGAATTTGCAGAGGTTCTGTATGTACCGTTCAGAAATGCCTTATACTGCTCGGTTGTGGGGTGAACCTTCTTTCCGTGCCAGAGATACTGGAAGGTGAAAAGAGGAATTTTAGTGGGTTCTTTGTCCCATTCCTTGCCGAAAATACCGTGTTCCGCAAAGGCAAGAATGTCGAAATCGTTATCGTAAAAACCTTCTATCATCTCGGTCATGGTATTGTTTGCGTCGCTGTAGGTTGAGTGAGTGTGAAGATTTGTTTTGTAATGATTATCGCTGTTTCCGATAAGCTCATCTACCTGAGAATACGGATTCGTGATTTTATATTCAGCCATAATATCCCTCCGAACAATTTATTTCCATTATAAAGTATAGCACATTGGCTGAAAATATCAAGAAAAATGTGTTTTGTTGACATTTCATTGTTCTGTATGATAAAATAAAATGAGGAGGGATGAAAATGAAATGCATTAACTGCGGTGCAAGGATTAAAAAAAGCGAAGAAACCTGCCCGAATTGCGGTGCATACATAACCAAAAACCGTGCCGACTTCTCCGAAAGCACCGATGAGGTTACCGAAAAAGAACAAGAAATTCTCACAAACACCGATGATACGGATACCGAAAAATTCAACTACAAAGACTACCTCGTTCTTCCTTCAGTCTTCCGAATCGTCGGAGGCATTGCCCTTTTTGTATTATGTATTTTTACGTTTGACTCGAAAAGATATTTTATAAAAAGATCATTGCTTGTTTCTCACATTTTTGCTTTGCTCGCATCCGTCTTTCTGATTTTCAGAGGTATTTCAGGAATAATTCAGGAAAGAAAATGCAAACTGACCATGACTTCCGACAGAATTTACGGCATAATTCCATTCGGAATTCTTGACACCGAAGAGATTGATATCAACATCAGAGATATCATTTCCGTCAGGGAAACGGGGTTTGCGACAAGATATTCAAGCCCTGAAATTCATATTCTGACAGCTGAAAAAGAAATAACGTTAAAAGGCTCATCGGAAAAGATGCTCCGCCGTTTCAGTAAATCTTTATACAAAAAAATTAAAAGTTTAAAGGAGAACGAAAATGAAGATTAAGAAAATTTTTTTAATTCTCACAACCTGCCTGCTGATGCTCTCATTCGCAATCGGTGCAAATGCACAGTATATTTTCGATGAAAACGGCGTTGTTATCGGCGAAAACGGCACTACGGTTGCACATTATTACGATGACAACGGTGATATCGCCATCATCGGAGGCGCAGACGGTCCGACAGAAATATTTGTTGCAGAACCGAATTACGGATTCCTTTACGCCGCACTCGGAGTTGCGGCAATTGCGGTTGCCGTTGTTGTAACCGTTAAGGTTAAAAAGAAAAAATAGGTTTTTATGATGCAAAAATCAATTCGCAGCTTTTTGAACAAACCGTATATTTTTTCGTCATAAATTGTAAATTTATACACATTTTTATTGACACTATAAATAAACTATGTTAGTATTTCAATATACCTTAATTAGGTGTAAAAGAAAAAGAAAAGAGGAATTGTAATGTTTTGTAAAAATTGCGGAGCAGAAGTAAAAGACAATCAGGCTGTATGCCTCAGCTGCGGATGCGCTGTCAACGCTCAGGCACCCGGTATGGCTGACCCCACCAAATCCGAAAAAGATTGGCTCGTAACTCTCCTTATTTGCTTCTTCCTCGGCGGTATCGGTATCCACCGTTTCTATGTAGGCAAAACAGGAACAGGCATCATCTGGCTTCTCACATTCGGACTTTGCGGATTCGGCACACTCTACGATTTCATCATGATCGCTTGCAGCAAGTTCACAGACGGCAACGGCAAAATCATTAAGCACTAATCTTTATTTCATGCGCAAAACATAATATATTGAATATTACCAAAAAAGACCGTTTTTCACGGTCTTTTTTGTTTTTATAATCATTGACTTTAATTGGTAATTTGGTTATCATAATAGAGTAAAAATATTATAATGGCGGGAGTTTTGGATATGATGAAAAATACCGAAAAAACCATGGAAAAAATCGTTGCTCTTTGCAAGGGCAGAGGCTTCATTTTTGCAGGCAGCGAAATCTACGGCGGTCTTGCAAACACATGGGACTATGGTCCCCTCGGCACAAGAATGAAAAACAATGTCAAGGACACCTGGCGCAAGCGTTTCATTCAGGAAAGAAAAAACAGCTACGAAGTTGACGCAGACATCCTCATGCATCCCAGAGTATGGGAAGCAAGCGGACACGTAGGCAGCTTCTCCGACCCTCTTCTTGACTGCAAGGAATGCAAAATGCGTCACAGAGCAGACAACCTCATTGATGACTTCAACCCCGATGCTCATGCAGACGGCATGACAAAGGAAGAAATGTTTGAATACATCAAGGCAAACTCGATCCCCTGCCCCAACTGCGGCAAGCATAACTTCACCGACATCAGAGAATTCAACCTGATGTTCCAGACCTTCAGAGGCGTTACAAACGACAGCAAGAGCGTTATCTATCTCCGTCCCGAAAATGCTCAGGGTGAATATGTTAACTATCTCAACGTTCAGAGAACAATGAGAGCAAAGCTTCCCTTCAGCATCGGTCAGATAGGCAAGGCTTTCAGAAACGAAATCACACCCGGTAACTTCACCTTCAGAACAATCGAATTCGAACAGATGGAATTCCAGACTTTCTGCAAGGAAGGCACAGACAGTGAGCTTTACGATTACTTCAAGGAATACGGCATGAAGTATTATCAGGACCTCGGCATCAACCCCGAGCATCTTCGCTATCATGACCACGAAAAGCTTGCTCACTATGCAAAGGCAGCCTGCGATATTGAATTCCTCTTCCCCTTCGGCTGGGGCGAAGTCAACGGTACTCACAACAGAACCAACTTCGACCTCACAAGACATCAGGAATACAGCGGTGCGAAGATGGACTATCTTGATCCCGAAACCAACGAAAGATATATCCCCTTTATCATCGAATCAACCTACGGTCTTGACAGAACAGTTCTCGCTCTCCTCTGCGAAGCATATGACGAAGAAGTTATCGACGCAGAAAAGAACGATACAAGAGTTGTTCTCCACCTCAGCCCCGCAGTTGCTCCCTTCAAGGCAGCCGTTCTTCCTCTTTCAAAGAAGCTTTCACCCGACGCTCTCAAGGTTTA
>JAZSCO010000001.1:0-2155 GCA_045602965.1 Acutalibacteraceae bacterium | reverse complement strand
TCACCGTTGAGAGAAAGAAGTGAGTCACCGCCGAAATAAACGTTGAGAGTAACCTTCTTGCCTGCGAATCTTTCGGGCATATCGAAGGAGTTTTTGAAGAATGCACTCCATCCGTTGTTACCCCATTTGTCGCCTACATTGAGGTCCTTCCATTCGTCATAAAGATATTCGTAATCGCCGATTCCCTTATAAATGCATTCCTTCATTTTCCATGCGGGAAGCGATTCGATATCGGTATAAATTCTCTTTTTGAGGGTTTTGAGTTTAACGTTTACAACATCGTCAAACGAAAAGATACCTCTCTGCTTGCCTTTGGTAGCGTCGCGCCAGTCGTCAACATGAGCATCCATTGCATCGAGAGCTGCGACAGCGTCAAAATTTTTGATTTCTGCCAACTTGCATCGTCCTTTCTTATATATAAATGGCTGAATTAAATTCATTCACAGTACAGTATATCACCAAATATTACACATTTCAATACAAATAATTTTTAAAATATTCATTTTAATGATTTACTTCTTTAAATTAATATGATAGAATAAACTGAAAATTTATGTCAGAAAGGAAATAGCAATGATTCTCGACAAAAAAATTATTATCCCCGACCTCGGACCTGTCGGACCCGAGAGCGGTTTTCATCTTCTCGAAACAACAGAAGACGGCAAATTTGTAACCGGCAAAAACGGCGTTGACTGCATAGTTGCAACAGGTGACAAGAAGGTTGAGTTCGTTTCTTTCGGCACTCACACACTTGCAGGCGTTAAGTCAGCTATCGCCTACCCCGTTTACTATCCCGTATATCCCGTTAAAACAGAATATCCCCTCAACGCAGTGCTCATGGACCTTGACGGCACAACCGTACGCAGCGAAGATTTCTGGATCTGGATTATCCAGATGAGCACAGCAAGTATGCTCGGCGACCCCAAGTTTGAGCTTGAAGACGCTGACCTTCCCTTTGTTTCGGGTCACAGCGTTTCCGAACATCTTCAGTACTGCATCGATAAATACTGCCCCGGCGAATCTCTCGAAAAAGCTCGCGATTTCTACTTTGAACATACCCACAGAGAAATGGAAGAAATCATGGCAGGCAGAGGCAAAGACGGCGCATTCACTCCCACAGAGGGCGTTAAGGATTTCCTTCTTGAACTCAAGGATATGGGCGTTAAGATCGGTCTTGTCACCTCGGGTCTTTACGAAAAAGCATGGCCCGAAATCCTCTCCGCATTCCGTACTCTCGGAATGGGCGACCCCAAGGATTTCTACGATGCAATCATCTCGGCAGGTTTCCCCCTTCGCAAGGGCAGCGTAGGTACACTCGGCGAGCTTTCACCCAAGCCCCATCCCTGGCTCTATTCCGAAACTTCAATCGTAGGTCTCGGCGAAGCTTTCGCAGACAGAAACAGAGTTGTCGGCATTGAAGACAGCGGCGCAGGCGCTTGCTCCGTTCGTCTTGCAGGCTATACCACAATCGGCATCGCAGGCGGCAACATCGAATCAAGCGGCACAAAGGCTGTTTGCTCACACTTCTGCAACGACTTTGCCGAAATCATGAAAATAATCAAAGGATAAGGAGAAAAGATATGGAAAACAACAAGCTTCAGTGTCATTTTATATCAAACACTCACTGGGACAGAGAATGGCGTTTCTCCGCACGCAGAACTCAGCATATGCTCGGCTACATGGTAGATATGCTTCTCGACATTCTCGACAAGAATCCCGATTACAAGCATTTCCACTTTGACTCACAGACAATGCCCATTCAGGATTACCTTGAAGTATATCCCGAAAAGAAGGAAAAGCTCAAGAAATATATCTCCGAGGGCAGAATTGCCGTCGGTCCCTGGTTCTGCCTTCCCGACGAATTCACAGTTGGCAGCGAAGCACTTGTCCGTAACCTCCTCCTCGGTCACAAGATGGCAAAGGAAATGGGCGGCGTAAGCAAAACAGGTTATTCGCCTTTCGGTTGGGGGCAGATTTCACAGCTTCCCCAGCGCTATTCGGGTTTCGGCATCAACTTTGCTTCATTCTACAGAGGCATCAATACATATAAAGCTTCCCGTTCCGAGTTCTTCTGGGAAAGCCCCGACGGAACACGTATCTGGGCATCACGCCTCGGCAAAAGACCCCGTTATAACATCTGGTATGTTGTTCAGAG